>CALGYB010000109.1 GCA_937935075.1 uncultured Roseiflexus sp. | reverse complement strand
TAGTACGTCGTATTCTACCGCAACACAAGAGGAGTGACAAGAACCGAGAACCAAGAACCAAGAACCAAGAACCGAGAACCAAGAACCGAGAACCAAGAACCGAGAATCGAGAGCCGAGAACGATATTATACTAACGTGAGTTCGGGTTAGGCAACCAGAGCAGGCAGAGTGCCTAGAGCCTGTTATGTACTTTCGAGCATAAAGGTAATGAACCGCTTCAGCCACGTGGATCTTGCCGCCCCCCCTTTCCCCCCCCCTGGGGGGGGCAGGGGGGGCGCGCGCAGATCATGGACGAGCGTTGCAACGACCCCGGCCTTCAGCCGGCGCTGGGTTTGCTGATAGACGGTGTACCACGGCGGCGGATCGTTGGGCATCATGCGCCAGGGCGCTCCCGTGCGATGCGCTGAGCCTGCCGAAGCGCGGACGATGCAATCGCCCCCCCCTGCCCCCCCGCAGGGGGGGGGAAAGGGGGGGGCAGGGGGGGGCGGGGGGGCGCAGCGCGTGGTTGCGCTGAGGGGCGTCTTCGGTCATGAAGGTCAGGGAGGGAGCGCGGCGCCTGAGCCTGTCGAAGCGACGAAGGCCCGCTCCTCGTCGCTCACATCGCTTGGATAGGGTTGACGTGTCACGCTAAAATCATACCACGTTTATCTCTGAAGTGCATAACAGGCTCTAGGTCGAATCCCACGCGAACCAGCGCGCAGCCGCTGTCAACTGACGGTTCCAGCGCAGCGGAGGGAGGCCGTTGGCGCGTCGCGTCAGGTTGCTGAGGTAAACGGTCTGCGCCTCGTCGTACCACAATGCAGGAGTTTGCGCTGGAGCAGGGGAAGCGCTCGCCGCCGGAATGACGCAGGCAAAGAGCGCAATAACCAGAAGCATCAATCGCTGCCCGGCTCGCATAGGTTGCGCATCCTTTCTGAACATGCTGATGATACTGCGTCTATTATGCTGAAGGTGTATAATGGGAGCGCTCGGATTGCCTGCTCTTATTGAGTAAGGCATTATTGGTTCGCTCCGGCTTCGCGCAGCAATCCGGGTTTTCTGGCGCTCACTCGTGATATGGGCATCATTTGCTATTGAGTATATATCCACAAGAGCGAGCAGATCAATGACTTCTGGCGACTATATTATTGAGACTCCAGAACAGATCGAACTGGCTTACGATGTTGCCGGGATCGGTTCACGGTTGCTGGCGGCAATTGTCGATAGCACGCTGATCGCTCTGGCGGAGACGGCGCTGTTCTTCACACTAGCGCAGGTCGCTGGCATCACCGATGCCGCCGAGAGCGTTGTCACTGCAATTGGTGTTGCGCTGGGCTTTGCCATTCTGTGGGGATACTACATCGCCTTTGAGCTGACCTGGAATGGTCAAAGCCCCGGCAAGCGGCTGATCGGGCTGCGGGTTGTATCGGAAGGGGGACGTCCGATTACGGTCACGGGATCGATCATTCGCAATCTGATCAGGATTGTGGACTTCCTGCCATTTCTGTACGGCATTGGTGTGATTGCGATGTTCATCGATGGACGGGCGCGGCGGTTGGGCGATCTTGCCGCCAGCACGCTGGTGGTGCGTGAACGTGCCGATGTCACCCTGGAGAGCCTGGTCAACAGCGTGGAGCGAGACCTTCCGCCGTCATCCGGCGATACGACGGATCTGATCGATGTGAGTGCGCTCACGCCTAACGATTATGCCCTCCTGCACGACTTTCTCGACCAGCGGCGCAACCTGGCGCCGCCGGTGCGTCGGCGGCTGGCAGCGCACCTCGGCGAGGGATTGCAGGCGCGGCTGGATGTGGCGCTCGACGGCGACCCGGAACGGCTGGTCGAGCGCGTGGTGCGCGCATATCAGCGCCAGCGACGCCAGGGAGCATAGGACGGATTGGATTCGCTCCGATACGCGGTTATCCCTCGCTCCCCGCTTTTCCGTGATGCAGGTCAACCGGTCATCGACACAGCCAGGCGCAATGTAGCGATGTGAATGTCAACCGTATCGGCAATGTTGTGGGCATACCCGCCAGCCATTGTGATTGCCAGCGAGATGCCCGCGCGCCGACAGGCATCGAGCACCATCCGGTCGCGTTCCAGTAAACCGGCCTTTGTCACCTTCAGGCGTCCAAGTCGGTCATATTCGTAGGGATCGGCGCCTGCCAGGTAGATTGCCAGGTCGGCGCGGCTGCGCTCGATTGCCTGGCGCAACCCTGCTTCCAACGCCGCCAGGTATGCGGCGTCTCCTGTTCCGTCCTCGAGTGCGATGTCGAGATCGCTGCGCTCTTTGCGAAACGGGTAGTTCCTGGCGCCGTGGATCGAAAACGAAAAAATGGTCTCGTCACTGGCGAGGATGGCGGCAGTCCCGTTTCCCTGATGGACGTCACAATCGATGATGACAACCCGCCGGACGCGACCTTCCGCCTGCATGGCGCGCGCTGCGATCACGCAATCGTTGAAGACGCAATACCCCTCGCCATGGTCGGCGAAGGCGTGATGGGTGCCGCCTGCCAGGCTTGCAGCCAATCCATCGCCATTCAATGCCGCGCGACAGGCAGCGATGGTTGCGCCGACCGAACGCCGTGAACGCTCGACGAGTTGTGGCGACCAGGGAAAGCCGATCTGTCGCATGTCGCGGTCGCTCATTGCGCCGGTTGTGATGCGACGCAGATAATCAGCGGCGTGAGCGCGCAGAATGTCGCGATCGCCGGCAGACTCAGGAACGATCAGATCCCCGAGACTCTCAGCCGATGCCCGTTCGCGCAGCATGGCGTATTTGACAATCGGGAAACGATGGCCCACCGGCAAAGGAAGAACGAACGTGTCAGAATAGAAGAGCTTCATTAGTCTTTCGGCAGGAGTGCGCGCACCCGTTCCAGCGTGTCGGCATCGGCAGGACGCTTGTCATGCCGCCAGCGCAGAATACGCGGGAAGCGAACGGCAATCCCCGATTTGTGACGACTCGAGCGCTGAATGCCCTCAAATGCCAGTTCAAAGACCAGTTCCGGCGTGACGGTGCGCACCGGTCCGAATTTTTCCACAGTATTTCGTCTTACGAATGCATCAACCTGCAGGATCTCCTCATCGGTCAAACCGGAATACGCTTTGGCGAATGGCATCAAGCGGTCGCCGTCCCACACGGCGAACGTGTAGTCGGTGTAGAGGCTGGCGCGTTTGCCGCTGCCGCGCTGCGCGTAGACCAGCACAGCGTCGATGGTGTAGGGCGCAACCTTCCACTTCCACCAGTCGCCGCGCACCCTGCCGACATGGTAGGGTGAACTGCGACGTTTGAGCATCAGACCTTCGACGTTGCGCGTGCGCGAGGTGGCCCACTGGGCTGCCAGGTCGTCCCAATCAACGGCGGCGACCACCGGCGAAATCAGGAGCGCCTGACTGCCCGGCGCACAGGTTGCAATCAGGCGCTCCAGTTCCGCTCTGCGCCACTCCAATGGCTGATCGCGCACGTCGATGCCATTGAGTTCGAGCAGGTCGTAGGCGAGGAGCGCGGACGGCGCCTCGTCGAGTACGGCTTTCGTCAGGTTCTTGCGCCCGATCCGGCGCTGCAACTGCGCGAACGGCAACACCGCGCCATTTTTCCACGGCAAAACCTCGCCATCGATGACAACGCCATCGGGGAGCAACGCACCGATCGCCGCGATTTCGGGGAAACGATCGGTGATCAGTTCTTCGCCGCGCGACCAGAGAAAGGTTTGCCCGGCGCGGCGGATCACCTGGCTGCGGATCCCGTCCCACTTCCATTCCGCCTGCCATTCGTCGATTGAACCGAGCGTTTCGGGCGGATCGTCGAGCGGGTGCGCCAGACAGAAGGGATAGGGACGGCTCACATCGGCATCGGTAGTTTCGGGCGCCAGCAATCCCTGGTAGAAGGCGGCGGTTGGCTGCCACTCACCCATCAGGCGGTGAGCAATGGCAGGTGGATCAGCATTGCTAACACGCGCCAGCGCCCGCACAACCAGTTGCTGGGAGACGCCAACCCGAAATGTGCCCGTGATCAGCTTGTTCCACACAAAGCGTTCGGTTCCGCCAAGCGTCGCCCAGACTGCGCGTACAATCGCGCATTGCTTCACTTCGTCCTGGGTACGGAGAGGGATCAACACCTCCTCGACCCAGCGGTGGAGCGGTTGCTGACCCTTAAACGGCAGAACTGACCGATCCACTTCCACCGACCACTCGCCAGGTTCCGGCAGCAGCAGCGTCACCGTTTCGGCAAAGTCGCCGACTGCATCGTAGCACTCGCCGAAGAGCCAGTCGGGAATGCCAGCCGCATCAACCGCCCAGGCGCGCAGCGTCGGCAATGGCGCCGCCTGGCGCACCCGCCGACCGATGAGGAAGAAGATTGCCCACGCGGCGTCCGCCGGTTCTGCACATTCAAAGTAGCGCGTCAGCGCCTCGACTTTCGTGCTGGTTTTGGTGGTCTCGTCAAGAGCAGCGTAGAGTTGTGCAAATGTGTACATAAGGGTCAAGGATTACGAGAACCATCTTACCTTTCCACGTGCGCATTCAACGTTCAACCATCCCCCGCCTCGCCCTCGAAGCGCGTCTGAACAGCCGCTGCGTCACGACCGTGTTCCTGGAGCCAGCGCACCAGCACGGCGGCGTATCCGTGCGTTACCCATACCCGTTCGGCGCCGGTCGCGTCAATCGCTGCCAGCAGTCCGGGCCAATCGGCGTGGTCGGAAAGGACGAACCCGCGGTCAATGGCGCGTCGGCGGCGTGTTCCGCGAATACGCATCCATCCAGACGCGAAGCCGGTAGAGACGACGCCGAAGCGGCGCATCCATGGTGTGCCGTGTGCGGAAGGAGGCGCCAGGATCAGCGCCTGTGACCAGTCGAAGCCACGCGGCGCTTCGCCAACGTATCGGACAGGCGGAAGCGACACGCCGCTTGCGCGGTAGTCTTCCGTCAGACGGACGAGTGCGCCGTGGATGAAGATCGGTCCGATGGCAGCGTCGAGACCGGCGAGCAGCCGCTGCGCCTTGCCGAGCGCATAGGCGTACAGAATGCTGGCTCTGCCTGCTTGCTGGTTGCGCCGCCACCACTCATTGATCTGCGCCAGCACGCTTTCTTGAGGGGACCAGCGGTAGATCGGCAAGCCAAACGTCGATTCGGTAATGAACGTATGGCAGTGAACCGGCTCGAACGGTGTGCATGTCGCGTCCGGTTCGGTTTTATAATCGCCGCTCACCACCCACACTTCGCCGCGATACGCCACACGCACCTGCGCCGACCCCAGAATATGACCGGCGGGATGGAACGAGACATCGACGCCATTGATCGAAACGGCTTCGCCATACGTCAGAGTTTCAATATGCGCTTCCACACCGAGGCGCGTGCGCAGCACGCGCTCACCCTCGCGTGTCGCCAGGTATGCCGCGCTTCCGGGGCGTGCGTGGTCGCTGTGCGCGTGGGTAATCACAGCGCGCGCCACCGGCTGCCATGGATCGATGTAGAAGTCGCCAGCAGGACAGTACAGACCAACGTCGGTGAGACGTAACACGTCGTCGGGCATATGGAGATGCTCTTCAGCACATCATTCACCTTACATCATACCACGCTCCAGCAGTCGTTCGACACGCGCCTCCACCGGGCTGATGCGTGCATGGCATACCGGATTTCTTCCCGCATCGTTGCGCCTTTGCGCCTTCGGGTGAGTCATGCGTCCCCGACACGCCTGCCGGTGTGCGTGGACCGTTGCGCCTGGCGCCACGAATGCGCAAACATCTTGTCTGACTGAACGCCACCTGGTATTACAAACAGCGGATGTTGAATGGAGACGATGTCTATCTTGCTTTGCCCTGATGCGGCGTGTACACCCGCTGTGGCATCGATGCTGCCACAACCTGGCGCGCTACGGACAGGTTGGGCAGATACCCCAAGGCAATCGCCTGAACCAGGATGTTCCCCAGCGCCGTGCTCTCGGTCGGACCGGCGACCACAGTACGGCAGCAGGCGTCAGCGGTCAACTGGCAGAGCAGCGTGTTCTGGCTGCCCCCACCGACGATCCGCACCGTCGTGATCGGTTGACCGGTGAGTCGTTCCAGCGCCTCGATCACCTGGCGGTAGCGTAGCGCCAGGCTCTCCAGGCAGCACCGCACAATCTCGCCGACCGTCTCCGGGACAGGCTGACCGGTGCGGCGGCAGTAGTCGCGGATGCGTTCGGGCATGTCGCCGACCGCCAGAAACTCTGGCGCGTCCGGGTCGATCAGCGAACGTAACGGCGCCGCCGCCTCCGCCTGTGCGATGATCTCATCCCAGGTCAACCGGCGTCCCTCCTCGTTCCAGCGCCGCTGGCATTCCTGCAATAGCCACAGCCCGCTTACATTCTTCAGCAGGCGAAAGGTTCCATAGACGCCACCCTCATTCGTGACATTCAATTGGCGCGCTGCTGCGCTGATGAGCGGCGCCGTGCGTTCGATTCCGACCAGACTCCATGTTCCACTGCTGATGTACGCGCTGTGCGCATCGAGACCGGGAATGGCCGCCACGGCGCTGGCAGTGTCGTGGGTTCCGACAGCGACGACCTCTATCGGACGGTGCAGTCCAACGGCGTGCTGAACTTCCGGCAACAGCGGACCCAGGCGCGTTCCGGGCATCACCAGCGGGGGTAGAATGCGCGTCGGCAGCCCCAGACGTTCGAGCAGGTCCGTTGCCCACACCCGCTGGCGAGCATCGAGGAACATGGTTGTGGTGGCGTTGGTATATTCCGCTACCCGCGCTCCGGTCAACCAGTAGTGAAAGAGGTCGGGCATGAGCAACAACGTCGTTGCCGCAGCAAGCCGGGGACCGTTCCGCTCAGCATACAACTGGTACAGGGTATTGAACGGCAAACGTTGCAACCCGGTGCGTTCGTACAGTTCTTCCAACGGAATAATGGCATCGATCAGTTCTGCCATTCCCTCGGTGCGCAAGTCGCGGTAGGCGTAGGGGTCGCCGATCAACGCGCCATGCTCGTCGAGCAGCGCATAATCGACAGCCCACGTGTCAATGCCGATACTGACGAGGAGCGCCTGGTTCTCCTGCGTTGCATACTGCTGCATGCCGGTCCGAACCTCGCGCCAGAGCCGGTTGACATCCCAGAACAGGCGACCGTCCCGCTCCACCATGCCGTTGGCGAAGCGGTGGATTTCTTCCAGTGCGATATAGCTTCCATCCCAGCGTCCGAGCATCACCCGACCGCCGGATGCGCCAATATCGACCGCCAGCATGTGCGCCTGATCGCTCATGCCCGTTCCCCATCAACGCAGAAATGCCTCGTGGAGTCCGCCGTCAACTGTGATAATCTGCCCGGTCGTCTGTCGCAACCGCTGGCTGAGCAGCAAGAAGAAGGCTTCCGCCTGATCGGCTGGCGTCACCGCTCGTTTGAGCAGGGAGCGTTCAGCGTAGAACTGCGCCAGTTTCGCCGTCAACGCCTCGGACGGCTCGTCTGGCGCGAAGGGAATGCCATATTTGGCGAGCGAGGCTATCACCCGCTCGCGGGGAAACATGCCGCTTCCCTGCACAACAGTCGCCGGCGCGACGCCGTTGACCCGCACCAGCGGCGCGAGTTCGATCGCCAGTTCGCGGACGAGGTGGTTGGCAGCGGCTTTGCTCGTGTCGTATGCCAGCGATCCCTTCTTCGCCACCACCGCATTGACCGAGGTGGTCAGCACCAGGCAGGCGGGCAACCCCTGCGCGCGCCAGATCGCTGCGGCTTCATCGGCGACGATGTACTGCCCGGTGACGTTGATGGCGAAGGTCAGCGCCCATTGTTCATCACGAATGCGCCCTTCCGCATCGGGCGCCACGAAGATGCCCGCCGTGACTGCAACGGCGTCGAGTCCGCCATAGGCGAGGATCAGGGTCTGCACCATCCGGCGCACACTGGCGCGATCAGTGATGTCGGCAGCCAGGCTGATCGCCGGTCCGCAGGCGGAAATGTCGCTGCCCGCTACGCCAATGCCCATGCCGTGCCGGTCGATAATCTGCTGCATCGTGGCGCGGGCGGCGGCTTCATCCTTATCAACACAGACCACATTGGCGCCTTCGTCTGCCAGTCGCAGCGCGACCTCGCGCCCGATGCCGCTGCCGCTGCCAATGACGGCGATCACCCGCCGCGCCAGTTCTTTCTCGGGCGGCATCCGGCGCAGTTTTGCCTCTTCGAGTTGCCAGTATTCGATGTCGAACGCCTCTTGCAGCGACAACGCCGTGTACTCGTCAATCGCTTCCGCACCGCGCATCACTTCGATGGCAGCGGTATAGAACTCTGCCGTAACGCGCGACTCGCTCTTGTCCTTGCCCCAGGCGATCATCCCCAATCCAGGGATCAGAATGATTGTCGGGTTGGGATTACGCATCGGCGGCGAGTCGCTCCGGCGGAAGGTTTCGTAGTAGCGGGTGTAATCAGCGCGGTACTGTTCCAATCCGTCGGATAGTTTGCGTTTCAGGTCGTCGAACGTTTCATTGTGCGGATGCCAGTCGATATAGAGCGGCTTGATCTTGGTGCGCAGAAAATGGTCGGGGCAGCTAGCGCCCAATGCCGCCAGCCGGGGCGCATCGACGCTGTTGACGAAGCGCAGGGTAGCGTCATCGTCCTGGACGGTGGCAATGAAACGGCGCTCCTGGCTCATCTGACCACGGAGCCACGGCAGAATGCTTACACATGTTGCGCGTCGTCGGTCGAACGACAGCGCTTCATACTTTGGTCCACCGAATGTCGCATCGCCGCGGTCGCGCGCTTCGATGTAACCGGCAGCCCGCTCGATCAGGTCGAGGGTGCGCTCGTAGCACTCAAGATCGGTATCCGCCCAGTTGATCAACCCGTGCCCGCCCAGGATCACCCCTTTTGCCTGTGGATGCTCGCGGCAGATACGTTCGAGCGTCAATCCGAGATCGAATCCAGGGCGCTGCCAGGGCGTCCAGATCACCTCATCACCATAAATGGCGCGCGTCAGACGCTCGCCGTTGCGCGCGGCGGCAATAGCGATCACTGCATTCGGGTGCATATGATCGACGTGGCGGTAGGGAATGAAAGCGTGGAGCGGCGTATCGATCGAGGGAGCGCGCGGATTCAGGTTGAAGGTGCAGTGCGGATAGAGATCGACCATCGCATCTTCAGCAGCGCTCTTCGGTCCGCGCGTAGGATCGTTTAGGTAGATTGAGCGCAGTTTGCAGAGTTTTTTCAGTTCCAGCGAAGCAAAATGCGCACGTGTACTCGTGCGCAGGTCGCCGCCCGATCCTTTGACCCACAGGACCTCGACCGGATCGCCGGTCAGTGGGTCACGCTCCATGATCTTCGCCGATGTGTTGCCGCCGCCGGTATTGGTGATGCGCTGATCGCTGCCGAGCAGGTTGGAACGGTAGACCAGCCGCTCGACCGGATCGAGTGTCACGGCATAGGCTTCGTCCCACCCGTAACCGACGTGGCGGAAGCGTGATGGGTTGGCGCTCATGGTGATCTCCTGCTCCTAAGGGCATCTATCGCTTGAGCATGAGTTGTAATGGAACACGGATAGAGACGGATTGAAACGGATTCTGACGGATTATAGCGGCTCTCGTCATAGGTGAGCGTTGGCTTCGACAGGCTCAGCCAACGCTCAATGCCGGGCTTGTGGGAAAGACTACCGGCGATGCATGCTGTTGCGCCAGCGGACATATTGGTTTGTTTGAGGCAGATAACAGCTTGACCTGAAAGCGCAACGACCCAAACGACAACGCTTTGCGCCTTCGTGTGAGTCTTAAGTTATGGGCGTCGTTCTGCAAGCGCCTCGGCTTCGTAGCGGCGCACTTCGTTCAGGAAACCGGCGCCCGCCGGCACATCGTGGCGGTGGCAGTACATATCCCAGACCGCGCCCCATGGCATGCCTTTCAACTCTTCGAGCAACGCGAGGCGTGCCGTCGTATCGCCAGCCAGCTCCAGTTCGCGCAGCCGGTCGGTCGGTTCGAGGAGCGCCAGCAGCAGGGCGCGCAGCGTGTTGCGCGCGCCGATTGTCCAGGCGGCGATCCGGTTGATGCTGGCGTCGAAGAAATCAAGACCGATATGGGTGCGCGCCAGGAAGCCGCCGCGCACCACTTCCTGCATGATTGCCTGCGTCTCGTCGCTCAACGTCACAACGTGATCGCTATCCCAGCGCACACCGCGACTGACATGCAACAAAATGTCGCTCACATACAGCAGAACCGACGAGATTTTGTCGGAGACCAGTTCGGTCGGGTGGAAGTGACCGCTATCCAGGCAGAGAATCAACCCCGGTCGGTTGGTGGCATACCCCAGGTAAAACTCGTGCGAGCCGACGACGTAGCTTTCGGAACCGATGCCGAAGAGTTTGGCTTCCACCGCATCGCGATTGTGCGCCGGGTCGAGCGGTTCCGCCAGGATGACGTCGAGCGACTCGCGCAGGCGCTGGCGCGGTCCCAGCCGGTCAACCGGAGTATCCTTCATACCATCGGGAATCCAGATATTCGTGATACACGGCGTGCCCAGCGCCTGACCAAAATGTGCGCCAATGCGCCGGCAGGCAATGCAGTGATCGATCCAGAAACGGCGAACTGCCGAGTCGGGATGCGCGAGGGTGAATCCATCGGCAGCCAGCGGATGGGAGAAACATGTCGGATTGAAGTCGATCCCGTGCCCGCCGGCTTTCGCCCAGTCGAGCCATGCAGCGAAATGTTCGGGACCCAACTCATCGCGCTCGACCTTCGCGCCGCCGGTTTCGGCGTAGATTGCGTGGAGGTTGAGCCGATGGCGACCGGGGAGCAGCCGGTAGACCATATCGAGATCGCTGCGCAGTTCATCGGCAGTGCGCGCCTTGCCCGGATAGTTGCCGGTGGCGACGATCCCGCCTTCGAGCGGAGCGCCGGGGTTCTCGAAGCCGCCGACATCGTCACCCTGCCAGCAGTGCAGACTGACACTGACGGTTGACAGGGTCGCCATTGCGGCTTCGGTATCGACGCCAAGGGCGGCGTAGCGCTCGCGCGCGACGGCATAGGCGGCTTCGATCTGCGCCGGGGTCGGTGCAGTGAATGTCATATGCGTCTCCTTGGCGAAATAACACGCTCACAGCATTTCTCAAATAAGGCTGACGCGCAAATGCAAAGGCGCAATGCCCGGCAATCGATACGATACGCCTTTTGGTCTCCGCACCTTAAGCGCGCACAAAGGCACAAAGAATTCGCATATGAAACCCTGTCGATAACGTCCTAACCTCTCTGGTTTGGGGGATTTTGGTTTCAATCCAGATGAAAGACCTCTTCCAGTTCGATCATACTCTGATCGGCATAGGCGCCGCTGAGGTTCTCGAAGTACGGCGCCATCATCGCCTGCCAGCGCGCATTGACTTCTTCCGTCGCCATGCCAGCCAGCGCCTTCTCGAAACTCTCCGAAACTTCCACATAGCCAAAGAGCAGCCCGTCATCGCGCATAAAAAGGGTGTAGTTACGCCAGCCGTGCCGTCGCAGCGCGTCGAGCATCTCGGGCCAGACATTCACATGATGGGCTTTGTATTCATCGATGAGTTCCGGTTTGACTTTGAGGGTGAACCCGACGCGTTTCATATCCTGTCTCCTCACTCCGCAATCGTCACCGAAAAGAGATCGACAAACGGAGCGCTTCGCTCAGCGGCATCCGGTCCGGCAGTGATCAGGAGATGGATCGCCTCGACCGGGCAGAAACTCGTCAGTGAGCCGACACCCAGTTTCGTGCTGTCGAGCACGGCGATGACCTGATCAACGTGACGCACCATCACTGCCTTGAGCAATCCTTCCGGGATGGAACTTTCAGTCAGTCCCTTTGTCAGGGTCAATCCACGCGCCGAGAAGAACCCTTTGTCGGCGTGCAAACGCTGCAACATCTCCTCTGCCAGCGTACCGGTCAGCGAGCCGGTTTCGCCACGCACCTGCCCGCCAATCACAATCGTAGTGATGGCAGGATAGGCGCCGAGCGAGAGGGCAAGGTGCATGCCGTTGGTGATGACGGTAAGGTTGCGCCGATTGGTAATTTGACGGGCAATGGCATAGGCGGTTGTGCTGGCATCGAGCGCCACGGTATCACCGTCGTTGATCAGGCGCGCTGCTGCGCGCGCGATGCTCTCCTTCTCCGCCGCCTGCTGCTTCAAGCGCGACGCAAAGCTGCCCTCGGGCCACAAGGGCCGGTCGAGCACAGCGCCACCCCAGATGCGGCGCAGCATGCCCTCCCGTTCGAGCAGCGCAAAATCACTGCGAATCGTCACCTCGGAGACGCCGAGCTGTTCGGCGCACCACTTGACGGAGATCTGCCCGTGGCGCTGAAGCAGCGCCAGGATCTGATCACGACGCACTTCGGGCGGAAGCGCAGCGACGCTCTGATCGACCATATGCTTGCGAACTGGAACCGTGTTGCGTGGTAAGATGATATAAGTGTACCATAACTTACGATTTTTGTCAAGTGTTTTCGAGATGTTTCGGTTTTATGCGCAGCGCATACGGTATAATGGAACGGATGCCGGACAGAATGGAGGAATGTATGTCTCTCGAAATCACCACCGTCGCGCCGCTGCTGCTCGACCACGCGCTGCCAGGACCACCCCAGGGGCGCTGGACGGTTGAGTGGTGGGAGCGCCTGCCCGACGACGGCAACCGCTACGAAATCATTGAAGGGTCCCTGGGTATGACGACTGCTCCAAGCGCATTCCATCAGTGGATTGTCGGCAGGTGTATTGAGCTGATCGGCATCCCCGCACAGGCACGCGGACTCGGCATCTGGTTCACTGCGCCTATCGGCGTCATTTTGTCGCCACACGACGCGGTGCAGCCCGATTTCCTCTTCATCCGCGCTGAACGAGTCGCTGCGCTGGTGCGTGATCGCCGCATCCGTGGCGCACCCGACCTGATCATCGAAGTGCTTTCGCCGGGCAACAGCGCTGAGGCGCTGGCGCAGAAACGCGCCGCCTACGCCCGCGCCGGCGTCGCGGAGTATGTGGAAATCGACCCGGCGCAACGCACTGCAACCGTACATCGCCTTGAGGAAGACGCTTATGGCGCGCCTGTCGTGTACGACGCCACCCACACCCTGCGCCTGACCTGCCTGCCCGATCTACCGCTGCTGGTGGCGGAACTCTTCGCTAACGCGCCGGACACAACGCTGTGACTTTGTTGCTACCCATCGACTGCCAGCCGCCGCAGTGCGTGCTCCAGCACTTCGATGGAACGCAGGTATTCCTCGACACTGATGTGCTCATTCGGGGTGTGATCCAGGCTTGAATCGCCCGGTCCATAGGCAAGAATCGGGCAGCGCCAGATTGGTCCAACGATGTTCATGTCGGAGGTGCCGGTTTTCAGCAGAAAGCCGGGATTTCCGCCAGCCGCGCGAATCCCCTTGAGAACGGCGCGCGCCAGCGGCGTGTTCTTTTCCGCCTGGTACGCCGGGCAGAGGTCACGGAAGCGCAACACGCCGCCGTGGGAACGCTCTGCAATGACGGATGACAGCGTCTCAGGCGGAACGTCAGGCGGCAGGCGCACGCCAATCGTCAGTTCCGCCCGATCAGTCAGGCCGTCGCTCTGACTACAGATAGAGCGCAACGAGGGCAGCAACTGGTCGAACAGGCGCTCACGCCCCTGGTTGTACGCCGTGCAGTGGGCAGCCACGTCGTTCCAGAAGGCGACGGCACGCTCCGCAGCCGACGCCTCGCGCCCGGCGCTGTGGCTCATCGGCTGCTGCCAGACGCCATCGACCAGCAGGCGCCCTTTGTAGCCGAGGGTAATCCGGTCCCAGCCGCTCGGTTCACCGATGACGCAGGCAACCGGATGGTAGCGTTCGGCGGCATAACGCGCGCCCTTCGACGAGGCGGCTTCTTCTTCCACGGCGCCGATCAGCACGAGGCGGAACGGCAAATGCGCTCCAGAAGCCGTCAGCCGTGCCGCAGCGCACACAAACGCTGCGAACGGTCCTTTGGCATCGACCGCGCCGCGACCGTAGAGGTTGCCATTCTCGATACGTACCGGTATTTCGCCTGGAACGGTGTCGATATGCCCCAGCAGCACTACGTCGGGACCTGCGCCCATGATGCCGACCGCATTTCCGGCTTCGTCGACGAAACTCTCGAACCCCAGGCGCGCCATTTCCGCTACCAGAACATGCGCCAGCGTGGATTCCTGCGTGGAGACGGACGGAATCTCCAGCATACGAGTAAGCAACGCAACGGGATCGAGGATCATGCCAGCACCCCGGCAATCGCGGCAATCACCGCGTCGATCTGTTCGTAGGTAATGACGAGCGGCGGCAGCAACCGCAGCACATTCGGTCCAGCGGGCAGCGCCAGGACGCCGCGTTCCATCAGGGCGACCAGGAATGGTTGCACGCGCTCCTTCAGTTCAATGCCGATCAGCAACCCCTGCCCGCGAACCGCGCGGATGCGCGGGAGGCGCAACGCAGCCAGGCGTTCGCGGATATAGGCGCCTTTTTCGGCTGCCTGGCGCGACAACTCCTCGTCGCGTATGGCGCGCAGCGCGGCGCGGGCGGCAGCGCAGACCAGCGGCGACCCGCCGAAGGTTGTTCCGTGACTGGCCGGCGGCAGCGGACCGAGGGTGGCGTTGATGGCGATGGCGCCCATTGGCAATCCGCCGGCAATTGACTTTGCCAGGCAGAGGAGCGCCGGAGCAACGCCGTGGTGTTCGATGGCGAACAGCGTCCCGGTTCGTCCAAACCCGGTCTGTACCTCATCGATGATCAAGAGCGCCCCGCGTTCGCAGCAGATCCGCTCGACATCAGCCAGGTAGCCGGGGGCGGCGGGGTGGACGCCGCCTTCACCCTGCACCGGTTCCAGGATGACGGCTGCGGTGCGGTCGGTGACTGCCGCATCGAGCGCCGCGATATTGTTGTACGGCACATGGGTAAAATCGGGCACGAGCGGCATAAACGGCTCGCGGTACTTCGGCTCGAACGTGGCGGAGAGCGCGCCCATCGTGCGACCGTGGAATCCGCGCACTGCCGCGACAATCCCACTGCGTCCGGTCTTCAGGCGCGCAATTTTGATTGCGCCCTCGACAGCCTCGGCGCCTGAGTTGCACAGAAAGATCCTGGCGGTGAAGGGCAGCGCAGCGGCAAGTTCGGCAAGATAGGCGGCGCGCTGATCGTTGTAGAAAATCTCCGGGCAACTGATCAGGCGCTCCGCCTGTTCACGGATAGCCGCCACAACTGCGGGATGGGCATGCCCCAGGTTGGCAGCCCCCTGCCCTCCGACGCAGTCAATGTACACACGACCATCGGCATCCCAGAGCAGCGCTCCCTCGCCGCGCACAATTGCAACCTGCCGCTTGGGATAGACGCCGGACGTGTACACAGTTTCAGTGGATATGATAGACTCGCTTATCGATTGTGTCATTGTTGTCTCCTGATCCGGGGGTTTATAGGAAGATCAACCGAATATCAAACAATCTCGTGGTCGGCGTTGGCTTCGACAGGCTCAGCCAACGCCAACTGCGCCACAGGTGCATAGGAAGATCAACCGAATATCAAACAATCTCGTGGTCGGCGTTGGCGTCGACAGGCTCAGCCAACGCCAACCGTTTCACCAGTGCAAGCGTGGTTGTCCGGATTTAGATTGATCTTCCTATTAGAAACTTATACAAAGGCACGGGGACGCAGAGCGCCGATTTATACAATCGGGCGGCGCATTCGAACATACTGCAAGACCGCCATCACGCACATGTTGCGTCTTTGCGTCAACCTTTCTGCGAAATGCTGGAAGCCTTATGAACCCAATCGTGACAGTATCATACCTGAAAATTGCGGGGAGGAATCGGTATGCTCCAGGATGAACTTCCGCTCATTGCGCGTCTTCTGCGCGGCCAGCGCGTCGCCTCGTTAGGAACGCTCGCCGACGGTGCGCCTTTTGTGTCGCTCGTCGCCTACGTTGCCGAAGATGACCTGTGCAATTATCTGCTCTATCTGAGCGATCTCTCGCCACACACCCGCCATCTGCGCGCCGATCCGCGCACTGCATTGCTGATCGCCGAACCAGAAACTCCCACGACCGACGATGTCCAGACGCTGGCGCGGATCACGTTGAGCGGCACGGTGGCGCCGGTAGTAAAAGACACGCCGGAGTACGCAGCAGGGCGCGAACGGTACCTGGCGCGGCACCCAGCAGCGGCGATGCTCTTTGATTTTGCCGATTTCAACCTCTACCGTTTCACTGCCGCCGGTGCGCGATATATCGGCGGATTTGCGCGCGCCTACACGCTGACCGTCGATCACCTGCGGCAGGCGGCGGGGAGTGAGCCGCCCGCCCGACGCTAAAGCGTCGGGCTGAGCACCATCTCGCCCGATAAAGCGTCGGGCTAAGCACCACCCCGCCCGACGCTCAACCGTCGGGCTGAGGGAACGAAGGGCGCTCAAGCGCCCTCTCGCTGGCAGACTCGCGTGCCTGACGCCACCCCGCCCGATGCTCAAGCGTCGGGCTGAGGGAACGAAGGGCGCTCAAGCGCCCTTGCCCGAAGCGACGCGGCGCCTGCCACCCCGCCCGATGCTCAAGCATCGGGCTGAGGGAACGAAGGGCGCTCAAGCGCCCTTGCCCGAAGCGACGCGGCGTCTGGCGTCGCACCGCCCGCGTCGTCCCGCCCGCGCCACCCCGCCCGACGCTCAAGCGTCGGGCTGAGGGAACGAAGGGCGCTCAAGCGCCCTCTCGCTGGCAGACCCGCGTGCCTGACGCCACCCCGCCCGACGCTCAAGCGTCGGGCTGAGCACCATCTCGCCCGATAAAGCGTCGGGCTAGAGCCTGTTATGCACTTCAGAGATACACGTGGTATGATTTCAGTATGACACGTCAACCCTATCCAAGCGATGTGAGCGACGCGGAGCGGGCCTTCGTCGCTCCCTCCCTGACCTTCATGACCGAAGACGCCCCGCAGC
>CALGYB010000108.1 GCA_937935075.1 uncultured Roseiflexus sp. | reverse complement strand
GGGGGGAAAGGGGGGGCGGCAAGGTCCACGTGGCTGAAGCGGTTCATTACCTTTATGCTCGAAAGTACATAACAGGCTCTAGAATCAGCAGCCCCAGCGGGGCTTTCACGTGCGGTGAGCGTAGTCGAACTGCGTCCTCAGCGAGGACTTTCGTCCGCAGTCCGACCGGCGGCTGAAGCCGCAAGCTACGGTTGCAAAGCCCGCCTGCATGGGCTTAACCAGGTGAGACCGGATGATGTGCTCAAAAACCATATTGTCCAAATGACCGCGCATTGGTATAAGAGCAAGAGCCTTTGGGCGCGCGATGTGCCGTCGTCTGATAGATATGAACATTATGCTTTTGAGCGCCGACGGAGAGAATACGCCGAGTATGCAGCAACGCCGTCTCGTAATTCAGATAATAATAACACACGATTGTTGCGAAAGTAAATACCTGCGCAGAGGAGCACTGGGGAGTACTGATGATTTGAAGCAGGTACAGGCGCTTCTGTTTGAAGCGCTTGCGGTCTTTCTCGCGCTACTCGTCCTTTGATGGTGCAGGTTGAACTTGTCGAAATCGGTGGAGACTATCAGGCGATTCTCTTATCAGTCCCGGGATTGGTTCACTCGAACTGAACTTCCTGCGGGCGTATTGCGGGTGTAACTGTCGGGAGCATCCCCATCATCCTCTGGATCATGTGAAGTTCGACGGAGCAACCAGTCAAATACATCTGAAACCCGAAAAAATCACTGACTTCACTGCGAAAAGATGTAACCACGAAACCACGAAGGTCACAAAGGGACACAAAGGAAAGGCGCTTCATGTTTCTTCACCTTCATGAGCTTCGTGTCCTTGGTGGTTAGGCCTTTTTGCAGTGGACTCATCACTATAATTGAGGGTGAGAGCAGAATCCTGCCATACTGAACCACCAGTTGTCCATGCGGGTATTGGCTCGTTGAGGTGGATGTTGTTGGCGTCACTCTGCCCGATGCGGCGCCAGATACGCACTGATGCGCCTGGCAGCAACCGACATGCTGGAAGAGGATGTTCGCCCTGGTCATCGTTGAGGGTTCACACCCCGAGATTGACCGGGTTGCTGCCAATGTTGCTCACATTGACATAGTATGAAAGCTTCAAACGACTCAGGATGTCCGGGTCTGCGCCGTTCCATTCAGCGTCCATATAATCGCCGCAGTCGTGTTCGGTTTCGACCTTCAGATCTGCCGTCGCTCGTGTGCAGGCGGAAAGCAAGGCAAGAATAACAACCAGGGTCGACGCTCTGGCAACGAAAAACACCGGCGGTTTCGCCTTCATAGACGTTCTTTTGTCCCTTGAATGCGCCACAAGGTAGGACCGGCGCTACGTGTTGTCGGTTGCTTAATAAAGGGGTCGAGCACCTCGCGGAGTGCATCGGCGTCAATCGGTTTTTGCAGATAGCCGCTCACCATGTGCAGTCGGGCAATCACCGGCAGGTCGGGATGCGCAGATATGAAGATGATCGGCGGCAGCGGCGTTCCCCGTGCGCGCAACCGGCGCACGATATCGCCGCCGCTGAAGGTCGTCAGTTCGTAGTCGAGAATGATCAGATCGAACGATATTTGCCGCGTCAGGCTGAGCGCGGCGCTGCCGTCGCCTGCCGGAATGATCTGGAGATGCTCGTAGCAGGCGTTGAGCAGCTCGCAGAAAGAGTCGCGGAAGACGCGATTGTCGTCAACAACAAGGACATTAACCGGCATCGTGGTCTTGCTCTCTTTCGAGCATTCATATTCCTCAAGCAATATACTAATCGATTGTCAGCACCAAAGCATTACTGGACGCATGCGTCCATGGGGGCTGGCGTCTGGCGCCGGGTCGCGGGTCTCTCGCCCGCACGCATGAGCGGAGGTGGGGCGGGCAGAGGGGGTGATGCTGTTCTCTGGCGCATCCGGCGCGCGGGTCTCTCGCCTGGGGTCGCGGGTCTCTCGCCTGGGTCGCGGGCCTCTCGCCCGCACGCCTGAACGGTGCGTACAGCGGCGTGATTTGCGCGCCGCGCCTTCCCCTGCTACACTACGCGCCGCAATGAGAAGCGTTGGTGTCGCTCTTGTATCGTTCAATACGCGCGATCTGCTGGCGGCATGCCTGGAGTCGCTCCAGACGTGCTCACTGCCGTTGCACGTCGTGGTCGTCGATAACGCCTCTGCCGACGGCAGCGCGGCGCTGGTGCGCACCCGCTTTCCGCAGGTTGCACTCATCGAGGCGGGGTGCAACCTGGGATTCGCTGCTGCGACTAATCTGGCAATCAATGCGTTGCGCCGTGAGCATCCGGCGCTCGAGTATGTGCTGCTGCTCAATCCCGATACCGTTGTTCGTGAAGGCGCAATTGAGACGCTGGCGGCGTTCCTCGATGCCCACCCGCGTGTTGGCGTCGTTTCGCCAAGGTTGCTGAACCCTGATGGAACCCTTCAGCCGGCGGCATTTCGCTTTCCGACGCTGATGATGACACTGCTCGATCTCTTTCCTCCTGGCGAGGTGTTGCCCGGACGCCTGTACAACTCCTGGTGGCACGGTCGGTATCCCCAGGAACAGTCCGGTGATGCGCCCTTCCCCATCGATCATCCGCTTGGCGCCTGTATGCTTGTCCGTTGTACAGTGATCGATCAGGTGGGTCTGCTCGACGAGGGGTATTTCATGTATGCCGAGGAGGTCGATTGGTGTTACCGCGTGCGCCGCGCAGGTTGGGCGATCTGGCAGGCGCCTGGCGCTCAGGTGGTGCACGTCGGCGGCGCTGCGACCGGTCAGTTCCGCGTGCGAATGCTGACGGCGCTGTATGCCAGCCGGTTGCGGTTCTTTCGCACACATTACGGCGAGCGTTCTGCGCGGCTGCACAGGGCGATCATTCACGCCGGCATGCTGCGGTTGATGCTGTGCGCCTGGCGCGACTATGCTTCGCGCACTATCGGGCGTGACGAGGTGCGGTCGCGCTTGTGGGCGTATGGCAGCGTGTTGCGCCTATGACGCCTCCTCGCGCTGAGCCGGTTGCTTCACTGTCGGTCGCGGTCATCGCCGGCAACGAGGAGCGTCACATTGGCGATGCGCTTGCCAGCGTCGTCGATCTTGCCGCTGAAATTGTCGCTGTGATCGACAGCCGTTCGTGTGATGCAACGGCGGCCATCTGTCGAGACTACGGTGCGCGGGTGTATGTTGAGCCGTGGCGCGGATTTCCTGCCCAGCGCAATCGCGCGCTCGATTTGTGCACCGGCGCCTGGGTGCTTTTCCTCGATGCCGACGAACGGGTGATGCCCGATCTGGCGGACGAGATTCGCGCGGTCTTGAAAAGCGGCACAAATAGGGCGGGATTCTGGATTCCGCGCTATAACCTGTTCTTTGGCCGGCGACTGAAGGGCGGCGGATGGTACCCCGACGCGCAGTTGCGCCTGATGCGCCGCGATTGTGCGCGCTATGACGAGGCGCGCCTGGTGCACGAATTTGCAACGCTCGATGGACCGGCGGGCAGGATGCAGGGGCATCTGGTGCATCTGAACATCGAACGTCTCGACGAACTGTGGCGCAAGCAACGGGCTTACGCCATTCAGGAAGCGCAGACCCTCTTTCTGGCAGGTGCGCCGGTGCGCTGGCGGACATTCATTGGCGCGCCAGTGCGAGAGTTCTACCGGCGTTTTGTTGCGCTGCACGGCTACCGCGATGGTGCGCTCGGTCTGTTCCTCTGCGCAACGATGGCGTTCTTCGAGATGGTGAAGTATGCTCATCTCAAAGGACTGACAGCAATCAAATGAGCGTCCGGCGTCGAAGATTCGCTCTTTGGTGCAACGACTGATGCTTGCAATTATCATCGTGTCCTGGAATGTCCGTGATCTGCTTGATCGGTGCATCACAACGGTGCATGCCTCGCTTGCCGGCTCCGGCATTGCGTATCGGATCGTTGTCGTCGATAATGCGTCAACGGACGGCACATCCGCCATGCTGCGCACGCGACATCCCGATATTGATGTGATCGATGCCGGGCGCAACCTGGGGTTTGCCGGCGCTAACAATCTGGCGTTGCGTCGTGTATTCGTCCAGAGCGGCGCGAGCGTCCGGTATGTGCTGCTGCTGAATCCAGACACCGAAGTGGTTGGGGGGGCGATTCCGGCGTTGGCGCGCTATCTGGAGGGACATCCCGATGTTGCAGTGGCGGGTCCGCGGCTGCGTTACCCTGACGGAACGGTGCAGTCGAGTCGGCGACGTTTCCCGACGCCAGGGGTCCTGTTCTGGGAGAGCACGCCGCTCGAATGGCGCTGGTCCCACAACCCCTGGGTGCGGCGCTACCGCTGCATGGATCTGCCGGATGACCGGGAACAGACGGTCGATTGGCTGGTCGGGGCGGCATTGATGGTGCGTCGGTCGGCGATTGAATGCGCCGGTCTGCTCGATGCCGGTTTTGTTATGTATTCCGAGGAGTTGGAGTGGCAACAGCGTCTGCGCGCCTGTGGTCGCATCGTCTATCTTCCTGCTGCCGAGATTATTCATCACGAGGGAAAGAGCAGCGCGCAGGTTCCAACCTGGCGATTGCTGACCTTCCACCGGAGTCGTTTGCGGTATGCGCGGCTGCGCTATGGCGATCGTCTGGCAACGGTATTGCGCGCGTTCCTGATGGCGGCATATGGCGCAGAACTGTTGATCGAGGCGGGTAAGTGGCTGTGCGGGCATCGGCGCAGTTTGCGACGGCAGCGGATAACCGGGTATCTGGCGTTTCTGCGAGGGCTGGTGAGGGGTTAGGGGGTTACAAGAACCGAGAACTGAGAACTGATACGCAGTCATTCGTGCAATACTGCCGGGGCGCTGCGGGCGAAAGCCCTCGCTGAGGACGCAGTTCGACTACGCTCACCGCACGTGAAAGCCCCGCTGGGGCTGCTGATGCCACTGCGCAGTCTGCGTCCACGACTGCCAACGCGCGTTGTAGATTGTTACGCCTTGCGAACCGAACGCGCGAATATGATCTGACCGACTGCCGCCTGGTGTGCGAGCGGCTTCCTGATGAACAAAAGGCCAGATTCGCCGCACTCCCCCAACCGCGACGGTTTGGGAGCGCATCATCCGGCATCGCCGGTGCAGCCTGTGCAGGCGGGTTTGGCAACCGTAGCCCGCGGCTTCAGCCGCCGAGCGGACGAGCGGATTGCCGATGCCAGGGCCAACGTCAGCCGCAAGGCGGTCAACACGGGCAATGATTGGGCAACATCTGGTTGAACGCTCTACGAGAACCGAGAACCAAGAGCCGAGAACCGAGAACCGATAGAGCGATCCCCCACAACCTGGACTATCAAGGATTTTACCTTCAACCCGCAACCTTCATACCTTCGCCTGTTCCAGTCTGCGCCTTTGTGCGATCAGCACGTTCAACGTTGTAACTTGCAACGTTCAACGTCTCTTCTCTCTCATCATATTTACTTTTAGGGCGGCTTCGTGGTAGTATTGAACCGTATCGCAAGGGAGCCGCTCATGCTCAAACGATGGTTTCAGCGTCGCAGACGTCTCAGCGACGCGCAACTCGGGCGCGAATATAAAGTCGATGACGTCATCGAACAGCGCTACGAGGTGCAACAGGTGCGCCGCGGATATATGGGGGTCGTCTATATTGCCTACGACCGCCAGCAACGTCGGCGTGTCGTGTTGAAGACGTATCAGACGAAATATCTCTGGGACGAGGCTGCTATCCGGCGTTTTAATGCCGAAGCGGAACTCTGGATTCGTCTGGGCAGCCACCCTAACATTGTTTGCGCCTACGATATTCACCTCTACATGGGGCGTCCTCATGTGGTCGCTGAGTATGTGAACGGCGGTCCGCTCCGCGCCCTGGTGGGCCGCCTTCAGCCTTTGGAAGTGATCGACTACGGCATTCAGATCTGCCGCGGTATGCAGTATGCCGTCGATCAGTTGAACCTGGTGCACCGCGATCTCAAACCGGACAACATCATGATCTCGTTTGATGGGCGCGCCAAAGTGACCGACTTCGGCTTGTCGAGAGTGCTGCGCCCCTGGCAAACCTTCTTTGATGCCGAACATGCCGAGCAGCGACGGCGAGTCTCTTTGCGCGCCACATTTTCAACCTCTGGTCTTGGCGGCACGCTGCCCTACATGGCGCCCGAACTTTTCGATGGCGCGGCTGCCGGTATCTGGAGCGACATCTATGCATTTGGGGTCACCCTGTATGAGCTGTTCGTCGGTCGCCTGCCGTTCGATGCGCAGCGCGATGATGCCCTGATCCGGTTGATTCGCAAAGCGCCGCCGCCCGATCCGCGTCGTCTGGCGCCCGGCATGCCGTCGGGAGCGGCAGCGATTGTGGTGCGCTGCCTGGCCAAGCGACCTGCCGAGAGGTTTCAATCGTTTGCCGAACTCGAAGTGGAACTGCAACGTGTGCGTGAAGCGCTCGCCGGCTCTCCCTTTGCCGACGAATCGTTGTTCGACGACCACGATGAGGCTGAACGCTGGAAAGAGCGTGGGTTGGTGCATATGAACCTGGGGGAGTACAAGGAAGCCCTCCGCTGCTTCAAGCACACGGTTGATCTCGATCAAGATCAACCGGATGGCTGGAACCTGATTGCGCGCTGTTCCCTCAAACTCTGGCTGTATCACGAGGCGTTGCAGGCTGTCGATGAGGGTTTGCGGCGCGCCGTGAGTCGTACCGAATATGCGCATCTCTATGGCGCGCGCGGCGACATTTTTGCGGCGATGCAGAAGCCGCTCGAAGCGTTGACCGCTTACGACAAGGCGCTCTCGTATATGCCGAGCGCGCCTGCATTGTGGCGCAGCAAAGGCTCGTTGTTGCAGCATCTTGCGGAGACGGCGTCGGCTCAGGAGTGCCTGGAAAAAGCCATTCATCTCGACCCGTCCGATGCGGTTGCCCGTCGCCTGCTTGGCGATCTGCTCTGCCGCCAGGGACGGTACAAAGCCGCCGTCGATTCGTATGCCGAAGCGCTGAAACTCGATCCCCGTTCGGTTGACGGATGGGTGAAGTATGGGACCTGTTTGCTGCACCTGGCGCGAATGGAAGAGGCGCAGCATGCCTTCGAAAAGGCGCTCCAACTCGATCCAGAGAATAATGACGCGCTTGCCGGACTGCATCGGATCAAAAAGTAGTAAGAGTCCGCTGCAAAAGGGCTTAACCACAAAGGACACGAAGTGCACGAAGGTGAATAAAAATGAAGCTCATTTCCTTTGTGTCCCTTTGTGACCTTCGTGGTTGCTTTTTGCAGTGAAGTCAATAACATTTTGATATTCAATGTCAGGTTTCTGTTATAATCACAGCAACGATTGGTCCTGGTCAGCCCGGCGTGTTGCGCTGTCGAACGTGAGTGATGGTGCAGAGTCGTCGGGCATGTTTGTAGACGTACATTTCGCAACCTGAGGAGACGTCAGCCGATGTCACGGCGTGTGGTTGTTACAGGAATGGGCGCTGTCAGTCCGCTGGGACTGGATGTTCCGGCGCTCTGGCAGGGCATCCGCGAAGCGCGGAGCGGTATCGGTCCGATCACCCTGTGCGATGCGTCGAATCTTGAGTCGCGCATTGCGGGCGAGGTGCACGGCTTCGATCCGCTCAATTATATGGACCGCAAAGAAGTCCGGCGCAATGACCGTTTCATTCATCTGGCAATCGCTGCCGCCAGCGAGGCGCTGCGCACGGCTGAGTTGACTGCGACGCCAGAAAATGCCGACATGATCGGGGTTGTCATCGGTAGCGGGATCGGCGGGATTACCACCCTGGCGGAGGGAGTGATCACCTTGCAGGAGCGCGGTCCTGCACGGATCAGCCCGTTTCTCGTGCCGGCCATGATCACGAACATGGCTGCCGGTCAGGTGTCAATGATGTTTGGTTTGAAAGGACCGAACTATTGCCCGACATCCGCCTGCGCGAGCGGGGCGCACGCGATTGGCGAGGCGGCGGAGATCATCCGGCGCGGATGGGCGTTGGCAGTGGTTGCCGGCGGCAGCGAGGCGCCGATCACGCCGATCGGGATTGCGTCGTTTGCCAGCGCGAAAGCCATTTCGACGCGCAATGACGATCCAGCCGGTGCGTCACGCCCGTTCGATGCCGAGCGCGATGGGTTCGTGCTATCGGAGGGAGGCGCAATGCTGGTGCTGGAAGACCTGGAGTTCGCCCGTGCGCGCGGCGCCCGCATTCTGGCGGAACTCGTCGGCTATGGTCTCTCAGCGGATGCCTACCACATCACCCAGCCGGCGCCCGGCGGCGAAGGGGCGTTGCGCTCGATGCGCGCCGCACTAAAGCACGCCGGTCTTTCACCCGACGATATTGATTATATCAATGCGCACGGCACCAGCACGCCGGCCGGCGACATCGCCGAAACCGAGGCGATCAAGCGTCTGCTCGGCGAACGCGCCTATCGCGTGCCGGTCAGTTCGAGCAAATCGCAGTTTGGGCATCTGCTTGGCGCTGCCGGCGCCATCGAGGCGATCGTCAGCATTCTTGCCATTCAAGAACAACTGCTCCCGCCGACGATCAACTACACCACGCCCGACCCGCAGTGCGACCTTGATTATGTGCCCAATGCGGCGCGTCCCGGTCGTGTGGATACGGTGTTGAGCAACTCGTTCGGCTTTGGTGGTCATAATGTCTCGCTCATCTTCCGACGCTACGAAGAAGCCGCTTGATGAACTCTGTGCGCGCCTGAATGTGGCGTTCTCCGATCAGCGTTTGCTCCAGCAGGCGCTGACGCACAGTTCATTTCTCAACGAGCGCGTCGATGAGCGTCTCGCGCTCTCCAGCAATGAGCGCCTAGAGTTTTTGGGCGATGCGATTGTCAATTTTCTGGCGACCAGGCTGGTGTTCGAGCATTTTCCCGACGCAAGCGAAGGCGATCTGACCGCGTGGCGCTCGGCGCTGATCAGAACGGAAACGCTTGCCGGTTTTGCGCAGCGGTACGACTTGGGTTCACACGTGTTGCTGGCGCGCGGCGAAGAGGCGAGCGGCGCCCGACAGCGGCCGGCGCTGCTGGCAGATACGTTTGAGGCTGTCGTCGCTGCGGTCTTCATCGATCAGGGTCTCGATGCCGTGCAAACGTTGCTCCTGCCGCTGTTCGATGAGGTGCTGGCGGCACTCCAAAAACAGGGTCCGCCGCTCGACTATAAGAGTAAACTCCAGGCGCGTATTCAGGCGGAGCGAGGGATCACCCCGCGCTATCGCACGATCAGGCAAAGCGGCCCGGAACATCAACCGGAGTTTACGTCCGAAGTGCTGGCCGGTGATGAGACGCTTGGCAGAGGACGTGGCTTGAGTAAGCCGAAAGCGGAGCAGGACGCGGCGCGCGAAGCGCTTGATCGTCTGGAGAGAACTGAGAACTGAGAACCGAGAACCGAGAACTGATACTCATGCGCGGTCATTCGTGCAATATTGCCGGGGCGCTGCGGGCGAAAGCCCTCGCTGAGGACCTGAAAGCCCCGTCGGGGCTGCCGATGCCAAAGCGCAGCCATGCGCCCACAACACGGACTGCTGGTGTACGTTGACCGTTGCGCCTGGCCCAACGAACGCTCGAACGTCTTGGCTGACTGACCGCACGTTAGTATCAATAACGCAAAGGCGCGAAGGCGCAAAGGTTTGGACGATGCGACGGTTAATCGTGGAAGGCGGAAGGTAGACTTCTTAACCCTTAACCTCCAGGTTCTCAGTTCTCATACTAATACGCGGTCATTTGGACCATAATGGTTGTTGAGAAATAAATCCGATATCGCCCCGTTCAGCCCGCGCAGGCAGGCGTGGCAACCGTAGCCTGCGGCTTTAGCCGCCGAGCGGACGAATGGATAGCGGAATAATTGAGAGTCTATTCGGAAAATCTCGTCGGGTAGGCGAAGGCATTGCCTTCGCCTACCCCGTCGCACTTCAGTCAGCGATTTTTCGGATAGGCTCTAAGCGCCATGCTTATGGGACGTACCTTACTCATTACTGGCGGCAGCGGGTTTCTGGGGGCGGCGCTGGTGGAACTGGCGCGCACGCAGGGATGGGATGTTGTTGCGACGTATCACACGCATATGCCGCAGACCGCAGGTGTGCGCTGGGAAGCGCTTGATCTGCGTGATAGAGCAGCGACCAGGGCGTTGATCGAGCGCTATGCGCCGGATGTTGTCATTCACACGGCATATCGCCAGGAAGAACCGGATATGACGGCAATTACGGCACATGGAGCAGGCGCCGTCGCTCAGGGCGCATATGCAGCGCAGTCGCGCCTGATCCACCTGTCGAGTGATGTGGTGTTCGATGGGGAACGGAGCGGCAGCTACACCGAGACGGATGCGCCTTGCCCGGTGACGGCGTATGGCGCCGCCAAGGCTGCTGCCGAACGCCTGGTCGCCGACGCGCATCCCGCAGCGTTAATCGTCCGCACGTCGCTGATCTATGGCGGGCCGGAGCATCCTGGCAGACACGAACGGTTCGTTCTCGACGTGATCGATGGGCGTGCAGAGGCGGTCTTCTTCACCGATGAACTGCGCTGCCCGATCGCGGTTGGCGATCTGGCGGCAGCGTTGCTGGAACTGGCAGAGCAGGACCGCAGTGGCATTCTGCACGTGGCAGGTCCGGATGTTGTCAGTCGCTACGAATTCGCCCGTCTAATCGCCGGTGCATTTGGGCGCGATCCGGCGCGTGTGCGTGGCGGTCCAAGCCCGGCAGCGCCGCGTCGTCCGCGCAACTGCGCGCTGGACAGTCGTGTCGCGCAGGGGATGCTGACGACGCGAATCCGAGGAGTTCGGGACGTATTGGGTTGAGCAATATGGATTGTGATCCCCGAGGAGAATGGCTGGGAACGGTAAAGCGAAAACGAACGTGATCGCACTACATCATGCGATACGCCAGTAGTCTCGCTTCCCCAACCTCCCGGAAAGAGAGGCAGCGTGATGAAACGAACGCCCGACTCGATCTGTCAGTTGGTCAGGGAATTACAGGAGGGTGATGACTTCAGCCGGGCACAGGCATCCTTCGCATTGGGGATGCTGGGTGAAGCGGCTGTTGCCCCGCTGATCGACCTGCTGTACCACGAGGACCGTGATGTGCGCATGCGGGCGGCATGGGCGCTTGGCGTGATTGGTCAGCCAGCATTGCCCGCATTGCTGGACTTGGCTGAAAGTGATAACCCGTCAGCGCGCATTGAAGCCATCCGAATACTGGGAGTGATTGGTGAAGGGCGTGCGCTCAACGCGCTGTTTCATGCATTGACTGACCCGGATCCACGAGTTGCGCAGCGCGCCGCAATTGCGCTGGGGCGTATCGGCGACACGCGCGCCTTTCATCCGCTGTTAATTGCGCTGCACCATCCTGCACCCGATGTACGCTTCGCTGCCTGCAACGCCCTGGCGCACATGAATGTCGCCGAGGCGATCCCTGCGCTGTGCAGGTGCGTAGTGGAAGATACCGGCCTGACGTCGTGGGGGGCATCGGTGGCGGAGGCGGCGCAGCGCGCCATTCAGGAGATCGAAGCGTCCAATCCATCCGTTTCAAAGGATCAGTTTGCTCGAGTGCGCGATCTGCTGCGGCGGTTGGAAGTGTAAGGCAGGGTCGTTTGCGCCCGCGCGGCGCCTTGCTTCAGTACTTGTGCGCCTGGTCGGGTCCGGGCACGAATGTCGGGCAGTTGGTGCACACGGCGGAGCATGCCATCCTTGCCGCCAGCATCCGGGAACAACGAAACGTAAGGGCGGGTCTCAGACCCGCCCTTACGTCGTCCGGTTCAGGAGGACTGTCAGGCGGCAGCCCGCCGCACCGCCCGATGCTCAACCGTCAGGCTGATCGCACGAAGGGCGTGGCAGCGCCCTCGCCCCGGCGTGGTCGCATGTCCTGACCCCTCCCGCGCCAGCGTGGCCGCCGCGCAGCGTGGCATGCACGGCGCCGTCGTTCCTGACAACTCATGCCTGCACCCCCTCCGAATCGCGCCGTTGACGTTCCTTAACCTTCATGGTATGATACGCTAACTTCGATACCCGCCTTTCACACCCGTGCAATCGATGCAGAACGGTTTTCTGCAAGGATGTGCAGAGCAACAGGTGCTATGCGCTTGTATCGCTGTACACACGGGTCAAAACGCCAATTTCGTTCGTGCGGGGAGGTGATGTGCATAACGGCAATCAATGGCGTGATTCTTGAGTTTCCGGCAGATTCCTCATTGGAGTGAAAGGACAGAACCACTATGCGTTCGATGCGTAACGTATGGCGGCGAAGTGGCGCACTGGCGCTGCTTCTCATCCTGATCATCCCGGTGCTGGCAGCGTGTGGCGGTCAGCAGCCTGCGGCGCAACCGACGGCGGCGCCTGCGCAACCGACGGCGGCGCCCGCGCAACCGACGACGGCGCCTGCGGCGCAGCGCGGCGGTCGCCTGAAGATCCTCTACTGGCAGGCGGTGACGACCCTCAATCCGCATCTGGCGACCGGTACGAAGGACTTCGATGGCGCGACTGTTATTCTCGAACCGCTGGCGCGCTACAACGAGAACGACGAACTCGTCCCCTTCCTGGCGGCAGAGATTCCAACGGTTGAGAATGGCGGCGTTGCGGCTGATGGAACCAGCGTCACCTGGAAGATCAAACCGGGCTTGAAGTGGTCTGATGGCAGCGATTTCACGGTTGAAGACATCATCTTCACCTGGCAGTACTGCGCCGATCCGGCAACGGCCTGCACGACAAAGGCTGTCTTCGATCCGATCGCAAACGTCGAGAAAGTCGATGATACGACCGTCAAGATCACTTGGAAGGAGCCAAACGCCTACCCGTACATCTCCTTTGTCGGTCCGAACGGCATGATCTTGCAGAAAAAGCAGTTCGAGAAGTGCATCGGCGCGGCAGCCAGCACCGATGCGGCATGCCAGGCGGCAAACCTGGCGCCGATCGGCACGAATGCCTGGAAGTTGAAGGAGTTCAAGCCAGGCGACGTCGTGATCTATGAGCGCAACCCCTTCTTCCGCGATGCTGACAACGTCTTCTTCGACGAGGTCGAGATCAAAGGCGGCGGCGATGCGACCTCGGCGGCGCGCGCCGTTTGTGAGACGGAAGAGGTGGACTTCTCGTGGAACTTGCAGATTCCGAAGGCGGTGCTCGAGCCGATCCTTGCCAGTGGCAAGTGTGACCCGCTGGCCGGCGGGTCGTTCGGCGTCGAGCGGATTGTGGTCAACTTCTCCAATCCCGACCCGGCCCTCGGCGATAAGCGCAGCGAGCCGGATCAGCCGCACCCGTTCCTGACCGATCCTGCCGTGCGCAAGGCGATTTCGCTGGCGATCGACCGCAAAGCGATTGCCGAGCAGTTGTACGGACCGACCGGCAAACCGACCTGCAATGTGCTGGTGGTGCCGGCATCGGTCAATTCGCCGAACCTGACGTGTGAGCGCGATGTTGAGGCGGCGAAGAAGTTGCTCGAAGATGCGGGGTGGAAGTTGAACGGCGCAGTGCGCGAGAAGAATGGCGTGCGCCTGGTCGTTAATTTCCAGACGTCGATCAACCCGCTGCGTCAGAGCACGCAGGCGATTATCAAGTCGAACCTGGCGGAGATTGGCATTCAGGTGAACGTCAAAGCCATCGATGCTGCTGTCTTTTTCGGCGGTGATGTGGGCAACCCCGATACCCTGAACAAGTTCTACGCCGACCTCCAGATGTACACCAACGGTCCCAACAGCGCCGACCCGCAGCAGTACCTCCAGGGCTGGCTCTGCTCCGAACGCGCATCGGCGGCTAATCAGTGGAACGGCAACAATGACGGGCGCTACTGCAATCCTGAATTCGACGCGCTCTTCGATCAGTTGAAGAAGGAACTCGACCTGAAGAAACGCGCCGAACTGGCGATCAAGATGAATGATCTGCTGGTGACCGATGGAGCGGTGATTCCGCTCATCAACCGCCAGACGCCGAACGCCAAGGTGAAGGCGCTCAAGGGTCCGACTTTCAACACGTTCGATTCGAGTATCTGGAATATCGCTTCCTGGAGCAAGTAGGTCTGAGCTGAACACAAGGGACGGGTGTTCACTCGTCCCTTGTGTTGTTGTATCGCACAGGAACAAGGGACGGCCATGGCTCAGTATGTGCTGCGACGGGTGTTGATTGCCATTCCTACGCTGTTCATCATCAGTGTTGTGATTTTTGCGATCCTGGCGCTGGCGCCTGGCGATCCGCTGGCGCAGTTTGCGCTCAACCCGGCAATCCCAGAGTCGACGCGTGAGTTGATCCGCATTCAGTTTGGGCTTGATCAACCCTGGTATGTGCGCTATGTCAAGTGGCTGACCGCGCTGGTGCGTGGCGATTGGGGGTTCTCATTCAGTACGCGCGGTCCGGTGATCGATCTGATCTGGCAACGCCTGCCACAAACATTGATCGTCGTTGGAACTGCGTATGTCATTGCAGTGCTGATGGCCATTCCGATCGGCGTCATTTCGGCAGTGAAGCAGTATTCCGTGTTCGATCAGGTGGCGACCTTTATTGCATTCATTGGTTTTTCTGTGCCATCGTTCTTTACCGGTCTGGCGTTGATGCTGGTGTTCGCCATCAATCTGAAGTGGTTTCCGATAGTCTACAACTCGACGCTCAACTTGGCGGGTTGGGACGGTATTGTTGAGCAGGTCCGTCAGATGACGCTGCCGGTTACTGTGCTGGTGGTGCAGCAGACGGCGGCGTTGACCCGCTTCATGCGCTCGTCGATGCTCGACAATCTGCCGCTCGATTATGTGCGCACTGCGCGCGCCAAGGGCCTGGCGGATCGGATGGTGATCATCCGCCATGTGTTGCGCAACAGCATGATCCCGGTGGTAACTCTGATTGCGCTGGGTATTCCGACTATTTTTGCCGGCGCGATCATTACCGAGAACCTGTTCCGGGTCAATGGCATCGGGCAGTTGTTGATCACCTCGATCCAGAACTCCGACACGCCGGTCGTGATGGCAATCACGTTCATTTTTGCCTGTCTCACCGTTGTGTTCAATCTGATTGCCGATGTGCTCTATGGCGTGCTCGACCCCCGCGTTCGTTATGGCTAGTTCACCCCATCAGGCGAGGCGCAGATGTCCGAAGCAGACCAGACAATGACTTCCTCTTCAATGACCGATGCCGCTGCGTCAATTCGCCAGTTGCAACTCGGCGTATCCGCGAAACCGCGCACCCTGCTGGGAGATGCGTGGCGCCGCTTCCGTCGCCATAAGCTGGCAATGGTTGGCGCCGGTGTGCTCATTTTTATGACGCTTGCAGTCACTGCCGGCGCATGGTGGTATGAACGCTACCTGGTGGATCAACTGGCGCAGTCGGGTATTCCGGTTACGGCGGAGAACCCCGATATCCGCGTGCTGATCGATCATCTCGATTTTCTGGCGTTGCTGTCGCCGCCGACGCATGTGCATCCCTTCGGCACCGACGACCTGGGGCGCGATCTGCTGGCGCGCTGTATCTACGGCGGGCGGGTGTCGCTGGCGGTTGGTTTTGTGGCAATGCTGATCGCCATTTCGCTGGGGACGGTTATTGGCGCTGCGGCTGGCTTTTTCGGCGGTGTGGTTGATCAGGCGTTGATGCGCCTGACCGATCTGTTCCTTTCGCTTCCCTCGGTGCCGCTCATTCTGCTCACAGTCTATCTGTTCCGCGATCCGGTCATTCAAGCGATGGGTTCGCCGGAGGCGGGCATCTTCGTCATTGTGGTGACGGTGATCGGTGCGCTGGCATGGATGCAGACGGCGCGCGTCGTGCGGGCGACGTTCCTCTCGCTCAAGGAGAAGGAGTTTGTTGAAGCGGCGCGCTGCCTGGGAATCAGCCGGACGGCAATTATGTTCCGCCATATTTTGCCGAATGCGATCAGCCCGATTATCGTCGCTGCCACGCTGGAGATCGGCAGTGCGATCATCGCCGAGTCAACCCTCTCGTTCCTCGGTGTTGGCTTCCCCCCCGATACGCCAACCTGGGGGCGCCTGGTGACCGATGGCAGTCAGTATTTGCAGGCGGCGCCATGGCTGGCGCTCATTCCAGGCGCGCTGATCTTCCTCACGGTGCTGAGTATTAACTTCATGGGTGATGGGCTGCGCGATGCGCTCGATCCGAGGTCGAGGCTGTGAGGAGGGGTTAGGGGTTAGGGGTTAGGGATTAGGGATTAGGGGTTAGGGGTTAGGGATTAGGGATCAGGACTTCGTATGAGATGTATGGTTCAGGGTGTTCATTGAAAGAGATAGCGAGCATATTCCTTGCCGGTATCTCGCCCTCGACCCTCTGCAACATTTGCGCCAGTCGACGCTGCGGCACAAAACATCTGATCGGCCACTCCTCCGCCTTGCAGTGAATAAGGCGGCGTCTATACAAACGCATCAACCTCGCAAATCAACTAACCTCTCTCATGGCGTCCTGACGCGAAAATTGTCCACCATCACCGTTGCCGGCTCGGTCAGCGTGCTAAACGACGATATGCTGACACCCGCGACCCCGCCAGGGAAAGGACTTGGCGGAACCGTCCCGACATGTTTGCTGTTGATCCAGAGCTGGATTTCATTCGGGGTGCGCACGACCCAGAGGGTGTTGGTGCCGACGCCGTCGACGATTGCCTCTTCAGAAATGCCCGCTGTGCTTCGCTCAGCCACAACCTTGCCGTCCACAAACGTCCAGAACAGCCATCGTTTATCATTCGTGATCTCGAAGATCAGTCCGCTGTTCGTGCCGGGCTGAAAATCAAAGGCGATACCGGCTGCGGCTGGCGCACCAACGGTCTTAAACGCAACGCTCAATTCGATGTTGTAAGTATCCCCCAGATCGCGGTTCCAGGTGTACGGAGTAGTCAGGTCAGGCGCTTTGACCGTCAGATAATAGAGATTATCGCGGAGTGCCGCTCGCTTCCGTTCATCGTCCACCTGCCGCCAGATTGCCTTGGTGCGCTCGCCTCGATCGAAGGTCTCGAACAGAATCTGGCGCAATCTGCGCGTCTGCGCCTGGTAATCCGCGAGTGAGAGGACGCCGGGCTGCGGAATGAGCGACTGCGGCGTGGGTGTTGCGGTTGGCACGGCAGCGGTCTGGGTCGCGGCTGCGATGGCGGCTGCCGTCTGTTGCGCTGCCGCTGCAACTGTTTGCCGCGCGATGGCGGTCGCTGTCTGAAGTTCGGCTGCCTGCCCCGCCTGCGCCGTCGCGGTCTGCCCTTCGGTGCGCACAGTGGCAGTGGCTTGTTGTGCTGCGGCAATAGCGGTCGCTGTGGCATTCTGCCGTGCCTCTGCCGTCGCCGCGCTCCCGCCGGTTGCCGGGGTCCGCGTCTGTAGCGGCGCCGGCGATATATCTACAACCGTCGTTGGTCCTCCGAGGAGCGGTCCTATGGCGCTCCACGCGAAATAACCGCCGCCTGCGCACGCCAGCAGGAGAACAATTGCAGCAATCATTCCACCGATCAGCCGTCCACGCTGTCGTTGCGCACCGCCGACGGGCGCTGCCGGAGGGACGCCGGCGGTTGGCGGTGCAGGAATTGAGGCTGCCGGCACTTCTGCGGTAGCATCTGCCGATGCTGGCGCGCCGGGAGGTGAGATAAAAGTCCTGTCCACGGCGGGGGGCGAGGTGACGGTTGGCGCGTCGGTTGGGGGAGGAGTGCGTTTGTCGCGTGGCGGGGCGGCGTCGGCGGGGGGCGAGGTGACGGTTGGCGCGTCGGTTGGGGGAGGAGTGCGTTTGTCGCGCGGCGGGGCGGCGTCGGCGGGGGGCGAGGTGACGGTTGGCGCGTTGCGGGTATCGATCATATTGATCGGCAGTGCCGGGACCGTAGCGCCGGCAGACGCTGCTGCCGGTTGTGGGGAAAGTCGCTCAATGAATGCGCGAATCGCACTGCGTGGATCAGACGCCGGCAGCGGTGCGCCGCACGAGCGGCAGAAGCGCGCGCTGGCGCGGTTTGGTTTCGCGCAGCGCGGGCAGACCACATCGGGCGCCGCCTCGATGAGCGCGCGACTCGCATCGGCGATGGAAGCGTACTGCTGCGCCGGGTCGAGCGAGAGCAATTGCTGAATGACCTGCGTCAGTTTAGGCGAAAGTTCGGGGCGAATCCGGCTTACCGGTCGTAGCGTGTCGCTCTGGATCCTCTGCGAAGGGGGCGGCGGCGTGCTGCCGGTCAGGAGCGTGTAGACCGTTGCGCCGATGCCGTACAGATCGGCGTGCAGATCATTTCCGGTGAACGGTGCGCCTGATCGACCGGCGACGCCGGGATTGGTCAGATAAACCTGGCCGGCTGGCGTGACTCGTATGTTCGCCGGTCGCACATCGCGATGCCCGAAACGTGCCGGAGACCGGTGCATCTGCTCGAGTGCTTCGAGCACTGGTTGCACAAACCGGATCGCAGCGTCGGCGTCGATCTGCGCTTGAGGAGATCGCGCACGAACCTCGTCGAGCGTTGGCCCCGGAATATGGTCGAAGACGATGAAACGCCCGAGCGGCGCGGCAAACATATCGACAACCGCGGGCAACGCCGGATGACGCAACGAGGCAAGCGCCGCCGCCTCGCGCGCGAACATGGCATCGACATCCGGGTCGGTGCGGGTGATGGCTTTGATATCCACATGCTGCCTGGTGCGCTGGTCGAGCGCCAGGTAGAGATTGCCAAACGATCCGCGATCAAGGAGCCGCTCGACAAGATAGCGATCCTGGAGAGACGTTCCGGGTGTCAGCACATGAACCTCGCCTGGTGAAAAACCGAAACACGTCTATCTGACGACAGAAGGGAGGCGTTCTCAAGAGGCGCGGGGATTATCTGGCGTCGCTCGTATTCCATAAGGAACGGTACGGACTGATACTAATGCGCGGTCATTCTACAATACTGGCAGGGCGCGCAGCGGGACGCCGGGGCGCTGCGGGCGAACGCCTCCTCGCTGAGGACGCGGTTCGACGGCGCTCGCCGCAGGCGGTTCGACGGCGCTCGCTGCAAGTGAAAGCCCCGCCGGGGCTGCTGATGCCAGGGCGCAGTCCTGTGTCCATGACCGCCAACGCGCGCTGTAGAACGTTACGCCTTGCGAACCGGGCGCTCGAACGTCTTGTCTGACTGACCGCAAGTTAAACAACAAGAACCAACGACATCAACGACTCTCGCCATAATAACTGCACGCCTATTGTACCACGAACATACGCTATCGTCTCACCGACCTGTGCGAACCGGCGTGGTAGCCGTTGCGACGGCCTCAGTGTGATCGCGCAATCCACCTTGACAAATCGCCCGTCTGCCGGTATATTTATTGTTGCAATGACACTAACCCGGCGAGAAGTGCGTGGCAGCTTTGCCAGGACCATGCCCCCTCGTCATTGAGGTACGGTAATGACCGATCTGGAAGAAACCGCTGAAACCTACGATCCATCGCGTTACGAACGCCCCTCGATCACTGTCGATGTGGTCATCTTTACCCTGATCGACCGCGAACTCCACGTGCTGCTCGTGCGCCGCAAGCGCTGGCCCTACGAAGGGTACTGGGCGATCCCCGGCGGCTTCGTGCAGATGCACGAGTCGCTCGAAGATGCCGCGCGACGCGAACTTGAAGAGGAAACCGGCGTGCGCGACATTTACATCGAGCAGTTGTACACCTTTGGCGACCCGGACCGCGATCCGCGCACCCGCGTGATCAGCGTCGCTTATTTTGCGCTTGTCCGTGCCGACCGGCAGCGCCTGCGCGTTTCGGAAGAGAGTCTCGATGTGCGCTGGTTCCCGGTGCGCGCAGCGCCATCGCCGCTTGCCTTCGACCACGACCGCATTCTGGCGACGGCGCTCGCGCGCCTGCGTTCAAAACTGGAGTATACGACGCTGGCGTTCGAATTGCTGCCGGAAGTCTTCTCGATTCTGGAACTGAAACACATCTACGAACAGATTTTCGGTGAGAAATTGGACAAAGGCAATTTCTATCGTAAAATGAGAGATGCCGGCGTCCTTGAGGAGACAGGACTGCTGCGTGAGGGGCGTGGTCGTCCGACCCGGCTCTACCGTTTTCGCCGTGATCGAGGCGATGGGCAGTTCGTCTTCCGCTGGCGTGAGGCACGTGTGGATACTGGTGAGTCGCAGGAACGCGGTTGACGGTTTGAACCGGCTTGCGCTGTGACGTCTGTTGAAGCCGGGGACGAGTGCATCGCCTGAAGGAGGAGTCAATGCCTGCCCGTATGAACCTTGCTGATCACACGCGGCCCTTCCTGTCCTATCTCGACGAATGGTATGGATCGTTGCGCGACATGCCGCTGGCGGATGTCGTTGCGGGCGAACCGGAACGGGTTGCACTGCTGTCGATCGATGTCATCAACGGTTTCTGCAAGAGCGGACCGCTGGCGAGTGAGCGCGTCGGGCGGATTGCGCGCCCGGTCGCCGATCTGTTCGAGCGCGCCTATGCCCTGGGGGTGCGCAACTTTGCGCTGACGCAGGACGCGCACGATCCGCAGACGCCGGAGTTCGAGGCGTATCCGCCCCACTGCATCGCCGGCAGCGCCGAGAGCGAAGCCGTCGAGGAATTGACGTCGTTGCCGTTTTTCAACGAGATCGCCGTCTTCCCGAAGAATTCGATCAGTTCGATGATCGGCACCGGCCTGGGTGAATGGATCGGTGCGCGTCCACAGGTTGATCGCTTTATCGTCGTTGGCGACTGCACCGACCTTTGCACCTATCAGGGTGCGATGCATCTGCGGCTGGAGGCGAACGCCTTCGGCATTCGGCGCCGCGTCATCGTGCCCGCCAACGCGGTCGATACGTTCGATACGCCGGTGTCGGCGGCGCGGGAACTGCACATCAAGGCGCACGACGGCGACCTGCACCACGTGCTGTTCCTCCACCATATGGCGCTGAATGGCATCGAGGTGGTGCGTGCGCTGGTGTGACGCGAGTATGTGATGACCGACGTCTCGACGATTCTCGATGGATTAAACCCCGCGCAGCAACAGGCGGTCACGGCGGAGCCGGGTCCGGTGCTGGTGCTTGCCGGTCCCGGCAGCGGGAAAACCCGCGTGCTGACGCGCCGGGTGGCATACCTGATCGGCGTGTATGGCGTCGATCCCCATCATATTCTTGCAGTCACATTCACCAATAAAGCCGCGCGCGAGATGCGCGACCGTCTCGATGCGCTGCTCGGTCCTGGCGAGGCGGCGGCGCTGACCGTCGGCACCTTCCACAGCATCTGCGCGCGCTTCCTGCGCCGCGACATCGTTCACCTTGGTCGTGAGCGCGATTTTGCGATCTACGACACCGACGATCAGTTGCGGGTGATGAAGCGCGTGCTGCGCGATCTGAACCTCGATGAGAAAAAGCATGCGCCCCGCGCGATCCACGCTGCTATTTCGCGCGCCAAGAATGAGTTGATCGACCCGGCTGCCTACAGCCGCCACGCGCAATCTTACTTCGAGGAGGTGACGGCGCGCTGCTTTGCGCGCTATCAGGAACTGCTGCGCGACGCCAATGCGCTCGACTTCGATGATCTGCTCGTTGAAACGGTGCGCCTCTTCGAGCAGCATCCGGCAGTGCTCGAACGCTATCAGGAGCGCTACGCCTTCTGCCTGGCGGACGAGTATCAGGATACGAATCGGGCGCAGTATATGCTGCTGAAGCAACTCGCTTCCCGGCATCATAACCTGTTCGTTGTCGGCGACGAGGATCAGTCGATTTATGCGTTTCGCGGCGCCGATGTCCGCAACATTCTGTCGTTCGAGCGCGATTATCCGTCAGCGCAGGTCATTCTGCTGGAGCAAAACTACCGCAGCACGCAGGCGATCCTCGATGTTGCGCAGGCGGTGATCAACCGCAGCGCGCAGCGCCGGCGCGAAAAACGCCTCTGGACGCGCAATGGCGCGGGTGTGAAGGTGCAGGTCATCGAGGGGTACGATCAGGATGAAGAGGCGCAACTGGTTGCTGACGAGATTGCGCGGTTGCTTGCCGGTGGCGCGTATCAGCCGGGTGATATTGCCATTATGTATCGCACGAATGCGCAATCCCGTGCAATTGAAGAGGCGCTGATTACCCGCCAGACGCCATACGTCGTCGTTGGCGGCACGCGCTTCTACGAGCGCAAAGAAATCAAAGATGCGCTCGCCTATCTCCGCCTGGCGCTCAACCCGTTCGACGACATCAGTCTGAGCCGGGTGCTGAACTGGCCCCCGCGCGGCATCGGGCAGCGCACCCAGGACGACCTGGAGCGGCGCGCGGGCGCGGCTGCCGTTCCGCTCTATGCGATGTTGCACATGCTCGCCGCCGATGCCGAAACCGCCGATCAGTCAGCGCCCTCCGCGCCCGCGCGCGCCGATGCGATGTCATCGCGCGCCCGCAATGCGCTGCTCGGCTTCCTGGCGCTGCTCGATGAAGCCATCGAGCAGCGACGATTGCTCTCCCTCGGCGCGTTGATGGATTGGTTGTTCGAGCGGGTGGGGTTCCGTGAGGCGTTGCGGCGCGAGTACGGCGACGACGAGGGCGACGACCGCTGGAATAACGTGATGGAACTGCGCAATGTTGCCGAAAACTATGCCACACTGCCGCGCGAAAACCAGTTAGCGACATTTCTCGAAGAGGTTGCACTGGTCTCGGATATCGACACGCTTCAGGAAGGGCGCAATGCCGTCACCTGTATTACGCTCCATCAGGCGAAAGGGTTGGAGTTCCCCGTCGTCTTCCTGGTGGGCCTCGAAGAGGGTCTGTTGCCGCACGCACGCTCCACCGACGACCGCGACGCGCTCGATGAGGAGCGGCGATTATTCTATGTCGGCGCCACCCGCGCCAAAGAGCGTCTCTACCTGCTCCACGCTTTCCGCCGCGCGTCGTATGGACGCGCCGAGATTGCCACCCCGTCGCGCTTCCTGCACGACATTCCGCCCGACCTGCTCCACCGTGCGCCGAAGCGCGGGTATGCCGCTGCGCAGCAATCGTCGATGTTCACACATCGCATGACGGCGCTGCGTCATTCGGCGCAGGAACGAACATCGTCGTCAACTCCGGCATCGCGTCGAAATGCGCCCGAGGGACCGCGTGAGGTCGCCTTCTTTGCCGGGCAGAAAGTGTACCATGCGCACTTTGGCGAAGGGATCGTCGTCAGTTCGAAGCTGGTCGAAGGCGATGAAGAGGTAACGGTCGCCTTCGCCGGCAAAGGAATCAAACGCTTGCTGGCGAGTTTTGCCAACCTCCAGCGCGCCGGGGAATAAGCCTGGCGGGAAACGCTTGTGGCGGGCGAAGGGAGTAGGGGTGGGCGAAGGGAGTAGGGGTAGGCGAAGGGAGTAGGGGTGGGCGAAGGGAGTAGGGGTAGGCGAAGGGAGTAGGGGTGGGCGAAGGGA
>CALGYB010000107.1 GCA_937935075.1 uncultured Roseiflexus sp. | reverse complement strand
CGGGTGATGGGGCTGATCACGCGCGACCCGCAGAGCGGCGCTTGGGTTCCGGTCACCGGCATTGTGGACGCCGCCGCGCGCACCGTCAGCGCCGAGGTGACCCACTTCTCGCCCTACGGCGTGTACAGCTACACCGGCAGCGATCTCGACTCCTGGTATCGCGCCAACGGCGGATGGTTCGTAATCGAAAATCAATTGCTGCGCGGCGATCTGCCTTATCCCGGGTGCCGCAACCTGCCGCGCGCGCTGTACGTCAACGTCTGCATTCAACAGGCGAATCCAAGCGATCCAGATCTCTCCTACCTGTTGCCCGCCGACAATCTGCTGGCGCTGGGACCACGCAATGACTTCGGCACGCCCTATCGCCCGCTGAAAACGTGGCTGCCCGCCGGCACGTACCGGGTTGTCCACTATGTTTTCCTGAGCGAGATCAACACCGATCCCATGTATGTGCCGTGCTTCGGCTGGTGGGTGAAGCCGCCACAGGTCATCAATCTGCAAGCGGGGCAGACGGTCACGTTCGAGCCGTTCAGCGAGCATGACGGGACCTACATGACCTCGTTCAATCTGAACACCTGCACCGGCACGCCTGCTGTGGGAGGGCCTGCGGTTGGGCAACCCACGCAGCCGCCGATGCAGCCACCATCGCAGCCCGTCGAGACGCACGGCGCCTGCCCGGCGAAGATGAACGGCGAATGGGACACCACGCTGACGCTCCGCGAAACGAATGATCCCGATTTGCAGGACGAAATTGGCGATACGGAGACAACCATCTTCTTCTTCCAAATCAATGGCGCCAATGCGCAGATTCAGGTTGTTGCGCCGGATGGTGAGCGCAGCGACTTTGCCAGCGGCACGTGCACCGAACAGGATGGACGCTACATCATCGACGCCCCGGAGTCTCCAGCAAGTTCAGGTTTGGTCTTCAAACTCTGGTTCAATGGCAATGATCGGATGACCGGCGATGTGACCGTCTCCGAGGGTAAGATGTACCTTGTCGCCGACGTCGATATGACCCGCCGGACAGGTTCAGAGCGGCCGTCTTCCAACGAACAGCCTGCGGTCTGCACACAAGAAGTCGAGCTCATCAACAATAAGTATCTCGGTGCGTGCGACGTCAGTGACACGCAGACGTTCGAACTGGCTCAGCGTGCATTTGTCGCTCGCATTCGAGTCTGGCATAATCGAGAGATCACCGGGACCGATACGCCGTATGTGACGATCACCGGTTCCAATGGCTATTCCTTCTCAGGAAACACGACAAAAGGCAATTGTTACGCCGGCTGGTGCGAGGCGATGGTCTCGCTCAATCAATACCTGGATCCAGGAACTTACCGGTTGTCCATTCCGACTGCTTCGATCTGCACCGACCCAAGCGGAAAGACCACCCTGATTCTCTATGGGTGCCCTATGCCCGGACAATCCTCGGATTTCACCCCCGGTTGTGCGGCGATGACCGGTGTCTGGAACACGACGATGACGCTGCGTTCGTCGACCAACCCCAACGTTCCGACCGGGGGAACACGACGGGGGGTGTTGACCATGCGCGTCGAGGGCGATTCGGCTGAGGTGCAATGGACGGAGGTCGGCAGAAGCAATCAGGCAGCCAGCGGAACGTGCACAGCCCAGGGTGATCGGTATCAGATCACCCTGAGCCAGCAGGTGGAGGCGCTGCTCCCGCCCGGAGCGCCCCTGCCGCCGCCAAATGCGCAGGTACCGCTCGAAGAAGTGTTATTCCCCGTTACCTTTGATCTTCAATTTGAAGGCGGTGATCGACTGACAGGCGCCGTCACGTCGCTGGCCAATACTTACGAATATAAGAGCGATGTTGTGATGTCGCGCCAGTAAGAGATGCCCGTCACCCTGGCCAGCGCACGCAGCGCTGCACCCCCTGCCGCAAGCGCTGCTCCCCGGGTGACGGTTATCTGCGTTTGCGATAGTCTGTCGCATCAGATAGTGGCGGAAGCGTTGACAAACCTGCTATGCTGAAGACAATGTCCAGCATTGTTTTGTTCAGAAAGAGGCTTGCATGACACGCGGCGAGGTATGGGTCGCCCTGTTGCGCGCTGTCCGCACACATCATCTACAACTGCGCCATGGTCTCATCGGTGCGGCACACACCGCCGATGCGTTGGTGACGAGCAGTGTGGCGGGTTTGGTGACTGCATCAGGAAATACGGCGCTCTCCCAGGGATTTGCCGGCGCATTGTTCGCCGGACACGACGCAACACTGACCAGTAGCGGCAGCATGATTATCGCTGCTGGACATGATCTGGAATTGCAAGGCGGCGGCGGCGGCGTGCTCCTGGCAGATACCGTACACATTGCTGATGCGACCATTCCGCTGGTGATTGCGCGTGACCTGAACATCTCCGGGGACACGCGCATCCTGTTGAGCACGTCGCAGGCGATAGCGCTTGGGATTGCATGCGGCGCTGCCCTGGCTGTGACCGGCGCTCTCCTCCGTCACTGGCAGAACCGTCGCGCTTGAGGAGTGCGGGGAGATTAAGTGTCTTTTTCCGTCATCTCTCGCCATGTTCCGCTTGCCGCTCTTCCAGTAGAATAGTGATGTCAATTTCAGAGGATGGCTCCATATGAGTGTACAGACACGCCCGATAATCGGCGTCGTCGGCGCCCTGTTCGAGCGCAAAAATGCTTCGCATATCAGCGGCATCGGTTACTCCTACCTGGCGGCGGTGGAAGCGGCTGGCGGCATTCCTCTCCTGATCCATTTGACCGATGATCAGCAGGTGCTCGACGCACACTATCAGCGGTGCGACGGATTATTATTCTGTGGCGGCGGCGACATCGCGCCTGCCCATTACGGACAGACGCCGCATCCGCTTCTCGGCACAGTGGAGGAACTGCGCGATCGCGTCGAACTGCACCTGGCGCGCCGCGCCGCTCCTGATCGCAAACCCCTGCTCGGAATCTGTCGTGGCATTCAGTTGCTTAACGTTGCGCTTGGCGGTACACTCTACCAGGACATTAACGCCGAACTGCCGGGAACACTCGACCACCGCGAGTCGTCGCGCCGCAATGACCGGGCATACCTGGCGCATCCGCTGAACCTGGAGCGTGACTCGTGGCTGGCGGAGCACCTGGGCGCGACGACGATCATGGTCAACACGCTTCACCATCAGGCAGTGCGCGATGTGGCGCCCGGTTTGCGCGTCGTTGGATACGCGCCCGACGGGGTGATCGAAGCGGTCGAAGGCGCCGGTGATACGTTTATCGTCGGCGTACAGTGCCACCCCGAAGAACTCTGGCAGTCCGCCGAGCCGCGCTGGCAGCGCCTGTTCACCGGCTTCGTTGCGCAGGCGGCATCCATCGCGGGACTAACGGCCAGGTAAGCGAAGGCATTGCCTTCGCCAATCTGGTCACACTTCAGGCAGCGATTTTTCGGATAGGCGCCCAAGTGTATCCAAACGATCAATGATCAGGTGTCATTGTGAGTGAAGCAATCTGTCCGTGCGCCAGAAGACCGCTTCAGATACTGCCACCTCCATGCTATGATCAGGGCAGGCGCTGCGCTCGCTGCCAGCGTCGCCTGCGTACTTCGCACTGACAGCAGTACAGAGTTCACCGAACAGGATCGAGAAGGTCAACGCCTATGCAGCCGCTGGTCGGTATCATTATGGGATCACTATCGGATTGGGACACGATGCGCCATGCCGCGCAGACGCTGGAAGAGCTGGGTGTGCCCTGCGAGACGCGCATCGTTTCGGCGCACCGCACCCCCGACCTGCTCTTCGAGTATGCGGCGAGCGCCGAAGAACGCGGCATCGAAGTCATTATTGCGGGCGCCGGCGGTGCGGCTCACCTGCCCGGCATGGCAGCCGCCAAAACCGTGCTGCCGGTGCTGGGAGTGCCGGTGGAGTCGCACGCGCTGCGCGGGCTGGACTCGCTCCTGTCGATTGTGCAAATGCCGGCCGGCGTTCCGGTCGGAACCCTGGCAATCGGGCGAGCAGGCGCGATCAATGCGGCGCTCCTGGCAGCCGCAATCCTTGGCAACCGGTATCCGCACATTCGCGATGCGCTCCGCCGGTTCCGCGAACAGCAGACTCAACGCGTGCTACAATCCCCTGATCCTCGCGAGCAAAACCAATGAACGACAGGGTGATCGGCATTCTGGGCGGGGGCCAGTTGGGTCGGATGCTGGCGCTTGCCGGTTATCCCCTCGGTCTGCGCTTCCGCTTCCTCGACCCCGCCGGTGATGCGCCGGTGCGCTACCTGGCGGAACAGGTCGTTGCGTCTTACGAAGACCATTTAGCCGTAGCGCAGTTTGGCGACGGATTGATGGTTGCCACCTATGAGTTCGAGAATGTGCCGGTGGCAACGGCGCGCGCGCTCGAGCAGCGCATACCTGTGTATCCGCCGCCGCAGGCGCTTGAGGTTGCGCAGGATCGTCTCGTGGAAAAGCGCTTCTTTGCGCAATTGAACATTCCGACTGCACCGTTTGCGCCGGTAGATGATCGCGCGTCGCTCGATGCAGCCATCGAGCAGATTGGGCTGCCCGCCATCCTGAAGACGCGACGCCTGGGGTACGACGGCAAGGGACAGACGTTGATCGAAAACCGCGCCGATATCGACGACGCCTGGTACGCGCTTGGCGGGCAGCCGCTCATCCTTGAAGGGTTCGTTCCTTTCGCGCGTGAACTCTCGGTCCTGGCAGTTCGTGGACAGGACGGCGCCGTTGCGTGCTACCCGTTAGTCGAGAATCTGCATCGCAACGGCATTCTGTATCGCTCGATCGCACCCGCGCCCAGGCTTACCGCCGAGGTGCAACTGCTGGCAGAGACGTATGCGCGCCGGGTGCTCGAAGCGCTCGATTATGTCGGCGTTCTGGCGATTGAGTTGTTTGAAGCGGATGCTGACCGTGCCGGCAGCGCTCGCCTGCTGGCGAATGAAATGGCGCCACGTGTCCACAATTCCGGTCATTGGACGATTGAAGGGGCAGTGACGAGTCAGTTCGAGAATCACCTGCGCGCTATCGTCGGTCTGCCGCTTGGCGACGCCTCGGCACGCGGTTGTGCTGCAATGGTCAACCTCGTCGGCAGCCTGCCCGATGTGACGATGCTGCTGGCGCTGCCTGACACCCATCTGCACCTCTACGACAAGGCGCCGCGACCGGGGCGCAAACTGGGGCACGTGACCGTCTGCGCCGGAGACGCGACGCGCCTGGCGGAGCGGCTGGCAATGGTCGAGCGCTATATGCCGCTATCCCCCTTCTCGCCCGGCGACTGAAGGCGCGGGCGATAATCTTCCGACACTCGCCCGGCGGCTAAGAGCCTATCCGAAAAAATCGCTGACTGAAGTGCGACCGGGTAGGCGAAGGCAATGCCTTCGCCTACCCAACGATCTTTTCCGGATAGGCTCTAAAGCCACAGGCTACGGTTGCAAAGCCTGCTTGCACGGGCTGGACCTGGCAATATCGGATTGTTTTCTCAAGAATCATAAGCCCTCCTCAGGACGCGGAAGTCCCGGAGGGGCTTTCATGATCTCATACTAAATTGCGGTCAGTCAGACAAGATGTTCCAGGGTTCGGTTCGCAAGGCGCAACGGTCAATCTGCACCGGCAGGCATGTCGGGGACGCACGAATGCGCATCGATCAGCAGCCCCAGCGGGGCTTTCACGTGCGGTGAGCATGGTCGAACTGCCTGCGGCGAGCAGGGTCGAGCCGCGTCCTCAGCGAGGGCTTCAGCCCGCAGCGCCCCGGCATCCCGCTGCGCGCCACGGCAGTATTATACAGAGGTGACGGTCACCAAGGAGAGCGCTGGAGAGACTGCAAGCGGTACAATGAGGGCAGCGTCAGTGGCGGCTCCTGCCGCAAATGGCGGAGGTGACCATGACCGACCGGTTGCCTTGCGCCGAGCGGCGGAGGTGACGGACGCCGAGAGGATGTTGGCCACTCACCACTCGTCACTCATCACTCATCACTTTCACACGTTGAGGTTTCAAACACATGCTCACCGCCCTCTTCATCTGGATGATGAACCTGACGCGACGCATCAGCAACCTGTGGCGTCGGCTGCTGCGGCGGCGGGTTGCGTATGTGCGCATTCCGATCAGTGGCGCGCTGCCAGAGTTTGCGCCGGCGCCGCCGTGGTGGGCGCAGCGCTTCTTCGGCGCGCAGGCGCCGCTGAGCCTGAGCGAGTTGCGCCATCGCTTCGAGTGGCTGGCATCGGACCCGCAGGTGCGTGGTGTGGTGCTCGACATCGGAACCCTGACCTGCGGATGGGCAACGATCCAGAGTGTTGACCAGGAAGTTCGCCGACTCCGCGAGCGCGGCAAACTGGTTGTTGCACTCGTGACCAACCCGGACACAAAAACCTATGTCGTGGCGTGCGCAGCCGAACTGATTGTAGCGCCGCCTGCCGGATTGCTGACCGTGACTGGTCTGTACACTGAAGTGCGCTTCCTCAAAGACGCCCTGGCGAAAGTGGATGTGAGCGCGGAAGTCACCGCAGTGTCGCCGTACAAGACCGCAGGGGATCCGCTGGCGCGTTCAGACATATCGCCGGAAAGCCGTGAGCAGGTCGAGCGGTTGCTTGATCTGCGCTACGCAATGATTGTCGAGACCATCGCCAACGCGCGGCGCAAGACGGTCGAGGAGGTGCGTGCGCTTATCGACGCAGCGCCATGGAGCGCCAGGCGCGCGCAGGAAGCCGGGTTGATCGATGCCGTGCTGTACGAAGATGAACTGCCCGCTTTTCTTGCATCACGCATCGGCGCGTCTCCGGCAAAACCGCCAGAGATCGCCGAATGGAGTCAGGCGCGGCGCGCCTTACGTCTGCCGATGCTCCGGCGGCATCGCCGTCTGGTTGGCGTCGTTGCCGTGGAAGGAACCATTGCACCCGGACGCAGCCGCCAGATCCCGCTGCCGATTCCGCTGATCGGCGGGGAGATCGCCGGGAGCGAGAGCATCGTGCAGGCGCTGCGACAGGCAGAGCGCAATCCGCGCATTGCCGCCGTGATTCTTTATGTCAATTCACCGGGTGGAAGCGCATTCGACTCCGACCTGATCTGGCGCGAAGTGCGACGCCTTGACCGACGCAAGCCGGTGGTCGCAATGATGGGGGATGTCGCCGCTTCAGGCGGGTATTACGTTGCGTCTGGCGCGCGCGCCATTCTTGCGCAGCCCGGCGCAATCACCGGCAGCATCGGCGTGCTGATCGTCCGTCTGGTTTTCGACGGGCTTGTCAGGCGAATCGGCGTCAACACCGTCGCCATTGGGCGCGGCGCGAACAGCGGCTTCTTCGCCAGCGATGCGCCAACCGAACAGGAACGTCTGGCGACGCGCACCCTGATCGACGAAAGTTACACCATCTTCAAACAGCGTGTCATTGAAGGGCGATCCCTGAGCGGGGACACGCTCGAACCGCTGGCAGGCGGGCGTGTCTGGACCGGGAGCGAAGCGCGTGAACGCCGGTTGATCGATGATGTCGGCGGCATGCCGGAGGCGTTGCTGAAGGCGCAGGAACTTGCCGGATTACCACGCGACCGGACGGCGCCGCTGGTTCTGCTCGGCGGCGAACGGGGACGCCTGGCGCCGCAGCCCTTCCCTGACGAGCCATCGAAGGCGCTGCTGGATGCGCTGAATCTTCTCCAGCAGCCGCGGGTGTGGGCTGTTCTGCCGTTCAGTGACGAGTGATGGGCGGCGCGTGACCGGGGTTACGCGATCACTTTATGGACGATCCGCATGATGGCTCTTTGTGCCTTCGGCAGAGCGGTGCTTGCCTTCTTTTGCAGTATGGTGCGGTTTTGCCGCCACACCAACCTTGAGATGAGCGACGATTGACGAGCAAAGGAGGCTTCGTGCCTCTGCACCTTTGTGTGAGCCTCTTTGAAAGGCATCCGTCTCAGGCGACTGCTAAGTTAGCAGTTGCCAGGCAGAGAGTGTGGTACAATTGAGGAAGATCACTTAAATATCAACGACCGTATTCACGGTCAATGGAGGTTTTTACCGTGTCTCTCGCAAACAAGAGCGCGAGCGGCGCTGTTATCGAAGTCAATGAACGCACGTTTCGCGCCGAAGTGCTGGAACGTTCGCGCACTGTTCCGGTTGTGGTCGATTTCTGGGCGCCGTGGTGCGGTCCATGCCGCGTGTTGGGGCCAATCCTGGAAAAACTGGCGGTCGAAGCCAAAGGCGGCTGGATTCTGGCAAAGTTGAATGTGGACGAAAACCCGCGTCTGGCGCAGATGTTCCAGGTGCAGGGCATTCCGGCAGTCAAAGCGTTCCGCGACGGGCGGGTGGTGGACGAGTTCACCGGCGCATTGCCCGAGTCGCAGGTGCGCGCCTGGTTGAAACGGCTCGGTCCGCTTGCGCCGGCATCACCGGCAGACCGGCTGGCGGACGAAGCGGCTGCCCTTGAAGAGCGCGATCCGCTTGGCGCAAAAGCGCGCTATGAAAGCGCGCTCAACGTTGACCCCAATCACAGTGCAAGCCTGTTCGGATTGGGGCGGCTGATGCTGGTTGCCGGCGATCCAGCAGGCGCTGAATTGCTGAAGAAAATCCCCACTGAGGCGCCACAGTGGAAGCAGGCGCAGGCATGGCTTACGCTCGCCGACATGATCGCAGAAGCAGAAGACGCAAACCCGTCGGCGCTGCTCGAGCGGATCGAACAGAACCCGGCAGACCTCGAGGCGCGCTGGTTGCTGGCGGCGCATCAGGTGCGTGGTCGGCGTTATGCCGATGCGATTGAGACGCTCCTGGATCTTGTCATGCGCAATCGCGCATTCCGAAACGACGGCGCACGCAAAATGTTGCTGGCGCTGTTCACTGCACTCGGCGATCAGCATCCGCTGACGGTGAAAGGGCGGCGTGACCTGGCGAATGTGATGTTTTAGGCATGAGGCATGAGGCATGAGGGATGAGGCATTAGGGATGAGGGGTTAGGGATGAGGGGTTAGAGCGATGAGATCAGATCGAATGAAGACAATGAGCCTAACCCTTAACCCATAACCCTTGAACCCTTGAAACCTCAACTTATTTCTCGATTCATGATCGATCTACTAGCAGACGCCTACAACTATTTCCTCGCCAATCAATCCCGTTTCTGGGCTGCAACCACTCAACACCTCTGGATCAGTTCGGCGGCGCTGGCGATCAGCATTGCCGCCGGGCTGCCGCTCGGCATCTGGGCAGCGCATGAGGCGCGCATCGGGCAGTGGGCGATCAACCTGTTTGGCGCTCTCCGCCTGGTGCCAAGTCTCGCAGTGCTGTTTCTGGTGCAACCGTACCTTGGCATCGGTACGACGCCGGCGCTGGTCGCGCTGACGCTCCTGGCAATACCGCCGGTGCTCATTGCCACGTATGCGGGGATGCGCTCGGTCGATAGCGGTGTGTGCGAGGCAGCGCGTGGTATGGGAATGACTGCCGGGCAGATCCTCTGGCGCGTGGAACTGCCGCTGGCGCTGCCGTCGATTGTCGGCGGCGTGCGCACTGCAGCCGTTGAGGTGATTGCGAGTGCGACCCTGGCCGCCTTCATTGGCGGAGGCGGGCTTGGCATCTTTATCACCCGTGGCTATGCTCTGTTCGACACCCGGATCATGCTGGTTGGCGCCATACCTGTGGCGCTGCTGGCGCTCATGGCAGAGTTGTCGCTGGGATGGATGCAGCGTCGTCTGGCATCCGGGCTGGGCGCCGCAACGTAACGCTTGAATAAAAAGGAGGTTCATGGTGCGATCTATCCGTTTTCTGGTCGCGTTCACCACGCTGGTCGGTCTACTCCTCGCCGCATGCAGTGCGCCCGCCCAAACGACACAACCAACTGCTGCGCCACAACCCGCCCCTGCAGATGCCACACCGGTTCGCATCGGCTCGAAGAACTTCACCGAAGCCATTCTGGTCGCCGAAATGTACGCGCTGGCGTTAGAGAACGCTGGCATCCGAGTCGAACGCAAGTTCAACCTTGGCGCAACGCCGGTGGCGCACACGGCGCTGGTCAACGGCGAAATCGACCTGTATCCGGAGTATACCTCGACCGGTCTGCTCGAAGTGCTCAAGCAAGCGCCGATCTCCGACGCCAGGGAGATTCTGGAGGCGGTGCGCAAAGGATATGAAGAGCAATTCCAGGTGACGTGGCTCGAACCTTCACCGTTCAACAACACGAATGCGCTGGCGATGACCCGGCAACGCGCCGAAGAATTGGGGATCAGAACGTACTCCGATCTCGTGGCGCGTTCTGGCGAACTGAAACTCGGCGGTCCGCCGGAGTTTCCCGAACGCGAGGACACGAAAGGGTTGATGACCGCCTATGGGTTCGACCCGAAGTTCATCGAGGACAACTTCGTGCAACTCGACACCGGTGCGCTGCGCTATGAGGCGCTCACCAGAGGTGACATCGATGTGGTCGTCGCATTCGGCACCGATGGGCAGATCAATGGCTTGGGGCTGGCGCTGCTGGAGGACGACAAGAACTACTACCCCGTCTATCAGATTGCGCCGGTCATTCGCCAGGACGCGCTGACAGCCAATCCGGCGATCGCCGAGACGCTCAACCGGCTGGCGCCGCTCCTCACGAACGATGTGATGTCCGGGTTGAACTGGCAGGTCGACGGACCGGAAAAGAAGGAGATTGCCGACGTGGCGCGCGCCTTCCTGCAACAGCAGGGGTTCATCAAGTAGACCAATGGCATTCATTATTGCGGATCGATTGACCAAAACGTTTCCTGGCGAAACCCGTCCGGCAGTCGATCAGGTTTCATTCGAAGTCAAACAGGGTGAGTTCGTCGTCTTGCTGGGACCGTCGGGTTGCGGCAAGACGACGCTGCTCAAGATGGTCAACCGGCTCTACGAGCCGACTGATGGCCGGTTGCTGATCGACGGCGTCGATGCGCGGTCGATGTCTGCGACGGAATTGCGCCGCCGTATCGGGTACGTGATTCAGCAAACCGGACTGTTTCCCCATCTCACTATCGAACAGAACATTGCAGTCGTGCCGCAGTTGCTGAAGTGGAATCGCAAACGGATCGAGGCGCGGATCGATGAACTGCTCGACCTGGTGGAACTGCCGCGCTCGTACCGCCAACGATACCCGCGCCAGTTATCCGGCGGCGAGCAGCAGCGCGTCGGTCTGGCGCGCGCGCTGGCTGCCGACCCGGCCCTCATGCTAATGGACGAGCCGTTCGGTGCGCTCGATGCTCTTACCCGTGCACGTTTGCAGGACGAGTTGCTGCGCATTCAGCAGCGTCTCCACAAGACCATTCTCTTCGTGACCCACGATGTCGATGAAGCGCTCCGTCTGGCGGATCGGCTGCTGATCATGCGCACAGGGCGCATTGTGCAGTTCGACACACCGCTTGCGGTGCTGGCGGAACCGGCGAACGACTTCGTGCGCGACCTGCTGAGCGCGGATGATGTGCTGCGCCGCCTCAGCCTGTTGACCGTCGCCGACGCGCTGGCGGGCAACGGCGACGGTCAACGCCTCACCGCGAACGATGCGCAAGAGACGTTGCAACCGGGCGATACGCTGCGCGAGGCGCTCATTCGCGTCCTGCGCGCCGGTGGTCAGGCGCTGCCGGTGGTTGCCAACGGGCAAAACGTGGGAGAGATTGCACCGGATACCATTGCGTCTGCGCTGACGCGCACAACCCATGCGCTACCTGATTGAAAATCTGCCGTATGTGTTGAGCCTGGCAGGGCAACACCTGCTGATGTCTGGCGTGAGCCTTGCGATTGCGCTGGCGATTGCGTTGCCGGTTGGTATTGTCTGCGCGCGCGTGGCGCGACTGCGCAGCCTGGTGCTGGGGGTTCTGGGCATCATTTACACCATTCCGAGCCTCTCACTCTTTGTCCTGCTTATTCCGTTCACCGGTCTGGGGCTGCGACCGGCAGTGATCGCCCTGGTCGCGTATGCGCAACTGGTGCTGGTGCGGAACGTGGTTGTGGGGCTGACCGGCATCGACCCGGCGATCGTGGAAGCGGCGCGCGGCATGGGGATGACGGCGCTGCAACGGCTGTGGCGGGTGGAGCTGCCGCTGGCGCTGCCGATCATTCTGGCGGGGGTGCGCGTGGCGACCCTCTCGATCATTGCGATTGGCACAATTGCGGCATTCATCAACGCCGGAGGGCTGGGTCTGTTGCTGTTCGACGGGGTGCGCAGCAGCAACCCGGAAAAGATCATTGCCGGCGCCGTCGCCGTCAGTGCGCTGGCGATCGGGGCGAATGGCGTGTTGTGGGCAGTCGAGCAGCGTGCGACGCAGGCGATGCAGGGGGGGTAGGGGTTATGAGAACTGAGAACTGAGAACTGAGAACCGAGAACTGAGAACTGAGAACCGAGAACTGAGAACTGAGAACTGATACTAACGTGCGGTCATTCGTACCATACTGCCGGGGCGCTACGGGCGAAAGCCCTCGCTGAGGACGCGGCTCGACCCTGCTCGCCGCAGGCAGTTCGACCATGCTCACTGCAGGCGATTCGACGGCGCGCACCGCACGCGGTTCGGCGGTGCTCACTGCATGGCGGTAGCATCGCCATCGCTGTTGAGTCGGCGCGATACCATGACAGTTCAGTAGTGGAAGTGACGCTGAGTGACGGTAGCCGCGTTGTTGTCGATGTCTTGCAGCAGCGCATTCTTCATGTTCAGGCCTGCACCATTGGGACGGGAACGCGGCATCGAGCGTCAGGAACAGGAACACGCCCAGATTGTCAGCGCAGCGCTTGGGCGGGAGTCGTCGATTGGCTGTGATCGCGTCGGAAGCGCCAAAAAAAGAAAATGTGGGTACACGCCACAAGCGGCGCATTGATGGAACAACCATAAGAACAGCCTGTCATCTGAAGCAGCGAACGGAGGATAGGAGGCGAAGCGGCGCTTTACCCATACCGGCATGCAGATGCTCACAATTGGCGATAGACAGTACAAATTCCATCATATTCAGCCTGGCAATGTGCCACTGGCATACATCGAGCGCGGTCACGGCGCGCCGGTGGTTTTCGTCCACGGCAGCGGACCGACCGACCTGCGCACGTGGGAGCGGCAGATCGAACCATTCGCCGTACACTTTCGCGCCATTGCTTACAGCCAGCGATACCACTACCCCAACCCGACGACCGGCGATCTCGCCGGCATCACCTCGACCCGCACCCATGCGCGCGATCTGGCCGACCTGATCACCGCGCTCGGTCTGGGGCGTGTGCATCTCGTCGGTTTTTCGTTCGGGGCGGATATTGTGCTGCGACTGGCAGTGGATTATCCCGATCTGGTGCGCACCCTCACGATCATCGAACCGCCGCTGCGCTCCTGGCTCGCCACGCTGCCCGGCGGCGCCGAACTCCTGACGCAGCGCGCGGCAGCAATTCTTCCGGCAAAACGCGCCGTGCAGAACGGCAACCTGGAACAGGGCGCGCGGCTTTTTATCGATGGCATGATGGGGCGCGACGTATTCGACGGACTGTCGCCATCTGCCCGCCAGCGCATTCTGGACAATGCGCATCTGATTGGCGTCGAACCAACGGAGATCGACGCAATGAATGCCGAAGACATCACCCGCGACGAGGCGGCGACGATCCGGGCGCCAGCGCTCCTGCTCACCGGCGACAAAAGCCCGCCAATGTTCCTGCTCGTCAGCCAGGAACTGGCGCGCTATTTGCCAAATGTCGAACAGGCGCAGATACAGGGTGCTTCCCATCTTCTGCATGTCACGCATTCACAGGAGTACAATGCGATTGTGTTGAGGTTTCTGAAGAAGCTTGAGGGGTTGGGGTAAAGACGTTGCAATGCCGCAGGTGCACCAGCGCGGGCGGGGGCGGCGGCGGCGCCAGTGGGCGCGGCAGCGCCGCGCCGGCCCGCGTTCAACGTTCAACGCCCGCCTTTGCACCTGCAACCTGCAACCCCGTACCTCTTGCCCCGCGCCTACCTGACGCTATACACCACAAACTCCCCCGCATCTATGCGTCTGGCGTGGCGCTCGAGGTATGCCCGAACATCAGGGGAAGCGAGGGTATCATCATGCGCCGGCAAGACGACGTACCGGATCGGATGCTGAGCCAGGTAGCGCGCGAAATGATCGGCGTTTTCCATGATATTGCGTTGAAAGGTTTCATCGAGTTCAAACCAGGTTGCCGGCTGGCGTGCATAGAGGATCGTGTGCCAGTACGCCTCAGTCAGCACATAGCCGCGCGGCTGTTCGCGCAAGACCTGCCAGACCGGCTCGTACCTGCGGATGCGCGCCCCTTCGACCGCGTAGTATCCGATGGTCACCAGATTGATCACCGTAAAGAGCGTGATCAGATAGAATGCCACGCGGCGCTTCCACGAGAGCGGCAGGCGAGTAATACCGGCTGCAACCAGTAGCGCCAGCGGCGGCAGCGCCGGAATAAGGACGCGCGGACTGTTGCCAGAACCGGGAGTCGCGGCATACACCAGCAGCACAATAATGCCCAGCCCCAGCCATGCCAGCAACATCGTCAGCACATCGGAAGGGAAACTGCGGCTGCGCACGCCGACCACTGCAAGAGCGCCGATAACTGCCAGGGTCAGCAGTGCGCCGTACCACGGGATGTAAAAGAGCAACTCGAGCATCTGCGACGCAACCACGCTGAACTGCTGAAGCGACACTCCACCCGTCGGCGCGCGCTCACCCTGCCCCAGGTAATGAAACCACACCCACGGCGATGCGATCATCGCTGGACCGACGAGCGCGGCAAATGTGTGCAACCACGTCCCTCGCGAAACAGGCTCGCGCCGTTTCCACTGCGCTACAAACGACCATGCAGCGGCAATGCCGACCGTGCCAAAGTAGAGCGCGAGCAGGTCGAGTTTCATCAGCGTCGCCAGCCCGCCAAGGATGATGGTTGCAACCGTGCGCTGCCGGACATACGCCAGCAGCGCGGCTGTCAGCGCCAGCGCCGAAAGCGCCTCACTATAGGCGACGGTCGCGTAGTCGCGGAAGAGGGGGAAGCACGCGAGAAACGCGGCGGCAATCAGCGCCTCGCGCCGCGTCAGCCAGAGGCGCGCCAGCCAGTACGTGAGTAAGACGACTCCGGCGCCAGCCAGCGGGACAACCAGGTGTAGCGCGGTGTACGAATGGGTTGCGAACCAGACCAGCGCAAAGAGCAGCGGCGGAAGCGGACCCCACCAGCGGTGCAGCCCTCCCTGCGGGAAACGGTAGAGCGCCCGCGGTGCGAGCGACGGCGGTTCGGGAGGGAAACCCTTGATGCGCTCATAGGTGTCGGGAGCGCCAAACAGAAATGCCGGGTTCTCGACGATCAGTATCCCCCAGTGCATATTGCGCGGCGCATCGCCGTACTGCGAACCGGTGAGCGCCTGCACCAGCGCGAATTGCCCCGCCAGCAGCGTCAGAATGACAGCGTGCGAGCCGATTATGGCGCGAATGCGAACATTCCAGGATCGGCGAACCGTGTTTGATGGGGGAGAGATGGAATGGTTCATGATCGTTCACCGCTCAGAGAGGTTTTTGAACCACAGAGACACAGAGGACACAGAGCATTTGTATGATGGGCTAGGCTCACCTTCGCACCTGCAACCTTCCCACCTGCACCCCTCTTGCCCCTCACCTCTCGCCTCGTCTATGATCCGAAAACGGTCTTCGGATGCGTTGCGACGAGCTGTTCCCTCTTGCCCCTCACCTCTCGCCTCGTCTATGATACACTATTCACAAACACACGTGTTTCAGAAAAGGATACCGATATGCACCTTCCAATCCTTATCATTGGCGGCGGGCTTGGCGGATTATCCGCCGCCATTCATCTGGCAGCGCGCGGTCGGCGCGTTGTGCTGCTCGAAAAGAATGAGCGCGTCGGCGGCAAACTGAACCTGGTCGAAGCCGATGGGTTCCGATTCGACACCGGACCTTCGTTACTGACCATGCCCTGGGTGCTGCGGTCAGTCTTTGCCGCTGCCGGGCGGCGGATGGAAGACTCGCTGACCATCACGCAACTCGAACCGATCTGCCGGTATCGCTGGCTTGATGGCACACAGTTCGACGCCTGCCAGAATCTGCCCCGCCTTGCCGAGGAGATCGCGCGCATCGAACCTGCCGATGTTGCCGGCTTTCTCCAATTTCTGAGCTACGCCGAACGCATTTACCGCGCCGCAGAAGGTCCATTCCTGCTACGCCCATTCGACGGCGTGCGTGACCTGCTGACCCCTGATCTATTCAGTGGAATGCTTCAGATCGACCCGTTTCGCACCGTTGATCAGGCAGTGCGCAGTTTCTTCCGCAGCCCCTACCTGCGCCAGGTGTTCAACCGTTACGCTTCATACAACGGCTCGTCACCCTTCCGCGCGCCGGCTACATTCAACCTGATTCCTTATGTCGAGTTTGTCCAGGGCGCCTGGCACGTCGCTGGCGGAATGTATCAGATTGCGCGCGCGCTGGCGGCGCTGGCGTGCGATCTCGGCGTGGAGATTCGCACCAATGCGCCGGTCGAACGCATCGAGGTCCACAACGGCGCCGCTTCTGGCGTCGTTCTGGCAGGCGGCGAGCGACTGGCCGCGTCGCAGGTGATTGTCAACGCCGATCCGCGCTACGCCTATGCCAGCCTGCTGCCCGGCACAGAAAAAACCGCAGCGCGCCTGGCACAGCTTGAGTCATCGTACAGCGGATTCGTTCTGCTGCTGGGAATTGATCGCATTTACCCCGCTCTGGCGCATCACAATATTTTCTTCTCGTCCAACTACCGCGACGAGTTCAGGGCAATCGTCGATATGCAGACACCGGCGCCCGACCCGACGATCTATGTCTGTGCCGCATCGGTGACCGACCCATCGATGGCGCCGCCAGGACAGATGAACCTGTTTGTGCTGATCAACGCGCCAGCGCTCAACCCGCGCGTCAACTGGACGCGCGAAGCGACCGGTTATCGCAACCTGGTGCTGCACAAACTGGAGCATATGGGGCTGGAGAATCTGAGCCAGCATATTGTATTCGAGCAGATCTGGACGCCGGCAACGATCAACGAGCGATACAACGCTCCTGGAGGCGCGATCTACGGGTTGGCGTCGAACAACCCATGGACGGCATTCGTGCGTCCGCCGCTCCGCGCGCGCGAGGTACGCGGCGTCTACTTCGTCGGCGGCGGCACGCACCCCGGCGGCGGTATTCCGCTCGTGCTCCTCTCAGGGCGCGCTGCCGCCGAACGAGTTCTGGCAGATGCCGCATAACATATCGTTAAGAAACGATTTAAGAACCTCTTGACTTATGGCGCATGAATGCTATCATGCAACCAACACCCCAGGGAACGAAAAGGAAAACGGAACTTTGACAAACGGATCAACGACTCTGCACGGCAAGCGGCGTTACCCACAGGTGTCGGGAAGACGGGGACGACCGTAAGTCGATGGAAATGGCCTGATATTTCATGCAATGCCAGGGAAATCGACAGGCAAGCGCCGTGTGATTGATGAAACACCGGATGCTGTGTGAGTCAGTGCAGGGTTCCAGCGGTAAAGCCCGCACCATCGCAGGAGGAGAGGAAGCGAGGTGCGTTGCGACCCCGACAGAGGAGCTGGCCGTCTGCAAAGCGCTGTCGTGGTAGCCGAACGGTAGATCCCGGAGTTGAAGTTCAGAACCTTTTCACACTCCCTGGGGCAATATCTTAAGTGCACCCTTCGCAGCACGCGCTACGAAGGGTTTTTTATGGCGCCATACGCCACCCTCCATCCACCACCAGCGTCTGCCCGGTGATGTACGACGCAAGCGGCGATGACAGAAAGACAATCGCCGCCGCCACTTCCTCCGGACGCCCGATACGCCGCAGTGCAATCACCTGTTCCCCCCACAGGCGCATCTCCTCGGGGATAGTATTCAGTTGCGGCGTCTCGATAAAACCGGGTGCGACGGCGTTGACAGTGATATTCCAGGGCGCCGCCTCGCGTGCCAGCGTCCGCACCAATCCCAACACACCGCCGGTAGCCGCCGAGAAATCGGCCTGCTGTGGACCGCCGGCCAATCCGTGAAGCGCTGCAACAGCAACAATTCTGCCATAGCGCCGCCGCATCATCCGGCGCAACGCCGCACGGCAAACATTCCTGGCGCCATCAAGATGCAATGCCAGCATGTCGCGCCACTGCGCGACACTGATTGCTTCGACCGGCGCGAAACGCATGGCGCCCGCGCAGAACACGATTGCATCCAGCCGTCCATACGCTTCGATAACGGCGCTGACCAGCGTCTCGACCGATTGCGGATCGCGCGCATCGACTTGACGCACAGATACGTCGCCGCGCATGTCCTGGCAGGCGGCAACCACCTGCGCCGCCGCCGCAGCATTCTGGTGATATCCCGCAACCACCCGCGCGCCACGCTCTGCGAGCATGGTCACAACAGCCGAGCCAATTGCGCCTGATCCGCCAATGACGATTGCGACCTGATCGGTGAAATCCATAGGTGTTTGGGTTCCGTTTTTCAGAGAGCGCGCTACCCTGCTATCGTACCACATCATCAGTTGGGTAGGCGAAGGCAATGCCATTGTCAACGGGTAGGCGAAGGCAATGCCATTGTCAACGGGTAGGCGAAGGCAATGCCTTCGCCTACCCGGCTTTTCGGAATTACTCATACGCCAGCACTTCGCGGACGGTGAGGCGCGTCGCGTTGTATGCCGGCAGCAGGCTGGCGATCGCGGCGATGATCGTTACGAGCGCCAGCCAGATGAGCGCACCACTGATCGAGAACGAGAAACTGAGCGGCGTCTGGAAGAACGCCATGCCCACACTATCGGAAATCACCTTTGCCAGCGGCACAGCAACGATCATTGCCAGCGCCCAGCTCAGCGCCCCGATGATGATGCCTTCTGTGACGACGATGCGTTGCACGGCGCCGTTCGAGGCGCCAATCGCGCGAAGCACGCCAATCTCGCGGGTGCGTTCAAGCACATTAATGCTCATTGTTCCCATCAAGCCCAACCCGCCGACAATTGCCAACAGCAACGCCATTGCCAGCAGAAACGCGATCAGAATATTGAAGAAGAGTTCATTCTGCTGCCGGAGCAACGAAAGAGTCAGGGTTCCGCCCAGGCGGATGCCGACCGATTTGTAGTGCGCTTCCAGTTCCTTTGCTATCCGCTCCTGGTTTGCTGCGTCAGAAGGATTGATCTGCAAAGTCACGGCAGCGGCGCGCCCGGTAAAGCCGCGAATGCGAGCAAAGTACGGATAGTGGGTATACAGAATCGCCTGCCCGCCAATGCCACGCACAATGCCGACAACCTTCCATTCCGTTTCGCGCCGGTCAATCTTCAGCGTCACTGTATCGCCAACCTTAATGTCCGGTTCGAGACCAAGCACGCTCGAGTTGATCACCAGCGCATTTTCATCTTCGGGAAGCAGCCAACGCCCTTCGAGAACCGTTGGGATGATCATGCGCGTCTCGGCGGGCACGGAGTACATGGTGAGCGAGTCGCTCTCCGTATCGTTGGGACGCACCCGGCGCACCATCTCGGACCACCAGCTTTCGGCAGCCGTCACACCGGGGACTGCCAGCGCCTCGCGTTCAATCTGCTCGGTGCGGTAGAAGCCGCTGAAGACGCCCAGGATGTGGAAATTGAAGTATTTCAATGCATCGTCGAGCGTCAGCAGCAACGAATTGCGCACGCTGAAGACCGACATGAAGATAACCCCCGAAAGGGTGAGCGTCGTCAAGGTCAATGCCAACCGCCCTTTACGTCGAAAGGTGTTGCGGAGCGACAGCATCAACGGACGGGAAAGCCCGTGGAGCCGTTGCAGCAGATGATCGATGCGACTGCGTCCAAAGCGTCCTTTCCCCAGGCCATAGCCGCTGATCGCTTCGTGCACCGTTACGCGCGCGCCGCCAAAGACCGGCGCCAACGCCGCCAGCAGCGGCACCATCAGACCAACGGCGATCATGATCAGCCAGACTTCCAGCGGCATCGCCAGACTGGTCACATCGGTGTTCATCAGTCCTGAAATAAGGACTACCAGACCGGCGGCCACCAGGTATGCCAGCGGCATTGCCAGCAGCAGCGCCAGCACGCCGAGCAGCAGCACGCTTGCCAGATACATGACGACGACATCGCTCGTGCGCGCGCCGACGGCTTTCATTACGCCAATCTGCCGTATCTGCTGGGTCAGCAGCGCCGAGATCGTGTTGACAACCAGGAAACAACTGGCAAACAACGAAAGAGCGCCGAGAAAACCGAGCAACAGGAAGAGCGGTTGCAGCACCTGGTGAGCCGGGTGCCGCCCCGGTTCGGGGAGATAGGTAAAGTAGACCGTGCGACCGCTGCTCTCGATTTTGTTCCGCACCAGCGCAGCAACGTCGGCGATATGCTCCTTATCGAAGCGGTCACCGGTCACGGTGATGTTCAATTCATCATAAAACTCCGGCTGACCGAGCCACTCGAGATTTCCAAAGGACGCAAAGGCATACGTCTGGTTCGACAGCATGGCCGGGGGAAGATTTGGCGTGGCGACCGTCCCGACAATCTGCATCCGACGCAGGGTCTCATCAGGTAATCGGATGGTCACCGTATCGCCAATACTGGCGCCGGTAAGCGGCAGTGACGCGCGTTCAACCAGCAGGGTGCGGGATGGCGGGGGCCAGGCGCCCTCGACGGGCAAGATTTTGTTGATCCGCATATCCTCGAAGTCGCGCACGATATAGATCGTCATATCGCGCCACTGGTCGGGTCCGGTCTGGAGACGCACGCTGATCGTGCGCCTGCCTTCGGCGTCCGCCACGCCAGGGATTCGGCGCACCGTGCGCACCAACTCATCGTCGAACGCATCGGGATAGATCGAGATGTCGGCAGGATTGACCGCCAGGTAGGCTGCGGTCATTTCGCGGGTCAGCAGCGCATTGGCGCCGGCAATCGCGCCAATCGCAAACACGCCGACGGCAATCGACAGCACCACGAGCATGGTGCGCGTCTTATTGCTCCAGACATCGGCGAACACTTTGCGCCAACGAGGTCTCAGCATATGGGGAACTCCTCAACACACGTCTGCTGGTGAGACGAAGAGAGGACGTTCAAGGTTGCGTCATTATCGCAGTCGGCGGTTAAGCGCCCATGCTTGCCCGTATGCTATCGAGCGCACAGAGATCTCACCAGCATAGCGTGTGATCGAACGCAGATTCGCACGGATCGAGACGATCTCAGACCGATTGGAGTATTGCATCTTGACAAAGGTCACCGGGGTTGAATATACTCTACGTATTCCATCAAACGCTTGATTGACCATCTATAGCAGGCGTCAATCCCTGTTCTCCGTCCTGGCTGTGCATTCGCACAACAGGTTGCAGGGTGTCTTCATAGCGAAAAACTTCTCCGTATGGATGCAGCGTCGCACGAAACAGATGGCAGCGCCGTCGAGCGCATTCTGAGCGTTGCCGCCACTCTCTTTGCCGAACACGGCTACCACGGCCTTTCGATGCGCACGCTTGCGGCAGCGGTTGGGCTGAATGTTGCCACGATCCACTACCATATCGGCAGCAAATCGGAACTCTACCGCGCCGTCTTCCGGCGCCTGGCGGAGCGGGAGCGCGCGATCATCGCAGTGTACACGCAACACGTGACAGACGACGACATCGCCGATCCCGATGCGCTTCGAAGACGATTGAACGCCCTGGTTGACGCACTGGTCGATCTGACCCTCGAACAGCCGGAAACACCGCGTCTATGGTTGCGTCGCTGGTTGGAGCGAGACGAGTCGCCGGTCGCGCTTGAGGCGGAAGTTTCGTTGCCGCTGTACGATATGGCGCTCGCGCTGCTGAAACGTGCGCAGGCAGCCAGGACGATCGCGTCGGCAGATGTCGATCTGCGCCTCATCCTGACCGGTTTTGTCTGGATGCTCTATGGCTACTTTGCCGGCAGCCCTCTCGACGCAGCCGGCGCGCGCGTCGATCCGACGACTCCCGAACAGGTAGCGGTATTCAGACGTTTCATGCATGCCTACACAGCGCGTATGCTTGGCTTGCCGGACGATTCCGCAGGCGGTCAGAAAACCTGAAAGATTTTTAGACAGGCTGGCGCACAAGCGCGAAGACGCAAAGAGGTGTTGGTTGAATTGCTCGCAAACTTTGCATCCTGGTGTGTTCGCGCCAACCTGTTCGAGAAACGCATACGCGGGTTATAACGCCGGTGTTATCGATCAACAGGTTCAAGGAGGAACGCAGGCATGGGCAGACTGTTCCGCTACATCACCTACGCCATGGGCAACTTCGCCAATACGATCGCCTATCAGGTGTTTGGGAACCGCATTCAGTTCTACTATGTCGATGTGCTGGGGTTGAATGCGGCTGCGGCGGGCGTGATCTGGACAATCTACGGCTTGTGGAACGCGATCAACGACCCGCTTATGGGACAACTGTCCGACCGCACGCGCACACCGATCGGGCGACGTGTGCCATATGTGCTCTTCGGAGCAGTGCCGCTCGGCCTCTCGTTCTTCTTTCTCTGGACGCCGCCGGGGCAGTCGCCATGGATACTCGCCGCCTACTTTCTGATCATCCTGTTCATCTTCGACACCCTCTACAGCCTGACGATCATCGCCTACAACGCACTCTTCCCGGAAGTGGCGCCGCACCTGCAAGCGCGCATCGATCTTTCCGCCGTGCGGGAAGTGCTGGCGACAATTGCGCTCCTCCTCTCCTTCATCCTTGCGCCAATCCTGGCAGAAGGGGTTGGGTACGTCTGGATGGGCGCCATAATGGGCGCATTGGTGGCGATAGGCTACCTGATCTCGATGACCGGCGTCCGCGAAGACCTCACAAAGATCAAAGATGATCGCGTCGGGTTGATCGACTCGCTGCGCATTGCGCTCTCCAGTCGTCCGTTCCGCTGGTTCATCGGCGCCAACATTGCCAAGGAATATATCTGGCTGGCGCTGGCGGCAATGCTTCCCTTCTGGCGCAAATACGCACTTGGTATTCAGGGGCAGATCGAGGTCTTCGGTGTGCGACTGAGCGGCGGCGATGCCGAGGCGATCCTGCTTGGCATCCCAATTCTGCTGACCATCCCAATGCTCCTGATCTGGCGCCCGATGGTCGCACGGATCGGGCCGCGGCGGGCGTGGATCATCACCAGTTTCTGTTTCATCCCCGGATTCATTGCGATGATCCTGGCGAATGATTTCTCCACCGGATTGATCGGCACGCTGCTGGTCGTGCCTGGACTGGCGGGTTCGATGATCATGCCATTTCCGCTGATTTCGGAGGTTATCGACGATGATGCCACACGGCACGGCTACCGGCGCGAGGGGATCTTCTTCGGCATCAACGGCGGCATCACCAAACTGGCATTTTCAGCGCAGGGGGTGCTCTTCGCCTCGGTGCTGTCACTGTCGGGGTATATTGCGGGCAGCGACGTGCAACCTGTAAGCGCTGCGTGGGGGGTGCGCTTCCTGATCGGCGGCACGCCGATTATCGCGGCGCTGCTCATTGCTTTGTGCATGTGGAAATATCCGCTGGAGCGCGCCATCCGGCGCGACCTGGTTCTGGAAAGGACGCCTTCGTGAACATTCTACCTGATGGCAGGACGCCAGACGAAATTATGGCGATGTTGCGCAGTTTCAAGGCATACGATATGGACTGGCGATCCGGTCGGGTCTTTGCGTATGTCTATCAGCCGGATGCCACCACTGCTACGGTGGTCAATGATGCGTATGTGCTCTATCTCAGTGAAAACTGTCTGGACCCGACGACCTTTCCAAGCGTGGCGCAACTGGAGAGCGATGTTGTGCGCATGGTCGCCGGGTTGCTGCAAGGCGATGAGCATGTGGCGGGCAACGTGACAAGCGGCGGCACAGAGAGCATTCTGCTCGCAGTTAAGACGGCGCGCGATTGGGCGCGGGCGCACCGACCGCAGATCGCGCAGCCAGAAATGGTTCTGGCACGTACTGCGCACGCTGCCTTTCACAAGGCAGGGCACTACCTCGGCGTCAAACCGGTGGTCGTCGAGTTCGACCCGGCGACGTTCGAGGCGGATATTGCAGCAATGCGCGCGGCAATCACCGAAAATACCATTCTGCTGGTTGCGTCGGCGCCGTGCTACTCGCAGGGCGTGATCGATCCTGTGCCTGTCATCGCGGCGCTGGCGCAGGAGCACGAGTTGCTTTGCCACGTCGATGCATGCGTCGGCGGGATGTATCTCCCCTTCCTGCGCGCCGCCGGTCGAGCGATCCCGCCGTTTGACTTCAGTGTTCCCGGTGTTACATCGATCTCAGTTGATCTGCACAAATACGGGTATTCAGCAAAAGGCGCTTCGGTTGTGCTCTACCGCGACCGCAGCCTGCGGCGACATCAGATTTTTGCCTCGACCGACACGACCGCCTACACCATCATCAATCCTACAGCCCTCAGTTCACGTTCGGCAGGACCGATCGCGGGCGCGTGGGCGATCCTGCACTATCTGGGAGCGACGGGATACCAGGAGATGGCAGCGACCGTGCAGGCTGCGACGGAGCGGTTGATAGCGGGCATCAATGCGATTGACAGTCTGTATGTGCTGGGACATCCGGCGATGAGCATGTTTTCTTTCGCCTCGAACGCGATCAATGTCTTTCAACTGGCGGATGCGCTACGCCGCCGCGGGTGGTATCTTCAGCCGCAGTTCTCGACGCTGCGCTCGCCGCGCAATCTGCACGTCTCGGTCACCTATGGCGTGGCGCACAATGTCGATGCGTTGCTTGCCGACATCGCCGCAAGCGTCGAAGAGGTGCGGCAGATGCCGCCGATTGATCCGGCGCTGGTGCGTTCGATGGTTGAGGCGCTCGTGCAGGATCGATCACCAGCCGTCGTCGAGGGACTGCTGGCAGCGGTCGGGTTGCAGCCGGGCGCATTGCCGCAAGAGATGGCGCTGATCAACGAGGTGCTCGATACCCTGCCGGATGCAGCGGCGAATGAGGTGTTGATTGACTTCTTCAACCAACTGTATTGATCCTGAACTACCTGCAACTATCGTGTCAGGTCTTTATGCTCCCGCCTTATTTCGAGAGTCCTGGCAAGCGCCTGGTGAAATCACCGAAACTCTACTGGATCGATCCCGGCCTGTGGCGCTACCAGACAGGGTATTGGGGCGAAGCCAGCGGAACGCTGCTCGAAGGTTATGATGAAGATGCCATCACCTTTCCGCAGAACTACCGGGTGACAGTGGGACCGCCAGGCGACCTGGCGCTGGTGCGGCAGGCGCTCGACATCCTCCGAAAGGCGCGACGACCGCTCCTGGTTGTCGGCAGCGGCGTCTGGTGGGCGCATGGCGAAGAGGAACTGCGCCGTTTTGTCGAGGCGACCGGTATGCCGGTCTTGAGTCGCAACCTGGCGCGCGGCATCATTCCCGATGATCATCCACTCTCGGCGGGGTTCTATCCTGCTCCGGCATCCATGGCGGACGCCTTTCTGGTAATCGGAACGCGCCTGGATTGGACGATTGGCTATGGGCGCTTTCCACTTTTCGCTATGGATGCGCCGGTGGTGCAGGTGGACATTCATCCTGAAAGCATCGGCAAGACACGCCCGATTAATGTCGGCATCGTTGGCGATGCAGCACAGGTGCTGCGTCAACTGAACGAACTGGTCGCCGGGGGCGGCAGTTGGGCGATGGAGACGGAATGGCCCGCACGGGCGCACGGCAGCATCGCCGCCATGCGCGCAGAGACCGCCGCCGATCTGGCGGCGCGCGATCCTGCACGACCGATGCACTCAATCCAGTTGATGCAGGCGCTGGCGGAGTGTCTGCCACGCGAAGCGATCAAGGTTGTGGATGGCGGGTACAGTGCAGCGTTCGCCATTCAGTATCTCGACGCCTGCATCCCTGGCGGCGTGACGTGGGTCGGCAGCACCGGGCACATCGGCGTGGGGTTGGGATTCGCAATCGCTGCACAACTGGCGCACCCAAACACTCCGGTCGTGGCAATTATGGGGGACGGCGCGTTTGGACTGTGCGGCATGGAATTCGACACCGCCGTGCGGCATCGTCTGCCGATTGTTGTGGTGATCGCCAATGACGCCGGCTGGGGCGAGACGCGCGATGGTCAGCGGCGACGCTGGGGTGACGCCGCCGTGATCGGCACGAACCTGGGACCGACGCGCTACGACGAGCTGGCGCGAGCGCTCGGCGGCTACGGCGAGCATGTCGAACGACCGGAAGACGTTGCGCCGGCGATCCGGCGCGCGTTCGATTCAGGATTGCCGGCGATCATTGACGTGCGCACCGACCCGGAACAGCGCAGCGCTGCGGTAACGGGACTGCCGTGGATTGTCGAGTGAAGGAGAACGCGATGCCTGGTTTAGCCGGATCAAAGATGTCAACGACAGTCATTGCGCATCTGCGTGATCGCCAGCATGCGCATCTGGCAGAGTTGTGCGAGTTTCTTGCCATCCCCAGCATCAGCATGGACCCGGCGCACACAGCGGATATGGCGATGGCTGCACGCTGGCTGGCCGACCGCCTGCGGGGCGCCGGCATGAGCCACACTGAGATCATTCCGACATCCGGGCATCCCATCGTCTTCAGCGAATGGCTGGATGCCGGACCAACTGCACCGACACTCCTCATCTACGGGCATTACGACGTCCAGCCCGCCGATCCGGTAGATGCCTGGCACACACCTCCGTTTGCACCCACTGCCAGCAATGGCAACCTCTACGCACGCGGCGCCTCCGACGACAAAGGGCAGGTCATGGCGGCAGTTGCGGCGCTGGAAGCCTGGCTGCACGCCACAGGACGGCTGCCGATCAACGTCAGGCTGATCGTCGAAGGGGAAGAGGAGACATCGAGCGTCGGATTGCGGCATTTTGTCCACAGCGAAGCGGATCGTCTGCGATGCGACGCCGTGTTGATGGTCGATTCGTCGATGCTGACGCCGCAGCATCCGCTCATTCTTTACGGAACGCGGGGAAACTGTTACCTGGAGATCACAGTGCGCGGACCGGCAAGCGATCTGCACTCAGGAACGTTTGGCGGCGCAGTAGAGAATCCGTTCAACGTTCTTGTCCGGTTGCTCGCATCATTACAGGATGGCGAGACGCGCCGGGTGAAGGTTCCTGGCTTCTACGACCGGGTGCGTGCAATGGATGACGCTGAGCGACGCCTGATGGCATCATTGCCGCTCAGCGACGCCGTTCTGCTGGCAATGACCGGCGCGCCTGCACTGGCGGGAGAGGCGGGCTTTTCCGCCATCGAGCGCGCCACTATCCGACCCACGCTGGACATTCATGGCATCAGCGGCGGATTTACCGGTCCGGGGAAGAAAACCGTCATTCCGGCGCAGGCGACGGCAAAACTCTCCATGCGGCTCGTCCCTTATCAGGACCCGCAGGATATTGCGCAGCGCGTTACCGACTTTCTGCACCATCAGGCGCCGCCGACCGTATCGCTCAATGTGCGCGTCCTGAGCGCATCGCGTCCGGTGCTCGTCGATTACCGCGCAGCAGCGGTTCAGGCGGCGTCACAGGCGTTTGAACAGGCGTTCGGCGCACCCGCTGCCTGCATGATCGGCGGCGGAACACTGCCAATTGCTGCCGATTTTCAGGAAGCCCTGGGTGCGCCGCTGGTAATTACCGGTTTCGGCCTGCCCGACGACAATATGCACGCGCCGAACGAAAAACTCAACCTCTCCTGTTTCTTCCGGGGGAGCGAGATGATTGCCCATTATCTGCCAATGCTTGCCGCATTCTCCTGACTCAGACGCCCGCACTTCGCGCACGGTGAGGCGTGTCGCATCGTATGCCGCAACAGACCGGCGACCGTGCGATGGTCGTTACCGGCCATCGAGCGCACCGCCAACCGGAAACGAGAAACTGAGCGGAGACTCTTCGGGTTCTATCCATACACCCCCATCCATGCCAGCGCCGCTGCGCACCCGATGGCAAAGAGCGCAAGCAGGGCATAATAAACGCGCCCGATGCCCGACCACCACCCGCGCGCCCAGGAGAGCGCCACGCAGACGACAATCGCCAGCGCCAGCGCGGGTATGCCCCAGATTGTTGCGACCAGCATCGTAGAACGCGGCAGTCCGTAGAAGATCGTTGCATCATTGGCGACTGCCATTTGCACGATGGCGGTGAGCGTGATACCGACGAATACCGCCCCCATTGCTCCCGCCAGCACGACCAGCCAGCGCGCAATGGCGGCGCCGACGGACGGTTCCGGCGCTTTTCCGCCGGTGATCAGGCGGAACAACCAGCCGAGGGGCCAGACGATCCACGCCGAGAGCAACAGGAGCAGCGCGCCGACGAAGGCGCCGAGCGGCGCCAGCCCGGCGGCGTCGAGTGTCACCAGTGCAAACGTCACCGGCGTGAAAATGACCGTTTCCGGCGAGATAAAGCGTGGACCTGCGCTCTCAGCGATGCAGGAAGAGTCCGGCGGCTGTGATGGATTATCGAGAAACGCCTTCAGCATGGCGTCGGCGCAGGCGCTTGATCCGACGGCGCCATGCCCTGTATCGGGAAAGGTGTAGACATACGCCCGGCTCAAGGTGCGCGCCACAACATCACCAAACTCCGGCGGCGTAATCGGGTCGAACTTGCCAGAGAGCACGAGTGTCGGGATGTCGCCGGACACCGGCTCATCGACAAGCGGATCGAGTTGATCGACCTGCCAGACATTGCAGCGTTCCAGATAGCCTTCGAGGCTGCGCCGTCCATCGAGTGCAATAAATGGACGCACCCCTTCCAGCCGCGCGTCTTCGGGTGAAAAGTCGGCATCCTCGGCGCAGATCACTGCATAGTGCATCCCCAGGCTAAACGTGCGGTCGAAAACGATGATCGGCAGCACCTGCCCCAGCACACGGAAATCGTTGCGCGTCGCGTCATCGATAATCCGCGGGACTGCCGGGATGAAACTCGATGAGTACATGATCTGGAACACGACACTGGCGAAACTGTCGCCATCAAGGACGGCGTTGTACGTTTTGCCGGTTTTGGTGTCGGTTATCGGCACGCGCGCCGGTTCGCGGTTAAGTCGTTCGATCGCAGTCACCAGCGATTGCTCCAGGTTCGGGTAGGCGGCGCGACACCCGGCGTCGGCAGCGCAGGCATTGAACAATTCCGTGTATGCGCGATCCTGGGAGCGAGGAACCTCGAGCAGATAATTGACGCTGGTCGGAACCACTGCATCGAGCGTCACACTGCGCAGAACGTCGGGATGGTCGCGCATGACGTGTTGCGCCAGCAATGTGCCATAGGAGACGCCGTACAGATTGATCTGCTCGTACCCCAACGCGCGCGCCAGCGCTGCGACATCGGCAGCGTTCTCGATACTGTTGAAAGCGGAAAGGTCAATCCCTTCATCAGCCAGACGCCGACGACACGCAGTTGTCGCTTCGAGCGACAGCCGATCTGACTCTTCGTAGGTCAATCGCTGCTCAATCGTGCGCTCGACCAGTTCCAACTGCTCCTGGCAGACGAGCGACGGTTCGGAGTAAAGCGTGCCGCGCTGATCGAACAGCACAATGTCGCGGTCGAGCAGGTCGCGCAGACGGCTGCCCGGACCGAAGAGGATCTGGGTGTAGGTGTCGATCGTCGAACCACCCGGACCACCCTGCAACATCACCAGCGGGTCGGGTTTGCGGTCGTCGGCGCGCGATCTGACAATCGCAACCGCCAGACGAATAGTGGGACCGTCCGGTTGGGCATGGCGTTTGGGAACCTCCAGCCAGCCGCACTCCAGGTCACGTCCTTCGATGGCGCCGGCAGGAAGATCGAACATACACGCGCCGGGCTGAAAGACGCCGGTCGGAGTGGCGGCGCGAGCGGGAGACGCAGTGAACCACATCGATGCCATCAAGAGAAAAACCGACAATGCTGTGCCATATCGTGCAAAGGTATTCAAGGAATACTCCTTCTCCATGGTCGTTCGCAGCGTCCGAACCCTTGGCGCCACGCTGCATTCCGGGTCCGGGCATACATGGTCATACTCATGCGCAGTCATTCAATCCTACCAGGGCGCGCAGCGGGACACCGGGGCGCTGCGGGCTAACGCCCTCGCTGAGGACGCGGCTCGACCCTGCTCGCCGCAGGCGGTTCGACCATGCTCACTGCAAGTGAAAGCCCCGCCGGGGCTGCTGATGCCAATGCGCAGTCTGGGTCCACGACTGCCGACGTGCGTTGTCGATCGTTACGCCTTGCGAACCGGGCGCTCGAACATCTTGTCTGACTGACCGCAAGCTAGTATCAGACGCCATCCCGTCGCTGCGGGCTACAGCCCGGACTCAGGTCAGTCACGCGCCAGGGGGTGCTACACGCGCAGGATCGGGCGGCAGCACAGGGAGACGACACGACTTTACCCCGGGAGCAGGCGAGACGCCTGCGCGCCCGGACCGTCCGACTGCCTGCGGGCGGGACGCCTGCGCCCCCGGACTGCCCGACTGCCTGCGGGCGGAGCGTCTGCAATCCCGGATCGCCAGTTGGACCAGATCCTATTCGCGCTAGCAACTTTTTCAACACGCGCGCGGTCGAGCAACTTCTTCACGTTTCTCACGTTCATGTATCATGATACCGGCATTCTGGCCAGCAACCGCGAGAAAGTATAGCACGTATGTTAATTGCCTTCTCTCGTCGTTCTTCACGTTTGGTCCTTCTTCTCGTTTTCCTGGTGATCGGCGCGCTGATCCTTCCAGTCGCTTCGGGGCGAGCAGAGTCTGCCGACAGCACGCGGGTGATCGTCGTGCTGCGCGCGCCGGCGGCGGAGGGTGATGCAAGTACGGCGCTCCCCGGCATTGCCCAGGCACAGGAGGATGTTGTCGCCGCTGCAACCGCCGCCGGCGCGCGCGAGGTTGCCCGTTTGCGCACGCTTCCGGTTATCGTGCTGGAAGCGCCACGCACTGCAATCGAGCGGCTGGACGATCATCCGCAGGTCGCCTCTGTCGTAGAGGATATGCTGGCTGTGCCGCATCTGACGGGCAGCACTGCCCTGATCCACGCCGATCAGGCGCATGCCGAGACCACCGGCTCTGGCGTTGCGATTGCCATTCTCGACACCGGCGTCGATGCCGCGCACCCCTTTCTTGGCGGGCGCGTGGTCGCCGAAGCATGTTTCTCGACCAACAATTCCGGTGATGGCGCAACATCACTTTGCCCCGGCGGAGGAACCGAGGTTATCGGTCCTGGCGCAGCGGCATCTTGCGCGTTTACAGGATGCGACCACGGCACACACGTCGCCGGGATTGCCGCCGGGAACGACGGCGTTGCGCCGGGAGCATCGATCATTGCCGTGCAGATCTTTTCGAAGATCGCCAACTGCTCGGCATTCTCGCTCCCTTCGCCGTGCGTATTGAGCTACGTCTCCGACCAACTGCGCGCGCTCGACTGGCTGGCGTCAACCTCCTTCACCCCGCTGCTGGCAGCGGTGAACCTGAGCGTGGGCGCGGGAACGTTCGGCAGTGTTGCGGCGTGTGAAAGCAGCGGGGTTGGCGCCGCCCTGAAACCTGCCATTGCCGTCCTGCGCAATCGGGGGATCATCACTGTCGCCTCTTCGGGGAACGGCGGCAGCGCCAGCGCCCTCAGCCTGCCCGCATGTCTGTCGAACGTCGTCAGCGTTGGCGCAACGACCAAGACAACGCCGGAGCAGGTGGCGTCGTTCTCGAACAGCGCGTCGTTCCTGACCCTGCTGGCGCCAGGAGTGGCGATCACATCGTCTGTGCCGGGGGGCGGGTTTGCGCCCAAATCGGGGACATCAATGGCAGCGCCGCACGTCGCCGGGGCGCTCGCGCTACTGCGCAGCGCGCGCCCCGGTTATACGCCGGAGGCCTACGTGGCCGCGCTGGTCACAACTGGCGTACCGATCACTGACACGCGCAATGGGCTGACGAAGCCGCGCATCGATGTGTTTGCCGCCATCGAGTCGCTGACGCCGCTGACACCGAGGGCATTCCTGCCGGTTGTGGCGAGGTAAAACAGAAGAAACGCGCCTTACCGCTCCACCCGATCAACCGCCAGCGCGGCGATCTGTTCACCCTGGGCATTGGGGAGGTAAACATACTCGCCATCCAGCCACTCCGCCAGTTTGCGCGCTTCGCCGCGACTCAGGTAGGTGCGCTGCGTATCGACCACAATCGTCTGAATGCCCGCCGCCGCCACTGCGCGCCCGATGGTTTGCAGTTCGTCGGCAACCCCTTCGCGCCCGACGCGCAGCCCGACATTCGCCCGCCCATCGGTGAGTAGCACCAGCACCGTCTGCATAATGCCGCGCGCGCGCGCCTGCTGCGCCACCTCGATGGCTGCCAGGAGCGCCGCTGCCAGCGGCGTGCCGCCGCCGGTCGGCAGCAGATCGAGGGCGCGGCGCGCGAGTTCGACACTCTGCGACGGCGGCAGCAGCAATTCGGCGTTTTGTCCACGAAACGCCAGCAGCGCCACACGGTCGCGGTGGACATACGCTCGCTGAAGAAGCGCATGCACCGCCCCTTTCGCCTGACGCATGCGGTGCAGCGCCATGCTGCCGCTGGCGTCGACCGCAAAGAGGAACAGCGCCCCCGCCTTGCTGCGGTACTGCTTGATGCGTAGATCGTCGCCGCGCAACAGCACCCTGGCGGACGCAACGTTTGCGTCCGCCTGAGCGCGGCGCAACGGCTGGAATGGCGCAGCCGCGCGTAGCGTGGCGGATACGTCGATCCGTCCACGTCGCGGATCACCGGGAATGCTGCGAATGTGCCGTCCCCGCTTCCCCGCCACCGTGCCGCGCGACCCGGTCTTCCCACGGCGTAGCGCCCGGAATGGCAACTGCTCCAGTTCGACCGGCAGTTCGGCAGCCAGCGCGCTGAGCACCTGTTCAGGCGGAATGGTCAACTCATCTTCCGACGGCGGCTCAGGCGGCGCGTCAGCGGTATCGCTCTCGGCGTCGGAGGGGGGCGGCGGAGGCGGCGGTTCTTCGTCCGGCGGCGGTTCCGGCGGAGGCGGCAGACGTGTCGCGCGTGGCAGAATGACCAGCCGCACCGCCAGTTCCAGGTCTTCCTGTTCAACATGGTCGCGCAAGCCGAGGGCTGCCGCAGCACAGGCGGCATACACCGCAAAAGCGTCGGCGCGGTGCCCCTCAACGCCGCAGAGCGCCGCCATCGCCACCAACTGTTCGATCTGCTCGTCCTCGATCCGCACCTGCGGCAACTGTTCACGCGCCGCCTGCACCAGCCCGCGCAGCAGATCGAGGTCGTCGGCATACGCCTGCGTCGCTGCCGGGTCCAGGTTGCGCCGCACCACCTCGGCGCGCGCCTGTTCATTCATCGCGCGCGGCAACACCAGCAACAACCCTAACCGGTCGAGCAGATGACGGCGCGGCAGACCTTCGGCGGGGTCGTAGGAGCCGATGAAAACGAAGCGCGCCGGCGCCTGAATGCTGAGACCCTCGCGTTCGAGCCGCACCTCGCCTGTATCGATGGCGGCGATCAGCGGATTGATAATTGCGTCGGGCAGCAGATTGACCTGATCGGCATAGAGAATGCCGCCATCGGCGCGCGCCAGCGCCCCCGCGCGCGCCACCCGCCTTCCGGCGCGCAGCGTCGCCTCAATGTCGAGTCCGCCAAGCAATCCGGCTTCGTCCACGCCGAGCGGCAGTTCCACGAACGGAACCGACCGCTCGCCAGTGCAGAGCAGATCGCGCATGCCGCGCGCCAGGCTGCTCTTTCCCGCGCCCGCCGGCGCGCCGACGGCGATGCCGCGCAGGCGCGGCTCGACCGCCAGCAGGAGCAGCGCCTGCTGCGCCAATTCCAGACCAACAAGTGCAGCGAGTGAAAGCGCAGTCATGAGAGCCGTACCGTTTTATTCGGCGCCAGCGAGCGAAAGGTGACGACGAAAGCGCCAAGGCGAACAACCGAACCTTCGGGCAGAACCGTCGGCGTATGCGGCGTCAGCGCCTTATCATTCACAAACGTCCCATTGGCGCTGCCGAGATCGGTGATCGTCCACTGACCGCCGGCATAGCGCAGAGTCGCATGGCGCCGACTGACGCCGCTCGTGCGCCCATCGAAAGGCGCGAGGTCAACGTCGGGAAAGATACTGTCCGCCGCGTCCTGGCACCCGATCAGCAACTCAGCGCGGTCGGTCGGCAGCGGAATGGATCGCCCATCACTCAGCGCCAGGGCAAACGCAGGAACCGCGACCGGAGCGGTCATGGCGAGCAATTCGCCTTCGAGGCGGGAGAGTTCGCCGCGCGCGCGCTCAAGGAGCGCATTGATCGTCGCCAGGTCCTGTTCGAGTTTGCGGATTTCCCCCTGTTTGCGCTCAATCTCCTCGACCTTCGCCAGGGTGCGCTGGGCATTTGCCAGGGTCTGCTGGGCAATCTGCAATTCCGCCTCTTTGCGCGCCAGGTTTGCGCGCGCCTTTGCCAGCCCTTCTTCGGTGATGGCGCGCAGCGACGGCGGCTGGCTCTGGAGCGCCTGTTCATTGGCGCTGATATAACTGCGGGTAGCAGTGATTTCTTCGGTCAGCGCGCTGATCGTTCGTTGCGCATCGGCGATCTCCTGCGCCAACGCCGGTCGTGTGGTCATGGGGGGCCTCCATGTCGCTGCACAAACGTTGATCCTTCGTGAGACGAGCATGAGCATATGCTCGGGTCACAGAACATGACGTTGTGCAAAGGCGCGCAGTTGCGATTATAGCACGAAACGATTTGCCGCCCTGCGCAACATCTGATATACTCCCTCCCCGAACATCTGTACTGTGCGTCATCCTCCCCGCGAGGCGCACCGGCGTTGTTTGCAGGGAGCGCAGCGTGGCTGAAGCAGTCTGCTGTCGAAGGCATTTGCGCTATCTTCACGCCTTTACGCCTTTGTGTGAGATTGAACGACATTGGCGCCAGACCGCCTGTTGGAGGACATATGCAGCTTCTCTGGATCGATCCGCGGGCGCTCGAACCGGATCCGCAGGGCGTCCGCGAGGACCCCGGCGAGATCGATGGGCTTGCAGCGACTATCGCGGAGTATGGGTTGCTCCAGCCGCTCGGCGTCATCGACATCGGGCGCAGTCGCTATCGCGTGGTGTACGGCAACCGCCGACGGCTGGCGGCGTTGAAACTGGGGCTGGAACGGGTGCCGTGCGTGCTGCTCGACCCGGACGACCCGCGCGTGTTGCTGCGCCAGTTGACTGAAAATCTGCAACGGCGCGACCTGAACGACCTCGAACAGGCGCGCGCCTTCCAGAAATTGCGTGAGCAGCTTGCGATCGAGCGCGGCATTGACAACGACGGCGCGCTCGATGAAATGACTGCACGCCTCGTCGGGCTGTCGCCGCGCACCGTGCGGCGCTACCTGGGGTTGCTCGACCTGCCGCTCGAAATTCAGGAGTATCTGCGCAAAGGCGAACTGAACGTCACGCAGGCGCAGCATCTGCGGCGCGTCCCCAACGAGCGCACGCAGATCGAACTGGCGCGCGCCGCCGTCGAAGAGGGTATGTCGGCTGCCGAGATCAGCCGCCTGGCCAGTTTCTTTGCCGCCAATCCCGGTCTCTCGCTCGACGATGCGCTCCATGCGCTGCAACAGGGCGTCGATCTGGCGGCGACCATGCCGCACGGCGCGAGCAGCATCCCCGTCCCGCCCGCCGGTCCACTCCTCAAAGGCGCCGCACTCGGCGATCTGTCCGACGATGAGAGCGACGTCGGTTTGTGGGATGATGACCACACCGATGACGATGCCGCGTTCCCCGATAGCACCGACGAGACGATCGAGAATCAGCCGAAGAACAAAGCGCGCGTCTTCCGCATCCGCTCGCTCGACCAGATGATCGACGAGACGGATCGGCTGTTTCGGGCGCACGCCGAAGGCGACCTCATCAAATGGGTGCGTCAGGACCAGAATGCGCCGATGAAAATCGGCTTGTTGCTCAAGCAGATCGACGCGCTGGCGCGCGCGTTGCGCGAGATTGCGCGCCAGCAGAATTGGGTGTTTGAGGATGAATAGCCCTGTTACCGTCCCCCCATGCCGGTCAGGGTCACGCCCTGAACAAAGAGGCGCTGGGACAGGAAGAAAACCGTCAACACCGGAATCAGGGTAATGATCGACACCGCCATGAGCAGGTTGAACTGCGTAAAGTTTTGCCCGCGGAACAGGTTCAGACCGAGCGCCAGAGTGTACAGCTCCTGCGAGCGAATGTAGATCAACGGATCGAGCAGGTTGCTCCAGTTGCCGATAAAGGCAAAGATCGCCACCGTCGCCAGCGCCGGCTTCGAGAGCGGCAGAATGATCTCGAAGAAGATGCGCAGCGACGAGGCGCCGTCGATGCGCGCCGCGTCGTCCAGTTCGGTCGGAATTGTCATGAAGAACTGGCGCAGCAGAAAGATGAAGAACGCATAGCCGAACCACGCCGGCAGGATCAGGGGCCAGAGGGTGTTGACCAGACCCATCTGGCTGAAGAGCAGAAAGCGCGGCACAATGGTCACTTCCCGCGGGATCATGAGAGTCGCCAGCAACGCCAGGAACAGTATGCCCCGCCCGCGGGCGCGCAGGCGCGCAAACCCGAACGCTACCAGCGAGCAGGAGATCAGGTTGCCAATCACATTGGCGAACGTCACAATCAGCGAGTTGACGAGGAACGTATTGAACGGCAGGATCGTCCAGCCGCGCGGATAGTTCTGCCAGAGAAACGTGGTTGGAAAGAAACTCGGCGGATAGGTAAAGACATCCTCGCTGTTCTTCAGCGAGGTCGAAACCATCCACATGAAGGGCAGGATGAACAACACCGAGAGCGCTAACAGCAGCGCATAGACCATCACCCGCTGCGCCAGCCGCTGATGGCGCATGCCGAGGAAAGGGCGACGCTGCGCCTGCGCTGTTGTTATCGTACTTTGCTGAAGATTGGCACTCATTACAACTCCCTCGTCATCGAACGCCAATGGGTCAACCACCCTCACCGCACTGTCTCGCCCTCGTAGAACACCCAGTACTTCGCGCCCAGGAATTGCAGCGCCGTAATGACCATAATGACGACGAGCAGAATCCACGCCAGCGCCGAAGCGTACCCCATCTGGAAGAACTGGAACGCCACCCGGTAGATGTACAGACCGAACATCAATGTCGCATTCGCCGGGCCGCCGTTGGTCATGATCAGCACCAGCACAAACCCCTGGAGCGACGCAATGAACCCGACGATCAGGTTATAAAAAATGACCGGCGACATCATCGGGACGGTCACATTCCAGAATTTCATCCACGGACCGGCGCCATCGATCGATGCGGCTTCGTACAGGTGCTGCGGCACGCTCTGCAAGCCCGCCAGGTAGATCACCATCGAACCGCCCGCGCCCCACAGGCTCATCAGGATAAGCGCCGGTTTTGCCCACTGCGGCTGCACCAGCCACCCCGGTCCCTTGATGCCGAACCAGGAGAGCACCGTGTTGATCAGCCCGAAATCCTGGTGCAAAATCATAATCCACAGAATTGCCACTGCAATGCCGCTGACCACCGACGGTAAATAGAAGATCGTGCGAAAGACCGAAATGCCCAGAACTTTTTGATTGAGTAGCAATGCCAGCAAAAACGAGATGATCAGACCGAAACCGACGCTGCCGATGCCGAAATAGAGCGAATTCCACATTGCGGTATAAAAGAGTGGATCGGCAATCAATCGCTGATAATTCTGCAATCCCGTCCAGTTGGGCGGCGTCATCATCGACCAGTTGGTAAAACTGATGACAAACGACGCCAGGATCGGTCCGGCATCGAACAGAATGAAACCAATGATCCAGAGCGAAATGAACAGATAGAACTCACGCTCTTCACGACGCGCCAGTTTGCCCAATTTGGGCTTGCCCATCGGTCGCGCCGCAGGTTGCTCGATCTGCTGTTGAATGGCCATGCATCCCCCCGCCACGGTGAAATCATGATCGTGACCGTTCTCGCAATGTCCAAATCGTACCTGGACTGTCGTGGGATGGACGAGGGCTGAGCCTGTCGAAGCCCCCGCCTGCCTCGTCCATCGGGATGGACGGGGGCTGAGCCTGTCGAAGCCCCCGCCCACTACCGACGCCTCACGCCCGATTGATGGCAATAATCGGATCCACTGCGGCGAACACCTGATCACACGCTTCCCTCACACTCAACTGGCCCGCCACCACCAGATCCCAGATCGGTCCCGCCGCCTGAGTGACCTGTGGACCGGTCGGCTGGTCGATGATGTCGTGGCTGGCGATCGTGCGCATCGCCTGCTCGACATACTTCGCGCCAGGAGGGGCAAACTTCGAATTGAGGTACGAGGGCCATGCCGAGAGGCGCGCCGGGCTGCCGCGCCCGGTGATTCCCCACATATACGACTGACCGGCGGTCGAGAGGTATTCATTCAGATAGATCCATGCCGCATCGGGGTTCTTGCTATCGCGCGTGATCATATAGGCGCTGCCGGCGGAGAAGGTGACGTGCGCCTTGGGACCTCTGGGCCACATGGCGATGTCCCAGTTGAACTTTGCGCCAGCGCGGATCGGCGGGGTCGCCCACGAACCCTGCATCGTCATGGCGATCTTGCCGAACTGGAAGGCGGGCCATGCAACATTCTGCAAATCCGCCGGGCTGGGAACCGCGCCCTTGTCGCGCAACTCCTGCCACCATTCGAGGGCGGCAACGGCTTCGGGCTGGTTGATCAGGCATTCATCCTCCCTGGGTTCGCGCAGATATTGCGCGCCGAAAGGCATAAGGTAGGGGGGCGCGACCAGCGAGTCGCCCAGGGAGGGGAGTTCACCCAGCCCGAAAATCTTGTTCGGACCTTCGCCCTGTGTCAGTTTCAGCGCGACTTCCTTCAGTTTTTCGAGGTCCCAGGTTTCGTCCGGGTAGGGAATGCCGGCGGCATCGAAAATGTCCTTGTTGTAGTACAGATTGGCGGGACCTTCATCATACGGGATGCCCCACAGTTTGCCATCACGCTGGTACGACACCAGCGATTGCAGGGTGAAGTCTTGCAGGTTGAAATCCTTCTCTTTGGCGATATAGTCGTCGAGCGGGCGGAACAGACCATTCTTGATGAACTCCTGCGCCCATGAGAACTGGCAGTACATGATGTCGGGCAGGGCGTTGCCAGCCGCCTGTGCGACATACTTCTGACGATACTCGCCAAACGGGGTATTTTCGGCTTTGACGACGATATTCGGATGGCGCTGCATGAAGAGCGCATCGAACTGCTTCTGACGCTCAAAGAAGACGGCATCCCAGGAATGCGCTACACTGATCTCCACCCGCTCGGTCGGATCGGGAATGGCGTTCGTGGGCCAACCGCTGTTGCCTTCTTCGGGGTCAAAGAGCGATACCGGCGTCGGTTCCGTTGCAGGAGGCGCGGTAGGGGCAGCGCCTGCGCCTGGTTGCTGCGGCGCCTGACCGCATGCCGCCAGAACCGCCGCCATGGCTGCGCCGCTCAGCCCCAGGCGCACGCCGATCTGGAGCATCTCTCGTCGGCTCAAACCGCGTCGCTTGAACTCCTGCGCAAGTTCTTCCTCGTGATGCGTAGTCATGGGGTCCCTCCATTGTTGTCCTGCATGTGCCGGGATGATTGCGCCTGATACTGATATGCCGCCGGTGCGATGGATTGCGATGCAGGCGCCATAGTCGCACGCGTGCGAGAAGCATCTGAATGCCTGAGGTTGACCGAAGACTCTGCGAGCGCCTCCTTTCTTCGTGGCATAAACCAGGTTTATGACTCGTCAGGGCGCACCGACCGATGCTCGGCGGCGGAGCGGTACGCTGCGCGCGCCAGACGCAGTGTGTGCAGGGCGCCGACAGCACCGGTCAGCGGCGTCCCATCGGTCTGAATCGCGTCCATGAACGCCGCCATCGGACCAAATCAGTGCATCGGGAATCCAGCAATCTTCGAGGCGCATATCGAACCAGATGTCCGGCGCGGTTGTCGTGGAGCAGCACTGCGACGAGTCCAGTCTGCCATGCGGATAGCCATAGAGTAATCCAACGATGCCCCGGATCACCTCTTCGGTTCCGAGAAAGCGAAACAGAGCACCCGTGGCGTCGCTGTAATCGTGGTCATCGACAGCAGTCCGGTCAGGCGGGCGTGGCCAGTATTGAAGACCGGGCAGCGGAACAGACGTCACTGTCTTTCTACTCACAGGTTCATCGAAGCGAATGCACGTCGAGGTGCGCCAGATACGGAGAAGATATATGTATTTTATAATTTTCGGATCGAATTGTCAAGAAAAGGTTTAAGATCCGTCTTCGATCACAATGCTGAACAGGCGAAGAGCGCGCACCGGCGCCTCAGATTGAGTTGGGCGCTGAATCAGCCAGACGGTATAGATCGTGGTATCACGACCGGACGGATCGAGCAGACATGACGTGGCATACGAGCAGACCGGAACCGTCGAGAGGCGACCGAGCGCCTGCGCGACGCCAAAGTCGATAGCGAACGGCGGCGGAGTAACAGCGCCGCGACGGACCGTCCATCCGCCAACGCCGCATCCAACCGCGACGATAAAGGCGAATGCAGCAAATACGTTGGCTATCAGCGCGCGTCGTCTCATCACCTGTCAACAACCACAGTTGTTTCCTCAGATACGACCGGGTAGGCGAAGGCAATGCGTATTACTGCGTCTCGACATGCTTTCCATTGACCAGCGCGGCGACCGTTTGTTCACGACGCATGACATCGAGCAGACTGATGACGGTTTGATGCACTTTATAACGCACCATGCACGCCAGCGCGTCGGGGTCGCGCCGATGACATGCATCGAGGATCGCCTGGATCTCGAACAGCGACGCGCGCGCCCGCTCTGGAAAGGCGTACAACTGAAACCGCCGGTAGCGCGCACTCAGGTCCCAGAGGTGCGTGATCGACTGCACCAGATGCCGCCGACCCGTCGCCCGGTAGATGGTGAAGTGAAACTCACGGTGGAGATCAAGGAATGTATCGAAATCATCAATCGTTGCGGTCTGTTCCATCTCGATTTTCAATCGATCGAGGGTCGTCAGGTCGGCGGCGCTCAGGCGCGGCGCTGCCAGCCGCGCCGCCAGTTCTTCGAGCGCCTCGCGCATCTGATAAATGTCGAGCAACTCGTCGACCGACAACGACTCGACGAAAACGCCGCGGTGCGGCACGATCCGCACCAGACCGCTCGATTGCAGGCGTGCCAGCGCCTCGCGCAGCGGCACCAGGCTGACGCCGAAACGCCGCGCCAGTTCGTTCTGATCAAGGCGCGACCCTGGCGCAAGTTCGCCGCTCAGTATCATGTCACGCAGGCGCGCCATGACTTGCTCGGTCATGGTACGTTGAGGAATATCGTTCATGGTGCGTTTTTGCCCATAAGAGGGAGTGACACTAATATTTTATATTATTTCCATTCGCACTGTCAAGCGGAAGCGAGGGCTTCAGCCTGCAGCAATGCGGCGCCTCGTAACCAGATCACGCCCCGCACCTGCGAGTCTGGATACGGTTGACCGTGAACATCGGACTAAGAGCCTAGCCGGAAAAGATCGTTGGGCGGGCGAAGGCAATGCCTTCGCCCACCCGGTCGCACGTCGCGCAGATTTTGCGATAGGCTCTAAACCTGGACCATCAAGGACGTGGAGCGGCGGACGTTGGCTTCGACAGGCTCAGCCAACGTCCGCCGCAAGACGGTCAGCACGGGCAAGTATTGTGCAACATCTGGTTGATTGCGCTATCAGACTTGACACCAGGTATGCGCCGTCGTACACTACGCGCATCATATATATTTTATTGCGACGGGCACGTGCGTATGGCAATCACCATCACCCGCGCTGAAGCGCGCGACATCCGCTTTCCCACCTCCCGCACCCTCGACGGATCGGACGCGATGAACCCCGATCCCGACTATTCAGCGGCATATGTCATCCTCTATACGAATGTGCCCGGTCTGACCGGTCATGGTCTGACGTTCACCATCGGGCGCGGCAATGAATTATGTGTGGCAGCCTGTCAGGCGCTGTTGCCTATGGTGCTGAACCGTTCCCTCGAGTCGATCACTGCCGATATGGGCGCCTTCTGGCGCATGATCACCGGCGACAGCCAGTTGCGCTGGATCGGACCGGAGAAGGGGGTTATCCACCTGGCAACCGCTGCTGTCGTCAACGCCGTCTGGGACCTGTGGGCAAAGGTCGAGCAGAAGCCGCTCTGGAAACTGCTGGTCGATATGTCGCCGGAGGACCTGGTGCGCTGTATCGATTTTCGCTACATTTCCGATGCGCTGACGCCTAACGAGGCGCATGAGATGTTGCGCCGCCAGCAAGCGACGCGCGCCGAACGCGAGGCGGAGATGCGCGCGCACGGGTTCCCTGCCTACACGACATCCGCCGGCTGGATCGGTTATTCTGACGATAAGGTGCGCCGCCTGTGCCAGGAGGCGATTGATGCCGGCTTTCAGCATATCAAGATGAAGGTCGGGCGCGATCTCGACGCCGACCGTCGCCGCGCCCGCCTGATCCGCGAGGTCGTCGGTCCTGACCGTAGACTGATGGCGGACGCCAATCAGGTGTGGGATGTGCCCCAGGCAATCGCCTGGATGCGCGATCTTGCCGAATTCGATCTCTGGTGGATCGAAGAGCCGACCAGTCCAGACGATATTCTCGGACACGCAGCGATTGCCCGCGCAGTAGCGCCGGTTGGCGTCGCAACCGGTGAGCACGTGCAGAACCGCATTATGTTCAAACAACTGCTTCAGGCAAACGCCATCAGTTTTTGTCAGATCGACGCATGTCGTCTCGGCGGAGTCAACGAGGCGCTCGCGGTTATCCTCATGGCAGCAAAGTTCGGCGTGCCGGTCTGCCCACATGCTGGCGGTGTCGGGCTGTGCGAGTACGTGCAACATCTGTCGATCTGGGATTATATTTGCGTCTCCGCCTCACTGGAGAACCGCGTTATCGAATACGTTGATCATCTGCACGAACACTTCGTCGATCCGGTCGTCATCCGCAACGCTCGGTACATGCCGCCGCAGGCGCCTGGCTACAGCATCGAAATGAAGCCCGCGTCGCTGGTGATGTACGAATACCCGAGCGGCGCAGCCTGGCGCGAGAGAAGGTGGGAAGGTTAAAGGGGCAAAGGTAGAGGCGCACTGCTGGCGCATCCGTACAGGGCGTGTCTGACCCGTAGCACCGTCCACCTGATAGGAAGATCAATCTCCATCCGGACAAACACGCATGCACCTTGGAGCGGTTGGCGTTGGCTGAGCCTGTCGAAGCCAACGCCGATCACGAGATTGTCTCATATCCCGTTGATCTTCCTATGAGAAGGCGATATGGCAGGGGCGCGCCGCCAGCGCGTCCAGAGTGCGTTGAATATTGAACAAGAACTACGAGGCGGACGGGAAGATGGAAGGTGAAAGGTGGCGAATGCGAAGGTGGAAGGTGGAAAGTGGATAGACGGGCAGTGGAAGATTTTCCTAACCCTAAACCCCTAACCCCGTTCTTCAGCACAAAGGAGCGACAATGACCTACGAACCAACCCTCGAATCCGTGCGTACGCACATCGTTCCTGACTGGTTTCACGACGCCAAACTGGGGATTTTCATTCACTGGGGGCTGTACTCGGTTCCCGGCTGGGCGCCGACGACCGGACCGCTCCACGAGGTCGTGGCAAAAGAAGGGTGGCAAGGATGGTTTGGACGCAATCCATACGCTGAGTGGTACATGAACTCAATGCGTATTCCCGGCAGTCCGACAGCGGCGTACCATGCCCAACATTTCGGCGCCGATTTCCCGTATGAGCGCTTCGCCGAGACGTTCAACCGCGAGACGGCGGCGTGGGACCCGGCAGTCTGGGCGGACCTGTTCAAACGCGCTGGAGCGCAGTACGTCGTCCTCACCACCAAACACCATGATGGTTTTCTGCTCTGGCCTAGCGCGCGCGCCAATCCATTCCGCGAAGGATACCACGCAACTCGCGATCTGGTCGGCGATTTGACCGGCGCAGTGCGCACTGCCGGGTTGCGTATGGGTCTCTACTACTCCGGCGGTCTTGACTGGACGTTCAACGACCGGGTAATTGGCGACATTATCGACCTGTTCATGGGTGTGCCACAGCGACAGGACTACGTTGAGTACGCCAATGCTCACTGGAAGGAATTGATCGACCGCTACCAGCCCAGCGTCCTGTGGAATGACATCGGGTACCCGGCAGCGGCGAACCTGGCGGAGTTGTTCAGTTACTACTACAACACCGTTCCCGAAGGGGTCATCAACGACCGCTTCACCCAGGCGCCGGTCGGCGATGGTCCGCCTGATCCCGCAGCGATGATGCAGGCGCTGGCGCAGGGCATGCTTCCCACGCCGCCGCACTTCGACTTCCGCACCCCGGAATATGCGGTATTCCCCGACATCAAAGCCGAGAAGTGGGAGTCGTGCCGGGGTCTCGGATATTCGTTCGGCTACAACCGCAACGAAACGGTTGATACGATGCTCTCGCCTGCTGAATTGATCAGATCATTCATCGACATTGTCAGCAAGAATGGCAATTTGTTGATCAATGTCGGTCCGATGAGCGATGGCACGATTCCGCCGGAGCAGGCGGAGCGGCTTGAAGCGCTCGGCGCGTGGCTGGCGGTCAACGGCGAGGCGATCTACGGAACGCGCCCCTGGAGACGCGCCGAGGGCGCAACTGATGCTGGCGTCGGGGTACGCTTCACCCGCAAGGGCGACGACCTGTATGCGATCATGCTCGACACGCCGCAGCAATCCGACGTCACCTTGCTGGATCTGACCATCCCCGCCGGATCGGGGGGCGTGACCCTTCTTGGTTATGAGGCGATCACGGCTGTGCAACACGACAGCGGACTAACCGTAACCCTGCCATCGCCGCTCGCCGACTCGCCTGCCCATGTTATCAAGATCACCGGTGGAGCAGCGTAGTATGGGCGAAGGTTGAAGGTTTGGGAATTGCCGTTTTCTCCTCTTCCCCCCTGCCCCCCTTCGCCCACATGCGGGGCAGGGGGGAAGTTGACACCCTCATCCCCTCGCCCTGCGTCTACACGCAGGAGGGGGAAACACGGCAACCCCTCCCCCCTCCCACTCCCTCCCCCCGCTGGGGGGAGGGCAGCCGGGACGAGCGCCGCAATCAGCGCAACGGCGACCCCCTCCCCCCCGCTGGGGGGAGGGCAGCCGGGACGAGCGCCGCAATCAGCGCAACGGCGACCCCCTCCCCCGCTGGGGGGAGGGCAGCCGGCACGAGCGCCGCAATCAGCGCAACGGCGACCCCCTCCCCCGCGGGGGGGAGGGCAGCCGGCAC
>CALGYB010000106.1 GCA_937935075.1 uncultured Roseiflexus sp. | reverse complement strand
CCAATCACGGTGCTCAACACCAATCCAGCCGTAATGCGAGGAATATCGATCATGGCGTTTTATGTCGGAAACGGAACGCCACGCATCATACCACAGGTGCAAGGCAAAAGGTGAGGGGCGTGAGGCGTGAGGCGCGAGGCGCGAGGCGTGAGGCGTGAGGCGTGAGGCGCAAGGCGCGAGGTGTGAGGAACAGGTAAGAGGGTTGAAGGCGAGAGAGTTGAGGGTATGGACCTACCCGACCTTTGAGGTTTCAGTCGCTGCCTCTGTCCCACAGATGAACGGCGCCTGCGGAACGGTTCTCGTTTACTCCAGGCATGTGACTTAACCTCAAAAGTCCTGGCAGAAGGAACTAACCCCTGACTCCCGACCCCTCAATCCGCCGGGCAAGCGCCGTCAGCGCATGATCGAGGTCCGGCCCGATCATACCCGCAACCTGATCCGGCGGCACCATGGCTGCCAGCGGACCCAGCATTGGCGTGAGGTCAATCGTCAGTTTGACGCTCAGATTGGTTGCCTTCCCGTCCGGCGCAAATGACCAGCGCGACTCAACGCTCACCGGGTGGTGCGACGTAAAGACAACCTCCTGGTCCTGTCGCCAGTGCACATCTCCTTCTGAGCGGATGGTGGCAAATGGTCCCATTGCCATGTGTGTGGCAACACGCGCGCTCGCCGCGCTGCGATGCAGCACTTCGACCTTCTTCACACGCGGCAGCAGCCCCGCCAGCGTCTGCGGATCAGAAAGCGTCGCAAAGACCCGATCAGCACTCGCCGCAATGCGTCGATTGCGCTCGACCGTCACCACCAGACCATTGTTTGCTTTTGTTTTGCCCCACGTCAGATCACCGGGTCGGACTGTGTTCATGTGCGCCTCCTGTGCGGCGAAGCGCCGCGACCGTCATCGATACGACGAGCGTTGCAGGCATTGAGGTTGCGGAGATTGTGTACCGTGCGACTGCTCTTATATTGTACTACGATTTTGTGCAATCAATGGATGTAAGGTGTGCACTTGCAGGATGAGCATTACTCACAGCGGGTCAAGGGCGAAGATGCTCATACCACTGCACCGCAACGAAACGAGGTATGCTATAATATCGGGAGCAAATGTCCTGCATCGCCTATCATCAGGCAACGGAGAGAACCATCATGGCAGAAAAGAAGTCGAAAACCGACGTGACCGCGCGCGACAAGAGCGGCAGGGCAACCAATCATAACTGTGCCAACTGCGGTGAGCGCATCATGAACGACCGTGAGATGGTGGTCGTCATGGACGGCCGGCGCCGCAACAAGACGTACCATCACCGCGCGTGCTTCCAGAAAGCGGTTGCATAAGCGCGTTGCAGGGTTTCCGGCGAGCTTCATCGGCTCATCCGTTGCGTGCGGGTGAGCCGATCTGTTATCTGAAGGCGTCACATGGTTGAAGATCGCACGTTGATCGAGTTCCCGGCGCAAGGCGCGACAACGGTTGCGCTGTGTGAGCCATTTGGCGTGCTATGTTGCCGGGCGTCCGGTCCGGGTGGGCATCCGTTGCGCGTGTTGATTGACACCGGCACCGATCCCTCAGCCATGGACGCGCGGCTCGCGCGTCGCCTGGCGTTGCCGACCGGCGGCAGCGGCGTCGGGCAGGGCGCTGCCAGTGATGCAGTGGCGTTCACCGAAGCAGTGTTTCCCTGGCTACGCTTAGGGAATGCCCACGCTCCCGGAAATCAGGCATTGACCATCCGCGATCTCTATGCGCCAGCGCTTGATCTGAGCAGGTTGCCCTTCGTTGTGGACGTTGTCATCGGGTATAGTGTTCTGCGCCATCTGACGCTGCGGATCGACTTCCGAACACGGTCGCTGACGCTGGCGCATCCTGATCTCGGATTTCCGTCTATCGGCGCCTCTGGCGTCGTGATGCCGCTCTCGTTCTTCGAGCATTTCCCGGCAATCGGCGATCTGGCTATTGATAGCGTCGTTATTCCGCAGGCAACCATCGATACCGGCTCGAACGCCGCCATTACTGTCGGACCCGATCTGGCAGCGCAGTTGGGGGTCCGTCCAGGCGGCGCCGATGTGCGTATCGTTCGTGGGGAGGGGTTCGGCGGCGGCGGAGAGGTGATACGTCGCCGGTTCGAGCAGGTGCGTCTGGGACCCTTCACGCTCGCAAATGTCGATATTGACGCCCCTCTGACCTGGGCAGGCGATCTGGGGCGCGCATCACGCGCCAATATTGGTACGCCCCTGCTTGCGCGTTTTGCGACCGTTGTGATTGATTATGGGCGAGGGCAGGCGGGGTTCGAGCCTTTTGCCTGACGAAGCATTCTCATCGTCGCTAAACAAGCGTCTGAAAGAGTCAATTGGGTGAGCGAAGGCGCCGCCTTTGCTCACCCAACAGCTCTCCACGAGGCGAGTTTTCCGACACGCTCCGAGCAATGAGCCTGCGATGGCTCCGCAGACTACGCACTCTTCGGGCATTCCTCATCAGCATACGGACCGTGATCGGGGCAGTCGCCACCTGGCGCGTCATCGGGCAGATCGTCGTAGTCCATGGCGCTGACTCCTCCAGTAATCATTCATTACTGGAAGAACCATATGCCCTAGAAGTCTGTACTACCAAGATGAGGACATGACGGATAGATTAATTCCTTGTGCCTTTGCTCCTTTGTGATCTTATTCGATGAGGTATTGTCCCTAGCCGGAAGGTGCGCCGCTTCTCCGGAACATCCGCCGCATCATCGCCCGTTCTTCGGGACCGAACGCGCCGAGCGCCCAGAGCGCCGCCAGATAGACCGGCGCTGCGACGGCGATTGCCAGCCATGGCGAGAGCGCAAGCACAGGCCACACAGCGGCGCCCATCACAAGTGAAGCAACCGCCGGACGCCACACGAGATGCACAAGTGGCGGCATTGCCCCTTCGCGTCGCAGAGTGCGCAGGAATGGCAACAACAGCGCCAGTTCCGTGGCAACCGTCACCACTGCCGCTGCCAGATACCCATACGCCGGAATGAGCAACAGGTTCATGCCCAGGTTGAATGCCGCGCCAATGACGAATGCAACCGTGATGGCGCGCTGCCGTCGTAGTGCAATGAGCACGTACTGTGTCACCCCATTCGCATAGGAAACCGGAAGGTACCAGATCAGGATTGCCAGCGCTACTGCCGCGCCGGGCAGGAACGCCTGTCCGCCAAGCACCGCAATGATGGTTGGCGCCAGTAGCGTTCCGCCGACCGCGACGGGCCAGGCAAGGAATTGCAGCAGTCCAAGCGCCCGGTGATACATTCGCTCCAGTGCAGCGCGATCCGTCACCGCGTAACGCGCCAGCAGCGGAAACAGCGCCGCCACAAAATAGGGCGGCACGATTTGGGTCATGTTGATGACTTTGTACGCCGCATCGTAGAGCCCGAGCGCGGCGGCGCCCGCCTGCGCCCGCAGCAGCACCACATCGAAACGGAAAAAGACCGCCAGCAGCAGGCTGTTCAGCAGCAGCGGGAACCCTTCGCGCAGCAGGTCACGTCCGGTGGGCCAGTCCCACACCAGCGGTGCGCGGAACAGCATCCGCCGCTGAAGGATGTAGAACACCGCAGCATTTAAGACTGTCGCCGCCAGCGCCACGGCTGCCAGCGCGACCACCCGTGAGGGTGCATCCGGTGCGATCAGCAGCGCCCCAACCCCGGCGAGGGTCTTTGCCACATTCGTCAGCAGCACCACCAGCGCCGTTACCTCCATGCGCTGATATGCCTGGAACGACGCCGAGCAGGCGGCGGCAAGCGCCGCCGGGTACAGATGGATCATCAGCAACGCTAACGCAGTGATCTCGGCGCTGCTAAGCGGGCGTTCGATCAGCGAATAGCCAATGACGAGCAGCGCGGCAATGGGAAGCAGCAGGGTGGCGATGCCAAGCCGAAGCAGCAGGGTGATGCTGAAGAGACGCGGCGCACGTGAGAGATCGGGTGCGGCTTCGCGCACTGCCAGGTCGTTCAAGCCCCAGTTCGTGATCGTGAGAAAATAGAGACCAGCGATCAGTGCAACGAACGCATACGCGCCATTGCCTTCCGGTCCCAGGAAGCGCAGCGCAATGACCGCAAATCCGAAGTCGATCACCTTGTTGACCAGGTTTGCGGCGATGGGCAGTGCGCTGTTTTTGGCGATTGTGCGCGCGGTGTCCGACTGATCTTCGCGGTAGAAGCGCCGCCATGCCCAGGCTGCGCCGAGCAGCAGCGGTATGAGCGCAGCGACTGCGAGCAGAAAGATTTGCGCTTTTGTATTCAACACGCGGTCTATGATACCATAGCCGCAGGTCGGGAATTGACCCCGTAATACTCAAGCGCGGTCATTTGGACAATATATGGTTTTTGAGCACATCATCCGGTCTCGCGCGGTGCAGCCCGCGCAGGCGGGCTTGGCGCCCGTAGCCTGCGGCTTCAGCCGCCGGGCGGACTGCGGTCCACGACACGCCTGCCGGCGCGCGTTGACCGGTGCGCCTTGCAAACCGGACGATCAAAGATCTTGTCTGACTGACTGCTATTCATACTGGTGCGCGGTCATTCGTGCAATACTACTGGGGCGCTGCGGGCGAAAGCCCTCGTTGAGCACGCAGTTCGACCATGCTCACTGCAAGTGAAAGCCCCGCCGGGGTTGCTGATGCCACTGCGCAGTCATGCGTCTACGACCGCCAACGCGCATTGTGGATCGTTGCGCCGTGCGAACCGGGCGCACGAACATCTTGTCTGACTGACCGCAAGTTAGTATTAGAGCCTGTTATGTACTTTCGAGCATAAAGGTAATGAACCGCTTCAGCCACGTGGACCTTGCCGCCCCCCCCCGCATGCGGGGGGGGAAAGGGGGGCGTTGATGCCCGTCATAGCCGGCGCGCGCGGCGCCCCCCCCTTGCCCCCCCTGCGGGGGGGGCGGGGGGGCGCAGCGCGTGGTTGCGCTGCGGGGCGTCTTCGGTCATGAAGGTCAGGGAGGGAGCGCGGCGCCTGAGCCG
>CALGYB010000105.1 GCA_937935075.1 uncultured Roseiflexus sp. | reverse complement strand
TGCGCGTCGGGGATAACGTGCGCGTCGCCGTCGGCTCGGACGTCGCGGTTGGCTCGGTGGTCGCCGTCGGCGTCCGCGTCGGCGAGGGGGTGCGCGTCGGGGATAACGTGCGCGTCGCCGTCGGCTCGGACGTCGCGGTTGGCTCGGTGGTCGCCGTCGGCGTCCGCGTCGCGGTCGGCTCGGACGTTGCAGTTGGCTCGGTGGTCGCCGTCGGCGTGCGCGTCGCGGTCGGCTCGGACGTTGCAGTTGGCTCGGTGGTCGCCGTCGGCGTCCGCGTTGCGGTTGGTTCGATGGTCTCGGTTCCGGTTGCGGTCGGCGGTATTGCAGAGGTGCTGGATGGCGTCGCCGATGGCGTAATCTCCGGGGTATCGGCGGGCGTCGCCGTTGGCGATGGGTCATCGGTAGGCGACGGCTCAGGAGCAGGAGTGTCATCAGGCGGCAATGTCGGCGTGGCGGATGGCGCCAGTCCGGGTGGCGCATTCCACTCACCTGGCGATGGCTCGCTCTTCACCCAGACGCCGCTCCCATCGGGGAAGCGCGCAAAACTCTTGCCGACCGTTGCAGCCGTATAGGGCGCACTGTCAACAACAACGCCGGAAGCGTCGATCAGGGTCACAGCGTCGGATCCAGTGTTATTGAGAATATTCGTGCTCAGTTCGATGACGATCAGACTGTATGGCGGGATAAGCACGCCAGAGGGTATGACGGTTTGTGAGCCGCCAGGGGTGTCATCATCTATCCTCCAGCCGCTTATGTCGAGTGGTGTGTCGCCGTAGTTGACGATCTCGACCCACTCCGGCCCGCTTGACGGGGCAGGCACGAACTCGTTGATCAGGGCAGTTGGCGCAGCAGTGGTGGATGTCGGCGCGACTGCCATTATTATGATGATCGTAAGGAGGATTGGTCCGAGAGCAAGCCAGCGCATACCGCCTCCCGTCGCACATATGAAACGCCATGCAGATAGTGCCATTGGATCGCGCTTCACGAAAGACAGACAATCATCCCTGCCTGCGCTGGTTCATTGAGTGGCAGGCAAGGGCGCCGGAGTCCTACAGGAATAGCGAATCTGTCTGCGTAACCTTTGCCGGTGTGGTATCATCATAAGAGCGGCGGCGCAGAAGCGCCGTTGATTCAAGGTACAGGGAGACCGCAACATGCACAGCAAAGTTGTCATTATTGGTTCTGGTCCGGCGGGACTGACTGCGGCGCTCTATGCGGCGCGCGCCAACCTCGAGCCGCTGGTAATCCGCGGGTTGCAGCCGGGGGGACTGATCGCAACGACGAGCGAAGTCGAGAACTATCCCGGCTTCGTTGAAGGGATCGGCGGCTTCGAACTCGCCGATAATATGGAAAAGCAGGCAGCGCGTTTCGGCGCACGCTACATGGATGCCATCGTCGAGCGCGTCGATCTGTCGCAGCGCCCGTTCCGCATCTTTCCCGACAACGGCGAGGAGGTGACGGCGGACGCACTGATCATCTCAACCGGCGCATCGCCGCGCAAACTCGGCGTTCCCGGCGAGGATCGGCTGGCGAACCGTGGCGTGTCGTATTGCGCAACGTGTGACGGGTTCTTCTTCCGCAACAAGAAGGTCGTCGTGGTCGGCGGCGGCAACAGCGCGCTGGATGAAGGTCTCTTCCTGACGCGCTACGTTTCTGAATTGAAGATTGTGCACCGGCGCGACGCGCTGCGCGCCGATCCGATCCTGCAAGAACGGGCATTCTCGAACCCCAAGGTCTCATTTGTGTGGAACTCGGTCGTCGAGGAGATTCTGGGGGACGACAAGGTGACCGGCGTGCGCGTGCGCAACCTCAAGACCGGTGAAGTCTCGATCATTGAAACCGATGGAGTGTTCCCGTACATTGGTCATATTCCGAACACATCGCTGTTCAAGGATCAACTGGAACTCGACGAGAACGGGTACATTGTAGCCGACCATCGGACGCGCACCGGCATTCCGGGGGTCTTTGCAGCGGGCGATGTGGTCGATCACATCTACCGCCAGGCGATCACAGCGGCAGGCGAGGGGTGCAAAGCGGCAATGGAAGCGACCTGGTTCCTGAGCGAACAGGAGCATGCGGCGAAGAAGTCGGCGGATCTTGCGGCGATGCCGGCATAACGAGGCGCAACCCATGCAACACCAATCGCCCTATCCGATGGTTTCGGTCGATGAGGCGCAGCGCCTGATCACTGCCCAGGTGACGCCAATTGGCGTTGAAGAAGTCGATATTCTCCGCGAATCCGCCGATGGTCGGGTGCTGGCGGAGGATGTCTACGGCGTCGAACCGCTGCCCGACATGCCCAAGGCAGCGGTTGACGGGTATGCGGTACGCAGCACCGATGGCGATGCTCCACGCCGGGTGGTGGCCGAGGTGACCGCCGGTTCGACGCCGGGGTTACGCGTCGAAGCGGGGACTGCCGTGCGCATCATGACCGGCGCTCCGATTCCGGAGGGCGCCGACGCTGTGATCATGGCAGAGCAGACTGAGGAATACGATGGCGATCTGATTGTGCAGCGCCCCCCCCGCGCTGGAGAGAACATTCATACCGTCGGACAGGACATTGCTGCCGGGCAACTGGTGCTGGCGCGCGGGACGACGCTTGGCGCCGCCGAGATCGGGTTGCTGGCGACCGTGGGGCGTGGCCGGGCAAAGGTGTACCGTCGTCCGGTTGTGGCGGTGCTGGCAACCGGCGATGAGGTGTATGAGCCGGATGGCAAGGTTTTTCCTGGTGGCGTGCGCGACAGCAACCGCTACGCTTTGATGGCGGCGGCGCGTGAGGCCGGGTGTCTGGCGCTGTCGCTTGGTATTGCGCGCGATGATGTGCATGTGCAGCGCGCTGCGATCCTCGAGGCGCTCGATCGCGCCGATGTATTGCTGACGAGCGGCGGCGTCTCCATGGGAACGCGCGACCTGATCAAGCCGCTGCTGGCAGAACTGGGAACTGTCTATTTCGGACGGATCGCGTTCAAGCCGGGCAAGCCGATGACCTTTGCGACGATTGAACGACCCGCTTCGGCGTGGTCATCGCCGCTTCTGGCGTTTGGATTGCCCGGGTATCCGGTTTCGTCGCTCGTGTCATTCGAGGTGTTCGTGCGCCCTGCGCTTCGCCGACTGCAAGGCGACGCGCATCCTGAACGACCACGGGTGCGGGTGATGCTGCGCGATCCACTCCAGCCGCCTCCTGATCGCCCGGAATATCAGCGCGTCATCGTCAGTTGGGAGGAAGGGCGGCTGGTGGCACACAGCACTGGACGGCAGGGGAGCAGCCGGTTGTTGTCGATGCTGGGCGCCAATGCGCTGCTGGTCGTTCCGCCTGGAACGGCGGTTTACCCGGCCGGCGCCGAACTTGAGGCGCTGCTCACCGGACCGTTGGCGCCGCCGGATATGATAATGCGATGAGAGACCCCCTCCAGAGCGCAACAGTATGCCTTCGGGTCGTGAAAAAACCGGGCAGTCCGTCATCGGCGTGACGGCAGCCGGATCAGTCGAGGGGAGCGTAAACCATGAGTCTGGTGGCACGCCAGATAATGACCGCACAGGAGTTCTGGCAATTGCCGGGCGCCGATGTGCGTCGCGAACTGGTGCGCGGGGAGGTGATCGAAACCATGCCTCCAGGTGGACGACACGGCGCCATTGCAGCCGCCATCGCAACATTGCTGCGCCTCTGGATCGGGCAGACGACCGGGGGATATGTTGGCGTCGAGGCGGGGTATCTCCTCGCGCGCAATCCTGATACGGTGCGCGCGCCAGATGTCTCGTATGTCCGGGGAGAGCGCATTCCGCCCGACGGAGTGCCAGAAGGCTTCTGGGATCTCGCCCCCGACCTGGACATCGAAGTCGTATCCCCCAACGAAACAGCGGAGGAAGTTCGGGAGAAGATTCGAGATTTCCTGCGCGCTGGCACGCCGCTCGTGTGGACCATTTACCCGCGCACCCGCGAGGTGGTCGCATATATGTCAGATGGCAGTGCGCGCACCTTCACCGAACACGATATGCTTTCGTTTCCTGATCTCCTGCCCGGTTTCTCCTGCACCGTCAGCGCATTGTTCGAGTGATCCGTTCTGCGGTGAACGACGGTGTATCCGAAGCCTGATGCGTCTTCTGCCATGATCGAACAAGCCGACCAGGAATCGCCAGACGCGGTCATTCTACGTCCCGTCCGGCAGCGCGGAGTTGGGAAGAGCATCTGCCCCTCGGAGGCAGCGCGGCTATGAGCGCCGCATGACCGGCGCGCCGCAATGCCAGTCGTGCGCGCCGGTCATGCGGCGAACGCAGGGCTGAGAGCACAAAGGGCGCCGATGCGCCCTCACTACGATGCGCACGGTGCTGCCCGCACCTGCTCACTCATCGGCGATAGTTCCCCATACCTGCTTATACGAACTTGCGGTCAGTCAGCCACGATGTTTGCGCATTCGTTGGGCAAGGCGCAACGGTCAACGCGCACCGGCAGGCGTGTCGTGGACGCAGACTGCGCCCTGGCATCAGTAGCCCCAGCAGGGCTTCCACTTGCTCAGCGAAGGCTTTCGTCCGCAGCGCCCCGGCATCCCGCTGCACATCCCGGCAGTATTTGACCGCGCATGAGTATCAGGCGCCTATCTGGAAAAGCCCGTTGGATGGGCGAAGCAGCGCCGTTGCCTGCCTGACCGCATTCTTTTCATGGGGCGATTTTTCGGATAGTCGCTTAATCCGGCGAGCACTCCTTCCTTATCTTAATCCAGGACTCATGCAGCAGCGCGTTTTCCGATTCTGCGCTTCGACAGGCTCAGCGCGCGCTCACCGCAAGCAGTTCGGCGCGCTCACCGCAAGCGGCGCTGCTGATTGGCAGACACATTCACATACCCGAAAGGAGTTCAAACCGTGGAAACATTCAATCGACCTATTTACTCCCCAGGGACACGACACATGATCAGGCGCAGGAGAGCGTCACCCGGCGTCTCCCGACTCATTATCGCATTTGCGCTGACGTTCACACTGATTGCAACCCTCAGTCCGGGCGCGGCAGGAGCGCAACCGGCGCAGCGCGTTGCACAATCCGCCACCGCAACCCCGCTTCCGACGGCAACGACTGAAACCGTTCAGGCGCCGCCGATGCCGGCAAGCGGTCTTGAACGTGCCGTCGTCAAGTCTGTTGTCGATGGGGACACACTCGACGTGACGCTCAACCCTTCGGCAGGCTCAGGGAGCAGTGGACGCACGCGACGCATCCGGCTGATCGGCGTCGATACGCCTGAGACGACCCATCCATCGCGCCCGGTGGAGTGCTTCGGGCGTGAAGCCGCGCGCTTTCTCACAGAATTGGCAGACGGTCAAACCGTGCTCCTCGAATCGGACGCGAGTCAGGGCGATCGCGACCGGTACAATCGGTTGCTGCGGTTCGTCTGGCTGCCCGACGGACGATTGATCAATTATGAGATTATTGCGCAGGGGTATGGCTTCGAGTACACCTTCCGAACCCCCTACCGGTATCAGGAGCAGTTCAAGGCGGCGCAACGCGCGGCGCGCGAAGCGCAGGCGGGGCTGTGGGCGCCGGACGCATGCAACGCGGTTCGGCTGCGCTCACCGCAAGGCGAACGCGCGCCTGTCGCCGCCACACCCCCTCCTTCTGCCGCACCCACTGCCACAGGGAACCAGGCGTCGCCGCCATCGTACAACAAGTGCCGAACGGATCCCAACGCCGCCAAAGCGCCAAATGCGCCGGTGCTCATTGTTGGGATCAACAAGCGCACGGAAACGGTGACGCTGCGCAACATCAGCAGCGAGCCGATCAATCTGGACGGCTGGATCATGTGCAGTTTCAAGGGGAGCCAGATCCACCAGGGCATCGGCGGCACGCTGGCGCCGGGTGAAACGCGCGCTTTCAAGCACACCGGCAGTGCATCGATCTGGAACAACCGGGAGACCGATCCAGGCGGATTGTACAACCCGCAGGGGCGGCTCGTCTCCTACTGGCCCGACCGGTAATCCAACCCAGGGTAACCGTCACCGATCTCCGCAACCTGTGGCGACGGTTACCCAGGGGTCAACTACCAGGTCCGCACGCTGCTCAATAGCCAGACCAGCACACCAATCAGCACGATTGCGCCTGCCGCACTGAAGAAGGCGCTGAATAAACTGATGAGCGCCTGGATCAGCGCCTCGACCAACCAGCGCGCTACACCGAACAGAACAATCGCCAGAACGATGGTCAGGATCAGGTCGAGCATGGTTCCCCTCCTTCTCCGTAAATATCGTCTCCCGCTCACCTGTAGCATACCCAAACCGTGCTCTTAGAACCTTCGAGATGGCTGTGCAGTCGCTCGCGCACTGGCATCGTGCGCCTCGCGGGAACCTTGCGCCTGCCTCTCCGCAGGCTCTCCCGAACCGCCGCCGGGAGCGTTGCGCTGGTGTGATGTGGTGCAGGACGTCTGGTTGGAAGTGGTTCTGCCCGATCTACGCAAAGCCAGCCGGCTTTGTTACAGAACGGGCATCATCACTTCTGCATGTCGGCGTCCAAGCACGGCATGAAAGGTCAAGCGGCAGCCCGCCATACCAACCAATCAGTATCGGACGGCAGGCGTAAAGGGAACCAGAGAAAAAGAAGCCATCTCTCAAATCCTGACCATTCCTGACGACTCAGCGTCAGACGGCGTGCGCAAAGGGCGCGCATGCGCTCTACCGGACTCACGTCAGTAGGACTTCACACCCGGCGTAGGCGACTCTGGCAGGCGCCGCTGCGCACGCTCAGCATAGAGGGGATGCTGATACTAATACGCGGTCATTTGGACAATATTGAGTCCACTGCACAAAGGCTTAAACCACAAAGGACACGAAGCGCACGAAGGTTCATAAAATGAAGAGCATTTCCTTCGTGTCCATTTGTGACCTTCGTGGTTGCTTTTTGCAGTGAAGTCAATAATGGTTTTTGAGCAAAGAATCCGGTATCGCCCGGTGCAGCCCGCGCAGGCGGGCTTGGCGCCCGTAGCCTGCGGCTTCAGCCGCCAGGCGGACTGCCGGCGCGCGTTGACCGTTGCGCCTTGCCCAACGAACATGCGAACATCGTGGCTGACTGACCGCAAGTTATACTAATGTGCGGTCATTCGTACAACACTGCCGGGGCGCCGTGGCGCTGCGGGCGAAAGCCCTCGCTGAGCAAGTGAAAGCCCCGCCGGGGCTGCTGATGCCACTGCGCAATCAGGCGTCCACGACACGGACTGCCGGCGCGCGTTGACCGTTGCGCCTTGCCCAACGAACACGCGAATATCGCGGCTGACTGACCGTAAGTTAGTATGAGGCGAGGCAAGGCGACGCACGCTCGCAGAATACCATCGGCAGGCGTGGATGCGCGCACCATGGCAGAGCAGCGGTCAGGGCAGGCTGAGACCCTCCCGCATTGGCTGGAATCAGGAAGGCAAGGCATTCTGGAGCATATAGACAATCGTCAGAAATGAGGTATAGTAGACATATGCGCGTATTGGAGCGGCGCTGATACAGCGGTTATGGATGATGAAGGAATTGAGTCCGGCACATGGCAGCGCGGCATTCAGGAGGCTCTTATGAACAACGCGAGTCGACCCGTTGCGGTATTACCGCTCATCCTGTGTGCGGCAGATCTGGCATATCAGGGGGTTGGCGCCGTTGAAACCGACTGCTTCGCTCCGCCGGAGACCGACTGCGCCTGTCCGGCGGAACGCCCCGCACCCTCTGCTGAAGACGCCGTAGACGAGTCAGTTGCGTACCAGACGGCTGCACTTCATACCGACACACTTCCCGGCGGCTACGTGCTGGCGTTTAATCCGCTCGGCAGCGCAGGCGTCGTGGTGCTCAACGAGGCGGCATGGGCGCTGCTGAATCGGTTTCGTCGGCCTCAACGGCTGGCGGATGCCGCCGGAGAAGATGACAATCTGCATCGGGCGGCGCAGCGCCTCGCCAAACTGGAATTGCTCCAACGCCTCGACCGACCGGCTTGTACAAAGCGCGCGACGCCGCAGACGCTTACCGCCTGGCTGCATGTCACCAATGCGTGTAACCTGCGCTGCGACTACTGTTACGTCCGCAAAACCGCAGATGCCATGTCCACGGCGCGTAGCAGGCAGGCGGTCGATGCCGTGGTTCGTTCTGCGGTGGCACACGGCTTCCGACGGATCAAACTGAAGTATGCCGGCGGCGAGGCGACGTTGAACGCTCCACTCGTCATTGCAACCCACCGGTATGCACGCGAATGTGCAGCCCGACACGGGTTGGCGCTTGATGGCGTTGTGCTCAGCAACGGCGTGGCGCTCGGCGACCGTCTGATCCGTGCCCTGCGCGACGGCGGATTGCGCCTGATGATCTCACTCGACGGCATCGGCGATGCGCACGATGCCAATCGCCGCTTCGCCAACGGGCGCGGTTCGTTTGCCTGCATTGCACGGACGCTTGACCAGCTGGCGGCACTCGGCGTCACTCCCTCGATTTCGATCACACTGTCACGCCGAAACCTCGCCGGGCTGGCGGCAACCGTCGAGTATGTGCTGGATCGCGGATTGCCGTTTGCGCTCAACTTCTACCGAGAGAACGATTGTTCCGCTCACGCTGCCGATCTTTCCTTCCAGGATGAGCAGATTATCGCGGCGATGCGGGAAGCGTTCGCCGTCATTGCCCGGCGCCTCCCGCCCTACAATCCGCTTGGCGCGCTCACCAACCTGGCGCGGCTCGATACGCCGCACGACCGCCCGTGTGGCGTCGGGCATTCGTACATGGTCATCGACCATCGTGGCGGTGTGGCGAAGTGTCACATGGCGATCGAGCGCACGGTCACCGATGTGGCTGCGCCCGATCCCCTCCGCCTGATCCGCGAGGACGCCACTGGCATTCAGAACGTGCCGGTTAATGAAAAGGAAGGATGCCGGGCATGCATGTGGCGTTACTGGTGCGCCGGCGGGTGCCCGGCGCTAACGTACCGCGCCACCGGACGATATGATGTGACATCGCCGAATTGCCGCATCTACCAGGCAATTTTCCCCGACGTGCTGCGCCTCGAAGGGCTGCGCTTGCTGCGCTACGGCTATGCCAATTCCTCGAAAAGCAGCGTGCGGCTTTCGAGCAAGTCGCGCATTGCAGATCTGCCCAGGCGATAGTCGCGCTCAACGGCTTTAATGGCGTCCGCAACGACTTTCAATTGATCGGCGCCGAGCGCCTTGATCTTGTTGTACACCATATCCTGCGCACGTCGTACCCTGGCGTCGAGCGGGTTGTAAAGTCGGTCGTACTCGAAGGCAAGGGTGTAGTGGCGGATCGCCCGATCAAGCGTATCATCTGCGGATGTGATGACTACAGGCGCTCCTGCGCCGAACAGGTCTGCGAAACGCGCATATGCCTCGGCGATTGATCGAAGAGACTCTTGACTCTGAGACTTTGTATCCTGAACAGCGACAAACAGCCGCCCGCCGAGCAGCATATGGATCCTGGCAAGTTGCGTGAACAGATGGCGGTTGCGGATGCCCATCCCCGCTGGATCGGGCCGTCCCCGCTCGGTTATCACATACTCGCCGGGGATCGCCTCCTTCGCGCGCGCCAGTCCGCTTTCGATAAGATCCAATCGTCCAACGTTGGCGCCGAGATAGGCGATGTTGACCAGTGCATCAACGTGACGAAAGGTGTTGCCGATCTGCTGCGCCAGGGTTGCCGCCTGCTCGAGTGCGTTACGGCTGTCCTGCGCCATCTCGGTGAGGTCTTCGCCTGGCAGCGGATGATCACGGAGCACACCGCTCATATCGCGCAGGGCGCACCCCTCTTCGATCAACGACTCGACCTGGCGCAACCGGTCGCCAATGCCTTCAAAGATGTAGTATGCCTCATTTGCGTAATCGCGCGCTTCACGCAGCACGGCCATCCGTTCCTGCGGATCGTCGCCTCTGGAGACCGACCGGCGCAATGCTTCGGCAAGGTTGCGCAGCGCCAGCCCCGTGCCAAGACGATACTCGACCGCATGGAACAGGCGCAGGGCGCGTTCGGCATCCTCTTTCGCTTCTGCATATCTACCCGCATAGATGAGCGTTCGCGCGCGCGCAGAGTAGCTAGTGCCAATCAGCGCACGCGCGCCGAGTTGCTTGCGGATCTCCAGCGCTTCTTCGATCAGCGCCAATCCAGTGGCGCTATTTCCTTCTTCCACTTCGACAAACCCGAGATTGTTGAGGGTCCACGCCAGGCAGATCGGCACATCGACCTGCCGCCAGAGCACAGCAGCGCGGCGGTATGCCTTGATTGCGGGACGGGTCTGACCACGAGCGCGCAGGCTGAACCCGCGCGCGTGGTACGCCAGCGCCAGCAGGCTGTGGGCGCGCCACCGCCGCGCCTCGGAGACGTCGGGAGACGCCGAACGAATGACGGGAACCAGAATCGCTTCAGCGGCTGCGAGCAGTCGATCCGTTTCGGCGCTGTCCTGGTATTCTTCCTTCGCCCTGCCGGTTCGCGCGAGCGCCTCCCACACATCGAGCGCCGCTTCGGTCGTGCGCCCTGCCGTCGCCAGAAGACCAGGGTGTTCCTGCCGCAGCCGTTGCGCTTCCCATACGACGCCATCGTAATCGTTCTCCGCATAGCGACGGGCAACCGGGCGAATAGCCGTAACACCCTGTACAACCTCGCGCTCCAGACCGTCGATGGACGCTTGCTCTCCTGAGCGATCACGTTCGTCGAGAAATGCCAGAAGTTCCGCCTGCAACTGAATGTCGAGCATGGTATTGCCGGTGAACACGGTGTAGAAGGTATCGCGGAAATACTCACGGAATCCTTCGAGCGGATCAAGGCGCAGATGATAGGAGAGTTGATCGATCAGCAGTTGCTGGATCTCCTGTTGAACCGCTGCAATACGCTCATAGTCGATACGCGGCGCAACACTGACAGCGCGGCGCGGTTGTTCGATCGGCGCGTACAGTTCATCGAGGGATTCGCGGCGCTCGTTGATCTGTTGTGCATACCATTGAATGATGGCAGTGTTGACGCGCTCCGCTTCAGGGGCATCGTCCGGCGCGCTATAAATCTGCCGGTGCAGAATGGCGTACATCTCGTCGTGCAGAAAGTAACGCTCGCTACGCACCTTGACGAAGGACAGACGCTCGATCATGGCGAGGCGATGGCGTGCTTCGTCGGGCGAGATATCGAGGAGGTGCGCCAGCAATCCGGCATCGACGCCTTTCGGCGCGCGTCCGAGCATTTGGAGGGTGTCCCTGATCGTCCGTGAGTCCATCATGCGCGCGATCAACTGTTCTTCGAGCACCTCGCGGGCACGCGCCGGGTCGGTCTCGGTCTCAACGATCGGCGGCAATTTGCCAAACCCGGCAATGCTGATATAGTCCGCGAGCAGCGCAAGCAGGATCGGCAACCCGCCTGAGTAACGATACACCTGATGCCTGCGTTCCGGCGTCAGGCTGCGTAATGTGTCCGCCACCGCTTGTTCACCGGCGTTTTCGGCTGCCTGCGCCACAGCATCGAGGTAATCTCGCGTTTCATCTTCGGTAAATGGTTCGACTTTGAGAGGCGTCAGATGGGTTTGCTGCTGAAGATCTGGAAAGAGATGGGTAATCTGATTGCGACCGGCGACCAGCAGCGTGACATTCCCCCAGGCGGGCAACGACTCAACCAGCCACTCCCACGACGGCGCAACCTGAAAGGGTGGACGTTGTTCACCGGCGCCATAGGCGATGCGTTCGAGAGTGTCGAGGGCAATCACAACACGCCGGTTCTGCGAGAAATAATTGAAATCGTCGGCGAAAGCCTGCAATGCTTCTCTGGTCAATGCTGCAATCTGCCTGACATCCCCAGAAGCCTGCGCTTTGCGCTGCTGATCGCGCGCCTGCTCAAATCGACGAAAGTCTCTCCCTTTTGCAACATCGAGTGCATCGCAGATCGCAGCGGCAAGATCGAGGCTGCTGTGGTAGCGAATGTCGTACAGGTCGATCAGGCGTTGTGCGGTGTAAATGGCGCCGCCGGTCTGTCGTTTCAGAGCATCGCTCAAAATGCGCGTCTTGCCGATGCCGCCGGGTCCATACAGCGCCACGACCGACAGACCGGCAGCAGCGTGGATCGCCTCATCGATCCGCCGGAGGATTTCCTTGCGCCCGATCAGGTCAGGCGTTGCCCACGCGCCGGTGTAGCGTTCACCTTCATGCATGGGAACCTCCTCTTCATCTCACGTTAACCATGGCGTCGGTTGCTTCACTCAGCACCCGTTCGTGAAACGCAGCCCGATCACGGTAGTATGCGCTGCGGTACTTCTCTCCCCATTCCCCATACACCTGCTTTGCGCTTTCGTGCAGACGCCTCCATACGTCAGGGCGGGCGAGCTTCAGGTATGCTTCAAGCACTGCGCGCACGGCTTCGTCCATCGCGTAGCGTTTGTCCCGCCAGCGCACCAGGTTGGTTTCGAGCAGACGATCACGCAGGTTGCGTATTGCCGGCAGCGCATATTCCGGTTCTTCAGGCGTTGTGTTGCGCCGCGCCGCCAGGAGATAGGGCATTTCATTCTCGCGGAACCCGTCTTTGAGCACGCAGAGCGCCTCGAACGCCTCGCGCAGACGATGACGTTCGTCTGTCGGAATGACGTCCAGCAGTCGGTCGGCGACCTGTTCAAGAATTGCCGCATCGATCTGCGTCTGATCGAGGATGCTCGTCAGTCGCTCTGCATTGTCGCGCTGATCGTCGGGCAGCACGTCGAGCGCCTGCTGCACGAGCGCAAGCGCCAGCAGATGATTGGTCAGCGGGTATCCGCCACCGGTAGCGATCACCCGTTCTGCCAGTCGGAGGAGGGCGTCGCCTGATAAGGTATTGACCGTTTCAGGAAGATCAGGCGTATCGCGCAGCGCGCGACGGATTTGATCGACGACCTCGTCGGCGATGAAGGGTTTGAGCGGTTGTTCTTCGCGCTCGGCGCGCAGGTAGGGCGACTTCCAGAGATACGGTCGTCCGCGCCCGGTCATGATCATCAGCACCCGCGGCAGCGCCGCCAGCGCCCCCAGAACGTGCCGTTCCAGGGCATCGAGGAACACCTGATTCGTTTCAAAGACCGAATCGAGAGTCAGACAAATCAAGAGGTTCGGTTCTTTCTCCAGTTTTTGTTGGACATCCCTTGCCAGCCAGGAGGCGAGATCGCGCACAGGAGCATGCGGGGCGCGGATAACGTCCAGTTGTTCCGCCAGCCAGTTCAGCAAGCGCCGGAGAATCGGCTCGAACTCCTGATCGTCTTGAGCAGCGATGCGCGCGGCTTCTTCGCGGGTGACATGCCACTCTCCCTCCGGCGCGGTTTCGTCAACGGAATGGTCAGATGGCGGGGTCAGATTGATCAGCAACGACACCATGCGATGCTGCGACAACAGATGCGGCATTTCCTCTTTCAAAACGTGCCGGTGGAGGTGGAGCGCCAGCCAGCTTTTGCCCAAACCACGTTCGCCACGAAACACGATCGTCCGCGCATGTTCCGCTTTCCTGCCTGCTATGTCCTGAAGGGCATCCCTCACCCGTCCGATTTCACTTTCGCGGTTGACAAACAGCCCCGGACGGTATGCCGGGGGACGAGGCAGAGTCATACCATCCTCCCTTCCCTGAGTCAGAAGCAGCGTTCGCCGCAAAAACCGGCGGACGCTTCCTTCCAGACAGGGTTGACTACGACTCTTAAGCACGCGACGCCGACCCTTGCAGGCGCGGCGCCGCATGGAATTGATACCAGTTGATTGCGCAGCGTATGTCATCTTCATCGAGTTGTCCCTCTTCCATCCGTGCTGCGTAGTGCAGGAGCGCGCGTCGCGTCACCTGAAGCGCGACGCGCGGCAGCGGCGTGATCGCAGCGACGATCTGCCGTTCCACATCGGTGAGCGCCGGTGTGCTGATGGCATCGAGCGACTCGAACCGCCCGTCGGAGGCGGCAAAGATGCGTTTGCGCAGCAGTTCCGCCAGAAGATCGGGGTCCCAGACAATACGGGCAATCTGTGCGGCAATGGCGTGCGTTTGGAGATACCCGGCAATGTGTGGTTCGATGATGTCAGGAGCGAAGAGTTTGATGAAAACGTTCCGTTCTCGCCACATTTTGGAATAATCACATAGATCGGCGACCCATTGCAGCGCCAGCCGGTTGTCTGCCTGATTCTCGTAAATGGCATCGACGCCGTCGATCAGGATCAGGACGTGACCGAATCCCAGGGCGCTGGTCGTCAGATCGACGAAGGTACTGAACAGGTCCTCCGGTTGCCCACGCATGGCATCGGCGTCGATCCGCCCAACGATATCGCAGAAACGGCGGAGCGCTTCCGGCAGCGGCGGCGCGGTGAGCGCATAGGTTCGCTCGAGAAGCGGGGTCAACCCGGCAGGCGTGCCGGTTTCACGCAGCACGTCCAGGTAATACTCGAGCGGACCGGGCAACCCGGCGCGGAGCAAGCCGACGATAGCGCGAATATCGGCGGGAGCAGCCCGCAACAACCGTTCCGGTCGAAACGCCAGACCGGTGAGCAACGCGCATGTTCCGGCTTCGAGCAGCAGGCGCAGATGCTGCGCAGCGGTTGGCGGCGCGCCTATCAGCGGCGCTGCACCCAGGTTATACGGCAGCGGGAAAGGATAGGCGCCGCCGATGTCGTACCAGCAGGTACGGGTGACGGCGACGCGCATCGCCGTTTTGCCGCCTCCCGGCGGCGCAAAAATGACCGCCGACGCAGCATCCCAGGCGGTGCGGAAGATGTCGAGGTTGACCGTATACTCAGAGAGGTGCGGATCACTCGAGGCTTCCAGGTGAACGTAGGGGTCGAACCGCAGACCAATGCGCCGAAACCAGTCGGCGGAAAGGGTCTGTGCTGAGAGATGATTGTCTTCTAAAGCGTTCATAAACAATCCAAAGGTACAAAATGTTTTTGCACACCATAGCCATCAATGCCGCAACTCCGATAGCATCCTGCCGCACAGCGCTCTGACCTCACAATCGCAGACAAATCTTGTCTTGCGGACGCACGTCCCAAACGTGTCGAATGTGACGCCAATGGTCAGTATACTACACGCGCCATGCCGCCCATTCACACACTGCTATCAGCTGCATCACCGCATTCTCACCAGAACCTCACATGCATGCTGGCGACGGTCATATTACATTCTCCAGTTTCACACCCCAGCCGCGGTCGGTCAGAATATAGACCGGATGGCGCGGATCGGGTTCGATGATTTTGCGCAGGCGCAACAGCGCATTGTCGAGCACATTGTTCCAATCGGCAGGGTCTTCCCAGCCGCGGTCGTCGTGGGCGCGCGGTTCTTCGGCAAGCCCCTGATAGGCGCGGTAGTAGAGTTCGCTGCGCGGCACACGCCGCGTGCGGTTCTCGTACAGGTAGCGCAGCAGGCGGTAGGGGCGCGGTTGCAATCCGCTGACCTCGGCATCGCCGATGAAGACGCGGTCGGTTGCGAGATCGATGGAGAGGCGGGGAGGATTGGTGCGCTGCACCACACGCCAGGCATCGCGCGACAGGGGCTGCGACGCGCCGGATGCCAGGAAGGCATCGACCAGCGGGCGGATGAGTTTGAGCCAGCCGCGCGGTGTGCTGCCGCCGTAGCGTTGCAGCCAGGCGTACACATCACGATCCGCCGCGCACAGATCGCCGAGCGTTGCCTGCGGTCTGCCGATTTTCGCCGCAATGTGGCGTTCGGTGATCAGTGCCAGCTGATCGGGCGTCCAGGAGAGAGTGTAAAGATCGACGCGCCCTTTGATCGCGCCCCAACTGCCGGTGATGATCGGTTCCAGCGCGTGTGGAGCGAACATCTTGATCGCAAAGCCGTTCAGGTCGAAGAGTTCAAGCGTCGAGAGAATGGCCAGCAACAGATCCGATAGGGCAGGCGCGGCGCTGTGCAGCCATGGCTCGAACCCATCGACCATGACCCACACGCCGCGCATGCCCATCCGCTGGAGCGTGGTGGTCAGGAGCGCAATGATGCGTTGTTCGGCCACGTCGGCGTGCAGCGCCGGCGACGCGGGATTGGTGATCAGGTGACGGGAGAGGGAGACACCGTCCGCAGACCCGCCCTCCTCTTCGATGACGGCAAGGAGATGATGCTGATCTTGACCTGCGAAGGTCTGGATAAACCAGTGCAACGCCGTCTGCGCGGTCGGCGGCGCGTTGTGAAACAGATACGGGTGGCGGGCGAACGTCGTGAGCAGTGTCGTGGCGCAGGCTTCCAGCGCCTGGCGCACGAAAAGGCGCACGGCGGGGCTGCCCTGCACCCCCTCGACCGGATCGGGCTGCCATTGAACGACCAGGTGCGTCGGCGGCGCATCCGCCGGCGCTGTCCGGCGCATCAGCGCCAGCCGCAGGGCTGTTTTGCCTGAGCCGCTATCACCGAATACCACAAACGAGCGCATACCGGCATACGCTGCATACTGCGGCGGCTCGACGAACACCGCCGGTTGCAGATGTGGTTCGCGCTCTGCCGCGAGTGCATCGAGCGCTTCAGCAGCGATGCTGTGGCGATCTGGTTCCATTGCTCACGTGCGCTGCAGGGCAGCTTTGAAATCATGCTCGTTCAGGAAAGGATAGTTCGGATCGTTCGGATCGGAGACGGTATCGAGATGATGCGCCAGCGCGCGCCGGCAGATCGCCAGTGCGCGCTCGAACGAACCATGCGCGTGCTTCAACACGGTGCGCAGGAACTCTTCTTCGTTCAATGCAGGATCGTCCATCTCCAGAAGATCGATCAGGGTTTGCCCGGGTCCGCCTGCACCGTCAACCGCGAAGTCCAGCAGTGCGAGCAACTCGTGTTCAGACCATTCCAGAGCAATACCGTCAACCTCCTCGACCATTCGCCTGCGCGTCGGTGAGGTGAACAACTTCCATACCACTCCGGCATCCTGCGTCTTCAACAGGAGTTCGGCAAGCAGTCCGGCACGCTGATTTTCGCTGTGATCGATGGCGATCACGCACATATGACTGACTTCCGGCGGACGAATCGCCAGCCAGTTGAGCAACCTGTCGGAATGCGGCGTCGATCGATCAGCACCGGACAGCAACGGATCAAGCTGACGAAGAACGATCTGCTCCTGAATGCCGCTCTGCAACCCGGCGCGTCGGAGTTGTTGCCGCACTGCCTGCGGCGAACCGCTCAACCACACGAACCATTCCGCCAGCAGCGCCTGTTCATCTTCCGGCAACCACAACAACACCCCCGGCTGATCGGCGATCAGTCGGACCCACGTTTTTCCCGCCGCCTGCGCGACACGGCTCAACAGCGCGGGGTGTCCTGCGGTGTCGTGGTCGAACAGCGTCACCATGACCGGCATCTGTCGTGCGGTTGGCTGGTGCAGTTCGTGATAGAGTGCAATCGCAGCGACATAGCGATCAAATCGGAGTCCGACAGCCACCAGCAATTGTGACTGTATTATAGCCGCTCGTTGCGCCGCTGGCAGGGTGACGCGCTCCAGAAAGGCTTGGTGAGCCTGCAACTCGTGTGCGTCGAATGGGTGCATCTTCAGCCCGTTGGCTTCCAACCAGGGAGTGACCGATCGCGTTCGCAAGACCCTTCCCGGCTCAGGCGCGATTGGCGCCCACGCGAAGGTCCAGGGAAAATGATTCGTCAGATGCCCGCGTATCCGGGGATCGTTGACCGCCAGTTTGCTAAGCGCAGCGTCGGCTTCATTGCCTGGCGCACGAATCGTATGCAACAGACATTGTTTCGCTTCATGATCATCAGGTTGCGATGCCATTGCCTCGAGCGCCGCCGCTGCGAGTTCATTTGCGTCCAACCAGAAGCGATTGAGCAGAACTCCACAGACGCGCAGGATGGTTTCAGCCTGTTGCTTATCTGCCGTGCGCGCGTCCGACAACCGGTGCGGCAGATCCGTGAGGCGGTCGTCCTTCGACGCATACGCCCGTATGACGAGATCGAGGGCGGTGGCGCAACGCTGAACATCGCCAGCGCGATAGTACTCGGCTGCGTCGTGCAACAGACGTTTCACGCGAACCTGCGTCGCCGTGGTTGTCAGTTGCTGGTTTTGCTTCCTGAGAGCCTCGCGCAATTCCTGGCGCGCCTGTTCCTCCCAGCCTTTCCTGGCTTCCTGTTCCAGCGTTCTGGACACAAGCGCCCATTCAATCAGGTCACGCTCAAAAAGATCGCGTAGTTCTCGAATGCGCTCACGCTGCTGACCGACGCGCGTCTGCCGTCCTTCGTTGAGCAGTTGCCAGCCAATGCCGAGCACGGCTGACGCCACTGCCAGCGCCAGCCCGGCATCGCCGAAGAAGCGAGTCGTAAACACACGCCAGTAGAACGCCGCCCGCGTCTCACGCGCGATGGTCAGCGGCTGCGTCAGCAATTCCTTCCCGCTTGCATCACGGACGGTCACATCAACGACCACTCGCTCATCGCTGTTCGACCGCAGCGGTCCAAGACGCACGTCTTGCAACCGCGATCCGCCGTTGACGCCCAATGTCAGACGCGGCTCGCCCGACATTCCGGCGGCATCGACGGACAGGAGCGTGGCGCTGCTCAGTTCGACAGTGACGGTCAGTGGTGCGGCGCCGGCGTTGCGCTCGACCCAAACGGTCAGCGTCGGTGGATCGGTCTCAGGCGCGTCGAACCGGAGCGTATGCGGGTAACGGATGAGGAGATGATGCCCGGCAAGCGGCGTCTGGATTGTGTCGAATGCCTGCGCGGCGGCGACATCCTCCTCAACCCTGACGAGCACGGAATAGGACACCAGAGCGACGGAGATGCTCACGAATACGGCGGGCCACAGTCGATCCTTCTGGCGCTGCGCCGTTGTGTCGGGGTATTTTGCCGCGTCGAGCCACATGAAGAGGACAACGGCAACCGTGAGGAGCGCCGGCACCACCCAGCATGCCAGCATGAGCGTTCCCCCCTTCTGCGGACATATGCACCCTCACATATACATCAGGCAGCGCCGTTGCGGTGCAACGGCGCACCACGGCGCATGTCCCATGTCGAACGTGGGACGGCGGTCACCGATTGACCCTGATCCACGTTTTGCCCGTAGCCGGATTCTTGAAGGCCTCCCATCCCACGGGCTTGGGTCCGAAGATGGCGTTCATCGCCTTCGAGACCAGGTTGTAGGCGAATTGACGGCGGTCTTCCAGGTGTTCCGGCAAGCAGTTGATCAAGAACTGTTGGACCCCATACCAGGGCATGCCGTTTGGAGATTCGAGTTTCTGGCGGATCTCGCTATTATTGCGCAGGGCTTCAATGGCGCGTTGTTCGATTGTCGCCATGACATCGATCGACCCGCTTTCGGCTGCTTCTGGAAACAACTCATCTTCGGCTTCGGGAACGCGCGTGATGGTTGCAGACTGGCCAACGCCGGCGAAGATGCGATGCAATGTTTGGGCATAGGTATGACCGGCGGGGCGGTTGTAGGAAGGATCGCGCATCGAGTACAACTGCTCGAACGACAGGACACGAATGCTGACCGGATACGACTTGCCGCCAACTGAACTCCAGAATATTCCCTGACCAGGAATAGGCTCATTGAGCAGCGAACTCAACAAGTCGTCGCTGAAATGGGCATTGGCGCGTTGCAGGGCGATGAGATCCGCTGCCGACAACAGGTGGAAGATGAACCAGTTATCCCCCTGACTGAGGATTTCGACCGGAATGCTGCCGGGCTGCTGGGTGATCAGCAGTGCGCCCAGGTCGTACTTGCGCCCTTCCTTGACCCAGGCGATGTACGGCTCGGCGGCGGATGTCTTGTCGTGCAGCACGGATTGCGCTTCTTCAACGACCGCGATGGTTGGGATCGTCCTGGGATCGGCTTCGGTGAACTGTTGCTGGTTCCGGTCGAAGATCCGGCGCAGGATCAGGCCCGAAAGCACGAGCGACTGGCTGCCGCGCATCTGAGAGACATCGATGATGCACAGTTTTCCTTCGGAGAGCGCATGCACCAGCATATCCATCAGTTGGCTGCTCTTGTCGTGCAGCATCTTCACAATCACCGTCATATTGCTTCTGGCCGCCACTGCCTCGGCTTCCTGACGCTGCGGATCGAGATCGAGCAGCCGACAGACCTCGTCTAGCGGCGCCGTGTTGCCGTTGGCATCGATCAGGTTGACCAGCATCTCCCAGCGCTCCTGCGGCAACCCGCGCAGTTTGCGCACATTCTGCTGCTCCTGGCGTTCTGGATCGAGCGCAATCGAAACCACATCGGACGGGCGGAGGCGGCGAATATCCAGTTTGATGCCGCCCGCCACGAAGGACTGGTAAAAGGGACTCGGACTCTTCCGCTCAGTAAAGACGACGATCTTGTCTTCTAACTCGGGAACATCGCACAAACCCGGTCGTCCCTTGTCGTCGGGCCAGAAATACTCGCCGTCTGGATCGAAGATGACGGTTCCCACCGGAACCCGTTTGCCGCCGCGTTTGGTGACGAAGGGGGTCGTCTCATAGAGTTTCGAGAAAAGCAGTTTGTTGAGGTTCGATTTGCCGAAGCCTGCGCGGGCAAAGATAAAACTGCGACGAGACACCAGCGATTCAATCGGGAAGCGCACCAGTATCTCCGGTGAGAGCACCTGCATCCATTCGCGCGGCTCGAATGTTTCGCTGCCGGCGGCGTAGACATACTCACCCAACGCGAGATGACCAATCGGCGCCCCATCGATGTAGTGACCGGCAATCTCGCGCAAGACCTCATCGCTCGGAAAGGCGACCCGACTGCCGACGTGGGGCAACCGGCGATGCGAGGGCACGAAGGTCAATCCCGCGCCGTTCCGCCGCAGGACGCCGAGCACCCGAATGTTGACCCGATACTTCAGGTACTGCTCGCGCAGATCTTCCGGGATCGGGCGATCCTCGCGGATTGCGCGCAGGTTGAACTCCTCGCCAGAGCCGTAAGCCAGCTTCCCCTCTGAGGAGAAGGAGGCGATACGACCCAACACCGCCTCATCGGGCGTCTCCATCTGGACGAGGAGAAATTGACCGTGCATTGGGATACTCTGAAAATCATTCCGGTACGGCAGGACCAGATCGGCGTGGAACTCCAGACCGCCGTGCTGGAAGCCGCGAAAGATGCCAACGACTTTATCTTTGGGAAAGAGATGGATGTCTGCCATGGCGGGCGCCCTCATTCGTACCGGTGTTGCGATGGATCAGGATCCAGAAGCTGAAAAGCGTCCAGGATGCCTGCCTCTGTGCCGAGGGTCGATCGCACCCCTTCGTAGATGAAATCCTGCAATACGTCGAAATCAAAATCGACCAGCGCCGCATGCTCGTGCGCTTTCTGCAGGCAACGCGGGTAGGAGGGGATCGGAAATCCGTTCACGGCATCGGCGAGCAGCGAACCAAGAATTTCCTGAGCATTGCCTGTCTGTGGCTCGAAGATGTCTACGGGCCAGACCGGGTCGTGGCGATACGACCCGAACTTCACCAGAAACATCCTGCCGCCGACATACCCGGCAGGGTCGTCGCCTTCGCCAGCATAGTCGCCGCCCGGGGCGAAATCCGCCCGGAAGTAGGACTTCTCTTCCAACTCACGCGGCACCTCCACATACGCCGGGTAGTCGGTGTGCAGCACCCCCTCGAGCGCCATCGCCAGGCGGTAGCGGGACAGCACCTTGCTGTGCTTGGCGACGCCGACGAGGTGGATACGGCGACGATTGTTCCTCCAGTGCGCATCGACGCGCTCTTGCATACCGCGGAGCAAGCGCTGAAACAAACCTCTGGCGAACACCACACTGCGCAGCAATCCATCACGAACAATCAGGGTATCGGCGCCAAAATCCTTCTTCAGGATAGCGAACAAGACGGCCCACTCGACCAGTTCGCGGTACGCCTCTACCCAGCGGCGAGAAACCGGTCGTTCCTGGTTGGCTGACCGGATCATGGGCGAAAGTTCTGTCAGGCTGTCAACACCCAGAAAGCGCATCATCTCGCCAAGCGCCGTGCGCGCCGATCCATCGGGAGCGAACTGACGCTCGTTGAGCCGGCGGATCGGGGTTGTGGGAGACACCGCTTCCAGGCAGTACTCATTGTTACTGCTGTCCACCACCCGCACCAGATGGATCAGGAAGGGATCGAAGCGCAGTTGGCAGTTGCCGCCGTCGGCGCCGATCAGTGAAATAGACGTTGCGGCGCGCGGCTGAATGCGGCATGTTGTGTGCTTCAAAGATCGAATCTCTGCGCGCAATCGGTCGAGCACGCGCCGATCAGCGCGAATGCAATCGGCAATGGCTTCGCGTATTTGCGCCTGGCTGGCGAGGTCGATCATGTGAACTCGCTTGCAAGAGGCGGAATAAACATACCGCATCTCTAGGATTACGACCACAATGCCCAGTATATACCGCCATTTGCGCACTGTAAAGACATTTTCGCCCGTTTCGCCACAAAGAGGCGATCACATTCGTACCGATCACTCCGGCAGGTGGTAGGTGATCCGCCGGTTTTCGTCGATAGAGATCAGGTTTTTGCGTTTCATTCGTATCACAATGGCATCGACTTCCTGGTCAGTCAGTTGCTTGCGGAACAGCGCGTGGATGTGGTTGTGCAATGTGGCTACTTTGCCAGGTCGGGCGGTGCGCGATTTCTGGAGGTGCATGAGAACAAAGTGGAGCCGTTCGTCTGGTGAAAGTTGTGCGGGAGCGCCGGCATCGGCAGGTGGTGCAGATCCTGCTGGCGCATGTGCGTTGTTCGTTGTTGCTGTCCTGGTCTCAGGCAATGCCTGGATGGATGGAGCGCCAGTGCTGCCATCTCTGACACACCCCTGGTTGTCACCAGCGATTGTGAGCATGGCGACAGTGCCAGACGATACATGCACGCTATTGCCATTCACCGCCCTCACAGCAGCGCCATTCGGTATTGCCGATGCACGGGCGCTGTCAAGGTGCGGGGCGACGCCATTGATCGCATGCGCGCCGGTTTCCGGCGCCGTAGCGGCGGCAGAATGCTCGTTCAGTTCGGGCTGCGGCACAGATGGCGCACCGGCGGCAGGAAGACAACGGGGTTCAGGCGCTGGCGCGGACAGAGGCGGAGAAGGAAGAACTTTCTTTATGATGGGAATGTCGTGGACATCTTCGAAGCGATGCGCCTTGATGTTTCTCGCTCGCAAATGCTGGATGAGCGGGTCGTAGCCGGTATCTTTGGATATAATGTGAAAGTACGCTGCGGAGTCGCGCACTGCCAGCACGCCAAGGTAGAAGGCGATGTGGAAGTCGAGCGCATTCGAGCCATTGCCGGAAAGCTTGACATACGTGGCACGCGATCCCATGCGTTGCATTGCCGCTGCGAATTCGAACGGCACCGATTTCTGGCAGGCGCCAACAAAGACGATCACACGCATCTGCTTGTGGTCGAGCAGCGGCAGGAGATTGGGCTGGACGTTCTCGTAGTCGATGAGGACGTAGTTGGTAACCACAGGAACTCCTTTGCTCTTCCGCAGCGTTCACCGTCAGTGTATCTGAGATTCATTACCGGTTTATAACCGTACAAAGGCGCATTCATGTCCATGAAACCGCTCATCGAAGTTCGCGATGTTGTTAAGATCTACAGGATGGGAGATGTCGAGGTGCATGCGCTGCGCGGGGTCTCGCTCACTATCGACGAGGGGGAGATGGTGGCGATCATGGGTCCGTCGGGCAGCGGCAAGAGCACCCTGATGAATATGCTCGGCTGCCTGGACCAGCCGACATCAGGCGTCTACCTGCTGGACGGAGTGGATGTCGGCAGTCTGGACGACGACGCGCTGGCAGAGATCCGCAATCAGAAGATCGGGTTCGTGTTTCAGCAATATATGCTGCTGCCGCGCACCACGGCGCTGCGCAACGTCGAACTGCCGCTGCTCTACAGCAACGGCAACGGGCGCGATCGCACAGCGCGCGCGCGCGCGGCGCTCGAAGCCGTCGGCATGGGCGATCGCATGCACCACAAGCCGAATGAACTTTCCGGCGGGCAACAGCAACGTGTCGCCATTGCGCGCGCGCTGGTCAACAATCCGCGCATCATTCTGGCGGACGAGCCGACCGGCGCGCTCGACACGAAAACCGGCGAGGAGATCATGGCAATTTTCGAGCGCCTGAACCGCGAACGCGGCATGACCGTGATTCTGGTGACCCACGAGCATGACGTCGCCCGTCACGCAGAGCGAATCATCCACATGCGCGACGGGCAGATCGCCGACGTTACAGCACGCGGGTGATCTCGGCGAACAGCGCGCGTTCCTGGTTCGCAGCAGTGATGGCGTCTTCGCCGCCCATCACGACGAGCGCCGCGTTGTCGCGCAGCGTATCGAGCACATCGGCGAAGGCGCGGAAGTCGGCTGGCGTTGTGCCCAGCACCTCATCGCGCATCTGCTGGCGGTAGGCGTCATCGTCGCCGACCAGGTAACGCGCCATTGCCGTGAAGCCGCGCGCATCCGGCAGCTGGTAGGCGTCAAGGTCGGCAATCACGCCGATAATAGCGCGCGTCAACTCTTTCTCACTCAGGTCGAGCTGGCGCAAAAATGCGGCGGAACGGTCGTACACATCGATCGTGCGCAACAGATTGGGATCGCGGTACGACGTGTAACTGAACATGCCCGAACGCGGGTCGAACGAACAGAAGCCGCCGTATGCGCCTCCCTGCTCACGGATCTGCTCCCACAGCCAGGTCGTCATCAGATAGCGCGTCACCACCAGCGCCGAGCCGTGCAGCCGATACCCCAGGCGGTACAGATCGGCGCCTTTGGCGACATAGTTGACATTCGCGGGAATGATCAACCCTTCCGATGGCGCGCCTTTGTGCGGATTCCATGCCGCCGGCGCCGGCGTCCCGACCGGCAGGCGGTCGAGGAACGCTTCGAGATGGGGACGGAACCGCTCCCATCCGGCAGCATCCACCGTCACATTGACCAGCAGCGCGCTGCGATCGACCAGCCGCACGCGCATCTGTTCGAGCACCGCGCGCACCGTTTCCCAATCGTCATCAATGGCCTGCTCGATCCGGCGCAGGAACAGCAGGTAACTGACGCCGCCGATCTGCTCGGCGACCCAGTCGGCTTCGCTGAAACGCGCACGCAGGCGCGTGCTGACGACGGCATGGCCGGCGGGGATCAGGCTGGCTTCGCGCGCGGCGCGCTCTTCGCGCACAATCTGCCGGATGCGCTCACGGTTGTCGAGCCGCGCCGACAGCACCACATCGTGCAGAATGTCGAGCAGCGCATCACTCTTTTCGACGATCGCTTTGCCGCGCAGAAACAGCCAGGCGGCGCCAATGCTGCGTCCGCGCATCGCCGAGGTGAACGACTGCGGGAAGATGCCGCCGGTATCACGCCCGATGCGCTGGATGAGCTGAATGATATCCTCGCGCTGCGTGCCGGTTTCGAGGAGCGCGCGCCCAAAAATGGTGACATACGGCAGAAACTCCTGCGGCAACGCGCGCAGGTTCATACCAATGTCCACATACACGATGCCGCTGGTGAACAGATCGTGGAGCAGCACACGCGTTGCGCCAATCTCCAACGCTTCGGCGGGGATGGTCTTGATCGTCCGGTCGAGGTCGGCAATCGTCAGGCCAGGCAATGACGCGAGCGCCTCCGGCGGGTCGGGGGTTTCCTGGATCTGCTTGAGACGCGCGGCAGTTGCGTTGATCGCTTCGATCTGTGCATCATCGAGCGTTGCACGGATCGCTGCCAGGCGGTCGCGTTCAGCGGCATTCTGGCGATTCGTCAGTTCCAGGTCGGGAACGAGCACCACCGTTGTGCGGTGCGGATTGTGCAGCAACTTCTCCTCGATCAGGCGCTCGAAGAAGCGTTCCCCATTGCTCAACCGCTGCTTGATCGCGCGCAGCGGCGCCTCAAACATGAGCGGCGCCAGCGGATCATCGCCGTAGAGCCAGGTGTCGAGCGCCCGGATCAGCACTGCCAGACCGCGCGGATAGGAACCGGTATTGTTCTCGCGCAACTGAAACTCGACGGTATTGACCGCCGCCTTGATCGTTTGCGGATCGATTCCATCGCGCGCCAGGCGTCCCAGCGTCCCGATAATCAAATCCTCGGCTGCGCTGACATGCTCGCCTTTGACCCCTTTCAAGCCGACGGTAAAGTAGGTCTGCCGCAGGCGAGCGAACCCGGAGCCGGTGAGGTTTTCACCCAGACCGGAGTCGATCAGCGCCTTGCGCAGTGGCGAGGCTGGCGTGCCAACCAGCGCGTGCTCCAGGATGTCGAGCGCCAGCGCCTCTTCGATGCCGGGCGGTTCAGGGAGCAGCCAGTTGACCGTCACCATATGCTTGCCAGCGCTGTTCGGACCGGCGGGATAGGGAACCTCAACGTGTTGCGGTTCGCTGAGCGGCGGTTGCAACGGGATCGTCGAGTCGACAGAGATACGCTCGAATGGGGACAAGACACGATCAAGCAGGCGCAGGCGCTCCTCCGGATCGTCATCGCCGTAGAAGAAAATCAGCGCATTCGAGGGGTGGTAGTAACGCTCGTGGAACGCCTTGAATTGCTCGTAGGTCAGATTCGGAATCTCCGCCGGATCGCCGCCGGAGTCGACACTGTACACATGACCGGGGAAGAGCGAACGCTGCACTGCCAGGTAGAGCACGCGGTCGGGTGACGCATTGGCGCCCTTCATTTCGTTGAACACCACGCCACGATAGCCGAGCGAGTCATCCTCGTTGACCTCGTAGCGCCACCCTTCCTGCTGCAACACCTCCGGTGTAATGCGCGGGTGGAAGACGGCATCGAGGTACACATCGACCAGATTGTAGAAATCCTTTGTATTTGTGGACGCAACCGGATAGACCGTTTTATCCGAATAGGTCATCGCATTGAGAAATGTTTTGAGCGACCCTTTGAGCAACTCAACGAACGGTTTTTTCAGAGGATATTTTTCGGACCCGCAGAGCACGCTGTGCTCAAGAATATGCGCCACACCGGTCGAGTCGGGCGGCGGCGTGCGGAAGGCAATGCCAAAGACCTTATTTTCATCATCGTTGATCAGCGAGAGCAGCTCAGCGCCGGTTGCCACGTGGCGATACAGGCGCGCCAGTGAGTTCAGTTCAGGGATCTGCTGCTCGCGAACCAGTTCAAAGCCATGGAATACGTTCATCGCTGCCTCGATTCTTTTATACACAAGTGGCATTGAGAGGCTATCCAAAAAATCGCCGCGTGACGTGCGGCGCTTCGGCCCACCCAGCGACCGCTAGATGGACGAAGGCAACGCCTTCGCTTGCCCAACGAGATTTTCCAGACAGACACGTATTGAAAATTGTGACTTCACTACAAAAAGCAACCACGAAGGTCACAAGGGGACACAAAGGAAATGCTTTTCATTTTTATTCACCTTCGTGTGCTTTGTGTCCCTTGTGGTTAAGCCTTTTTGCAGTGGACTCAAATTGTACCAGATTTATCCGAAGGAGGCGTCCTCTCTTCTTCATGAGAGCGAGCCGATCAAACCTGCGCTTTGCGCGTGGCAACACCTTTCTCACCCCTCTCTCCCACAAGGTGAGAAGGGAGGGATCTATCGACCGCGCGCCGCCACGCCGCACACCCAATCCTGTGCAAGACAATGATAAACCTGTGCAACCTCTTATTAACTAATCCTTTGGCTATCTCGTTTCATTTGCTTCCTGATGACCAAAAACGCCTTTCAGTCCTGGGATGAAAGAACGATGAGAAACCTGTTCAAAGCCTTTTCAAAACATTGACAATACAGTGCATGGGGGGTATAATCTGTGCAAACAAGTGCAAAGATGTTCGCCATAGCAGGGGAAGAGAAAGAGGGTCTTCCATGGACAACCAACACACCAGTGAACACATCCGCCCGACGACCACAGCGCCGTTATCATCGCGCACCGATACGCCAGACGATCACGTGCTGATTGCAGCAATTGCCGAAGGTGACAGCAATGCGCTCGAAGTGCTTTATGATCGCTATTCGTCTGTGATCTATCGCATGGCGCTGCGGATGCTGAAAAATCGTGAACTGGCGGAAGAGGTTGTCCAGGAAGTCTTCTGGCGCGTCTGGCGACGCAGCACAAGCTTCGATGTCGAGCGCGGGCGTGTAGCGCAGTGGTTGTTCGGAATTGCGCACAACCTGTGCATCGATGAGTTGCGCCGCATGCGCGCTCGCCCGACCCAAATCTATGAGGATGTCGATCACCCGGTTATTCAGCAACTTGCCGATGAACAGACCGATGTGCCAGAAGCCGCCTGGGCCTTCGAGCAGCAGCGCGTCATTCGTGATGCCCTTGGTCACTTGCCCGAAGCGCAGCGACAGGCGGTTGAACTGGCGTATTTTGGCGGTCTGTCGCACCAGGAGATTGCCACGAAACTCAATCGGCCGCTTGGTACGATCAAGACGCGCGTGCGTCTTGGGTTGCAGAAACTCGGGACGCTGCTGATGGCACGCGGGTTGCAGCCGGGGGATGCGTCGTAAGGACAGTTTGAGTGTTGTCAGGTACTTGGTTGGGTGGGAGAAGGCGGCGCCTTTGCCCACCCAATTGACTTTTTCAGGCACGCGATCAGCCAATGATACCCACGCGGCGCATGCCGGATGTATACAGAGAGAATGCGATTGTTGATCTATGGTAGCGCACCTGCACGCTTGGCGCACATACAGGTCGAAGCGCTGCGCTCCCTGAGCGGAAGCGCATCTTTTTTGCCCGGCGCCGTTCAGTAAGGGAGAAATAAGGCAAACCGGAGATGCGCGGTATAATAGGGGCAGGAATCACGACTCTGTATACTGTAAGGAATACTGGTGCTTACTCTCCTGGATATTCTGACGCGCGGCGAACCCGATGCTCTCGCATTGCTGGCGCCGGACACGCCTCCGTTGCCATTCGCCCGGTTGCGCGAGCATGTGCTGGAACTGGCAGAGCGCCTTGCTGCCTTTGGCGTGGCGCGCGGCGAGCGAGTGGCGATCGCGCTCGGCAATGGTCCTGCAATGGCGCTGAGTTTCCTTGCAGCGGCGACATGCGCAACCGCCGCGCCGCTCAACCCGAAGTATCGCCAGGACGAGTTTGCGTTCTACTTCGAGGATACCCGCGCAACGACGCTGATCGTGCCGCCTGTCGGGATGGAAGCGGCGCGCGCCGCCGCAGCGCCCGGCATGACCGTTGTGACGGCGGCGCTCCGTGCCGATGGCACGCTCGACCTGGCGCTCGAACGCGGCGCGCGCCCGGCGCAGACGTTGACGCCGCCACAGCCCGATGATGTGGCGCTGATTCTGCACACCAGCGGCACCACCAGCCGCCCTAAGCGCGTGCCGCTGCGCCAGCGCAATCTGGTCGCCTCGGCGCGCAATATCGTCGGCGCGTACCGGTTGACGCCCGCTGATCGGGCGCTGTGTGTGATGCCGCTCTTCCACATCCACGGCATTGTCGCCACCCTGCTCGCGCCGCTCGCCTCCGGCGGGTCGGTCGTCATTCCCACCGGCTTCGACGCTCTGCGCTTCTGGGGCTGGCTGACTGCGTTTCGCCCAACATGGTTTTCGGCAGTGCCGACGATGCACCAGATGCTGCTGGCGCGCGCCGAACGCCAGATGGCCGCGATTCGCGCCGCGCCGCTGCGCTTCATTCGTTCCAGCAGCGCACCGCTGCCGCCGGTCGTCCTGGAACAGCTCGAAGCGACGTTTCAGGCGCCGGTGATCGAGTCCTACGGGATGACCGAAGCAAGCCACCAAATGACGACCAATCCGCTGCCGCCGCTGCCGCACTACGCCGGGTCTGTCGGGTATGGCTTCGGCGTTGAGGTGACGATTCTCGATGAACACGGCGCCGAACTGCCGCGCGGCGAACGCGGCGAGGTGGCGGTGCGGGGACCGAGTGTGTTCGATGGCTACGAGAACAACCCGGAAGCGACTGCGACCGCGTTCGCCAACGGCTGGTTTCGCACCGGCGATCAGGGGCGGATCGATGCCCAGGGGTATCTGTGGCTGACGGGCCGCCTGAAGGAATTGATCAACCGTGGCGGCGAGAAGATCTCACCGCTCGAAATCGACGATGTTCTGCTCCGGCATCCGGCAGTGGCGGAGGCTGTCGCGTTCGCTGCGCCGCATCGGACGCTCGGTGAAGAAGTGCATGCCGCCGTCGTGCTGCGCACCGAAGCGACCGAGCGGGAACTGCGCGAGCACTGCGCCGCGTTTTTGGCGGATTTCAAGGTGCCGCGCGTCATTCACATCCTGCCGGAGATTCCACGCGGCGCAACCGGGAAATTGCAACGGATCGCAATGGCGAAACTGCTGGGACTGACCGACGACTCATCGGGGAGGGCGCAGTGAAGATCTGTATCGTTGGCGCAGGTTCGATCGGCGGCTATCTGGGGGCGCGGCTGGCGCACGCGGGTGAGCAGGTCACGCTGATCGCCCGTAGCGCAAATCTGGCTGCCATCCGCGAACGCGGCGTGACGCTCATCGAGTCCGACGGGACGACGTTGACCGTCCATCCTGCATTGGCAACCGACGACCCATCAGTCGCGGGCGCACACGACGTGGTAATTGTCGCCGTCAAAGCGCATCAGTTGCCGGGAGTTGCGCCTCTGATCCGCCCCTTGTTTCACGACGAAACGATCGTCGTTCCGGCACAGAACGGCATTCCCTGGTGGTACTTCCAGCGGCATGGCGGACCGTTCGAGGGACGGCGCATCGAGTCGGTCGATCCCGACGGTGTCATCGCTGCGAACATCGAGACCGAACGCATTATCGGGTGTGTCGTCTACCCGGCGACCGAACTGGAGGCGCCGGGGATCGTCCGCCATATCGAAGGCGACCGGTTTACGCTTGGCGAACTCGATGGATCGCGCAGCGAGCGCGTGCAGCATCTCTCACAGACACTGGCGCGCGCAGGGCTGAAAGCGCCGGTGCGCCCGCGTATTCGCACCGACATCTGGATCAAACTGTGGGGCAACCTGGCGTTCAACCCGGTCAGCGCGCTGACACGCGCCACGCTGATCGACATCTGCCGCCATCCGCAGGCGCGTGCGCTGATCGTCGCTATGATGGAAGAAGGGCAGGCAGTCGCCGAGCGATTGGGCATCACGTTCGGCCTCACCATCGATCAGCGCATCGCCGGCGCCGAACAGGTTGGCGCGCACAAGACTTCGATGCTCCAGGACATCGAGGCCGGCAGGGCAACCGAAGTGGATGCGCTGGTGGGGGCAGTGGCTGAACTCGGCAGGCTGACGAACGTGCCAACGCCGCATATTGATGCGATCTATGCCGCCGTCAAACTGCTGGAACATACGGTAACGCGCACTACACGGTCTCGTTCCGCTTGATGCGCTCCCAGAGGTCGGTCGTCTCCGGGAGCGGTTCGATCCCAAGTTCATCCTGCAATGCCTGAACGCAGCGCGCATAGGCGCGCAACGCCTGAGAACGGCTCCCTGCGCGGGCATAGGCGCGCATGAGGGTCTGGTAGGCTTCTTCGTAACCGCGGTCGCGGCGAATGATGTGCTCGCACAGATCAATGGCTTCATCAAATTCGCCGCGATCAACCAGTAATCTGGCAAGAGTCGCTGTTGATGCCAGATGACGCGCCAGCAAACGCTCGCGTTCTTCGAGCGTCCAGGGATCGTACAGCGCCTCGGCGAGATAGTCGCCGCGGTACAACTGGAATGCTGTGCGACGGCTGCGAATTTCGACTTCCGCATCGCGTCCCGGCGCTCCAGCGGTACGCAGTTCGAACTCATCCACATCGATCCAGCAGCCGTAGGATGGCGCAAAACTGTACGCCAACCCCTGGCGCCGGATGAAAAACGGCGCAACGCGCGGCGGTCGGCGCGGCTCCAGCACATTGTTGAGCGCATTGAGCGTCACCTTGAACTGCCGCTCGGCGGCTGCCGGTTCGCTATCGGGCCAGAGCCAGGCGCAGATCTGTTCACGCTGCAACCACATGCCACGGTAGGTCAGCAACAGTTGCAACAGTTGCCGCGCTTTCTCGCGTTGCCACTCACGCGCCTGAATCTCGTGCGCGCCGCGGAAGATGCGAAAGCGCCCAAGCATATAGACCCGCAGGGTATAGCCGGGATGGTAGATATCAACGGCGTCGTCAGCGGCAATTGACGGGAAGCCCTGCCGCAAAAGGCGGTGCGCTGTCGTCGCCTGACGCTGTGTTGCGCCGCGCAATGACCGTCCTCGAAGGAGCAGCGGAACCAGGATTGCCAGATCGTAGGGACCGAACAGCGTGCGTGTCGTCAAGACGCCATCGAACCCATGCGTGCCGACCAGTTCCAGGAGACGTTCGATCTTTCGGTCGGCTTCCGCTTCGTTGCCAGACTGCAAATGAACGTGCGCTTCCCAGAGAAGCGCAACCGTCTGACCGTACTGATCGTCGCCGCGAACAAACCGCTGATATGCTTCGCCAAGCCATTCGAGCGCGCGCGGATCGCCGGCGGCGGCGGCAACGCTGCCAAACGCCAGCCAGATGAGCGCCGCCGTCCACTCATCACCCGCATCTAACGCGCGGTCGAGACCATCGCGGGCATAGGCTTCGGCAGCAGCAAGATTGCCGGCATGCCCCTCGAGCAAGGTCAGCCCCAGCATCACCTCAGCGCGCGCCCGCGGAATGCCGACAGCCTCGATGATTTCGAGCGCAGCGCTGTAGTGGTAGCGCGCCATCTCATCGCTCGATGCCGTCACCAGACAGGCATGACCAAGGCGCATATGAGCAATCGCCTCGGTTAATGGTGAGTCGCCGCGTTGCGCCTCGAGCAACCCGCGTTGGGCAAGCGCCAATGCGCGCACGCCATTGCCCAGCATACACTCAATCAACGCCAGCAACAGGAGCGGATCGCGATGCAGTGAGCATTCCGAACGCGCTCTACCGGCTTCCAGACCGAGTTCTTCTTCGAGCAGACGACGCGCCTCAATCAACCTGCCGCTGCGCAGCAACAGGCGGGGCGACAGGATGGCGGAACGGCGATAGCCTCCGACAGCGTCGGTGTGCGCTGTTTTGCCATACGCCTCACGGTGCGCAGCTGCAATAATCAAGATCGACACATCGGCGCGACCGCGGTTGATCCAGTTTTCCGCTTGCAGGCTGAGGATCGTGGCGCGTTCAGCATGGCGATGACGCGGCAAGAGTTTCATGGCACGCTTCAGCAGAACCGCAGCCGGCGCCGGTTGCACCGTATCGATATACACCTCCGCCTGACCGCGCAAGGCGCGCACCTGTCCTTCCGTATCGCCCTGCGCCCGGTACAGTTCTTCCGCCTTACGGTATAACTCCACTGCCTGCGTATAGCGACCGAGACGGCGTTCGGCGACAGCGCGCGCCTCGAGCAATACGGCGCGACTCCGATGCGCCGGCGGAATCTGGTCAATCCAGTCCAGCAGCGCCGCAGCCTGCGAACCGGACATACCGGAAAATGCCATCCGGCTCAATGCAGCAGCGGCGTCATCCCATCGTTCGGCGGCGAGAAAATGGTGCGCTGCGCCGTGGTCGTCGCCGTGTGCGGCATAGTATCGTCCCAATTGCGCATGGATGGCGCGCCAGTCGGGCAGGTCGCGCTCCGCCAGGCGCGCAAAACTGGCTGCCTGGAGTGGTTGGTAGACGCGCCGACCATCCGGCAGGGTTTCGATGAACAACTCCCATCGTTCGAGCGATTCGACAGTAATATGGAGGTTCGCCAGTTCTGCAACGGCGGCGCATGCCGCTTCGTCGATCCAGCGCATCAATGCTGTGCCAAGCACCCACGTCCGCACGGCGAACGGCAGATCGCCCAGGACTTCACGCGCCAGGTACGCATCGAGATGCGGCGCGATGATGTCGTGCAGGCGCTCTGGAGTCGGCGGTTGGTCGGGGGGCGTTGCGGAGTCGATGCGTGCTGCGGCAAAGAAGCGGAGCGCCAGGGGCCACCCGCGCGCCAGGGCATTGAGGTCGGCATCAATTGGATGGGGCGGCAGGCCGTATGCCGCAAAGAAATCGCGCGCCTCTGCATCGGTGAACGCCAGTTGCGCCCGGCTCAGGCGATAGAGTTCGCCACGCGCCGCGATGGTCGGCAGGGACGCGAGCGCAGGCATTTCCCGGCTGACCAGCACCAGGTGGAGACGAGGCGGCAGACGATCAATCAGGTGCTCAATCAGAACGCGCAATTCAGGGCGTCGGTCGGCGCAGTGGAGATCGTCCAGGATTAGTAACGTCTCATCACCCAACGCCGTCAGCGCATTGATCAATTGATCGAGAAGATCAACCGGATGCGCAGCGGCAAGCGAGACCTGATCCCATCCGGTCATCGGGCGAAACGCGGACATCAGATGCAGCGCCAGCGACAACGGCGTATCTGCGGAATCCAGTCGGCACCAGGCTGCGGGCCATCCGCCGTGGCGCGCAAAATTGGTAAGCGCGACCGTTTTGCCGCTGCCGGCCGGCGCCAGAACGAGAGTCACCGGATAATCGGCGACCGCAGCGAGCAACCCATCAATCCGCGGGCGCTCGATGGTTCGAGCCGGTTGTGGCGGCGGTTCCAGGCGCGGAAGCAATACCGTCGATACAAGAGACACAGCAGCGCCGAACTCACCCGTAACTCGTGAAACTAGCATGTGATATGATATATTGTATTATACTCAATTTGAACAGTACTCAATACTGCTATCTTTCGACCGGAAGCGCTGTGTTCGGAAAGGAGCAGACCCATGACGAACAAAAACGCTGAAGACGCCGTGCGCAAAACCTACAGCAGCGCTCAAGAGATGGTTGGCAAATCGGTCAAAGCCTGGACGGACCTGGTTGCTGTCAGCACCGACATGGCCTACGATATGGTGCTGAAAAACTGGAACTACAGCCGCAGCATTCGCAGCTCGGCGGAACAGGCCATAGAAGACGCCATCAACACGCAGGCGCGCTTTGCCAAAGAAATGATGGGCGTCTGGAAGGATTATGCCGAGAGCGTCTCCGACATCATCAGCAAAACGACCAGAAAAGAATGATGCCGGAGACGCGCAGCAGGCGGCGCAAGCCTTTGAGGTCACTCTTCAAAGGTGATGTTCGTTTTCCCCTGTCACCCTTTTGCCTTCCGCCTGTAACCCCTCTCGCTGCTCACCTTCCACTGACAGCCGTTGCGATGCAACGAATCTACCTTCTCGCGTTGCGGTGCAACGGCTCTATCTTTGCAGGTTGAACCCTCAACCCCGCTCGCCTCGCGCCTTACATATACGCGCCGCCATTGACGTTGATCTGCTGTCCGGTGATGTAATCGCCATCAGCGGCAAGGAAGACAACCGCCTTTGCCATTTCCTCCGGCAGACCAAAACGCCCAAGAGGAATGCGCGCCTTGATCTGATTCTGCACGTCTTCAGGAACTTTCGAGAGCATGTCGGTGAGCGTGAACCCTGGAGCGACGACATTGACCGTGATACCGAACTTCGCCAGTTCGAGCGCTGCGGTCTTGGTGAAGGCGATAATCCCGCCTTTGCTCGCGCCGTAGTTCGCCTGACCAAACGCAGCAGTCTGACCATTCATCGAGCTGATATTGATAATCCGGCCGTACTGTTGTTCGATCATCGGTTGCATTGCCGCCGTCGTGCAGAAGAAGACGGCGTTGAGGTTCGTCTGAATGACCTGCAGCCAGTCCTCGTCGGTCATCTTGCGCAGCGACCGGTCGCGCGTAATACCCGCGTTATTGACCATAATATCGAGTCGCCCGTAGGCGTCGAGGAATCGCCTGACCATGGCGCGCGCTTCGGTTGGATCGGCGACGTTCGCCTGCAACAGCATGCATTCGCGCCCCATCGACTTGATTTCTGCTGCAACCTCTTCCGCCAACGTCTGGTTGTGCTGGTAATTGACGCCGACGGTACACCCTTCACGCGCCAGCTCCAGTGCAATGGCGCGCCCGATCCCCCGCGAAGCGCCTGTCACGATTGCGTACTTTCCTTCGAGACGACCCATGCTGTTACCTCCTCGCGTGCTATTATGGGTTAGGGGTCAGGAGAACCGAGAACTGAGAACCGAGAACCGAGAACCCGAAACCAGCGCTCCTTCCCCCAACCCCTTCGACTTCTAATGTCTCGTACCTTCTGCGACTTGCAACCTGATGAGCGCCCACCGGGGACGCCCATCCCTTCAGGGTTTCCACGTTCAACCCGCACGCCTGGATCGAGGCGTAGGTTCAACGTTTCCGCTGCCAAACCTTGCTACATCCGCTCGAAGATTGCAGCGATGCCCTGACCGCCGCCGATACACATGGTGACGCAGGCATAGCGACCACCGGTGCGGTGCAGTTCGTACAGCGCCTTCACCGTCAGAATCGCGCCGGTAGCGCCAATCGGGTGACCAAGTGAGATACCGCTGCCATTCGGGTTTACCTTCTCCATCGGCAATTCGAGGTCGCGGATCACTGCCAGCGCCTGCGCTGCAAACGCCTCGTTCACCTCGAAAACATCGATATCGTTGATCGTCAGCCCGGTCCGTTCCAGCACCTTGCGCACCGCCGGCACCGGACCGATGCCCATGTACTTGGGATCGACGCCGACCATACTGTATCCAACCAGACGACCCATTGGCTTGTAGCCGCGCTGCTCGGCGACGCTGCGATCCATCAGCACCACAGCCGCCGCAGCATCGTTGATGCTCGACGCATTCCCCGCCGTGACCGTGCCCTGCTTGTCGAACACCGGGCGCAGTTTGGCGAGTTTCTCCAGGGTTGTGTCGGGGCGAACGCTCTCGTCGGTATCGAACAACTGCGTCCCACCCTTGACTTTGATCTCAATTGGGACAATCTGATCCTTGAAGCGCCCTTCGGCAATAGCTGCTGCGGCGCGTTTGTGGCTCTCGACCGCCAGCGCATCCTGATCCTCGCGGGTGATTTCCCATTTGCGAGCGACGTTCTCGGCGGTCACCCCCATGTGCACATCGTCGAACGGGTCGCTCAACGCTGCAACCATGACATCGACCATCGTGACATCATTCATGCGCGCGCCCCAGCGCATCGCCGGCGCCCAATACGGGCTGCGGCTCATCGACTCGGCGCCGCCGGCGACAGCAGCGTCGGCATCGCCCAGCATAATCGTCTGCGCTGCTGAGATGATCGCCTGCAACCCGCTGCCGCACAGACGATTCAGCGTCAGCGCCGGAACGTCCACCGGCAGACCGCCTTTCACGCCCGCGACCCGCGCCAGATAGTGATCATGCCCATCCGTATGAATAATGTTGCCAAACACCACCTGCCCGATCTCCGTTGGCTCGACCCCTGCCCGCTTCACCGCCTCACGCACGACCTGCGCCGCCAGTTCGCTTGGCGGTTGATCCTTGAGACTGCCGCCAAAATTGCCGATGGGGGTGCGTACACCGCTCAGCACCACCACGTCGCGTCCGTTGGTCGCCATTGCTTCCTCCTTAATGTCTGCGATAGCAAAGCTGCGCCATCACATCAGCGATGCCGCCAGGTAAAATTATCCGGCTCTGGAGTAATTCATGTGAGCGCCCAACTGCCTGCACTCTGGCTGTTATCGTATCGCGGAGCGACAGCCAGCATGCAGAACAGCCCTCAACATCCGTCGTCGCAGCAGGTATGCAGGAATGGGTTGCAACTCCTATTGTACCATTGTAGTGGCAGGGTTATCAATGTGGTGTTAGGATGTTTTTGTAGCGAGTAACCATTTCTTCACCAGATGTGGCGAAGACGCTCATGCGGCAGCGTCTGTGATATAGTAAAGTAAGAGCACTCCACATCCATGGGCGTGCTGCCTGATCCATCGGCGAACGACAATGAACTGGACGACGCCGGAAGGCGATAGCGAACCGTAGTATCATGACAGGAGGTGATTGTATGGTTGAGCGCGTAGAAGCGCCGATTGCTGCAACGTTGCGCAACGGCCAGACTGTGACGATTCGCCCGCTCGCTGAGCATGATCGCGATGCGTTGCTCCAGTTTGGTCGTTCGCTGCCGGACGATGACTGGCTCTACCTTGAGACCGACTTGCACAACCCCGAGATCATCAATCGTCTGGTCAACGCATATGCGGCAGAAAACTGGCGCCAGCTGGTTGCGGTGACGGAGAGCGGCGAGATTGTCGGCTACAGTGCGGTGCGGCGATTGCCGGGATGGTCGAGCCACGTCGGTGATATTCATCTGATCGTGCGCACAGATTATCGCCGCTGCGGCCTTGGCACTGCCATGGCGCAGGCAATTTTCGATGCAGCCCGCGACCTGGGGGTGGCAAAGGTGATCGTTGAGATTCTGCAGGAACAGACGAGCGGCATTGCGATCTTCGAGCGCCTGGGGTTCAAGATCGAAGGGACGTTTAGCGATCACGCGCGTGACCATGTGGGCAGGCGGCATCACTTGTATATCCTTGCCTACCACATCATCTGATGCGTGCTCCTGGATGTCGCCAACTGCAAACGATCCGCAACGCCTGATAGAACGATCAACCAGATGGTGCACAATACTTGCCCGTATTGACCGCCTTGCGGCTGATGTTGGCTGCGACAGGCTCAGCCAACGTCGGCTTCTTCCACTGAAGTCGGTCGAACTGCTCGCGCATATTTGCCGACGTTGGCTTCGACAAGCTCAGCCAACGTCGGCTGCGACAGGCTTAGCCGCTCCACGTCTTTGATGATCCAGGTTTGTGGTTGATCGCTCTATGAGAGCGTGTCTGAAATGTCAATCGGGCGGGCAAAGGCGCTCCCTTCGGCCGCCCGACTGCGCCTCGTGAGGCGAGTTTTCAGACACCCTCTGAACTGCAATGGAGATCGCACTCGCCGATCTGCAAACCTACTGCGGCGCTGCACCCAATGAGGCGGTTGTTGTCATTGACGTGTTGCGCTCATTTACGACTGCTGCCTACCTGTTCCATGCTGGCGCGCGCGCGCTTCTGCTTGCAGCGACCCCCGACGAAGCCCGCGTGCTGGCGAGCCGTTTCCCTTCCGCTGCAACGGTTGGCGCAGTGCCCGGCGGTTTCCCCATTGATGGGTTCGACTTTGGCAATTCACCCGCCGCTCTGCGCAATGTTTGCCTGACCAATCGGGATGTTGTGCTCTGTACGGCTGGCGGCGTTCGTGGCGCAACCATCGCCCGACACGCCGCTCTGCTCCTTGGCGGCTCGCTGGTGTGCGCCGTCGCTACTGCACGTTTGCTGCGCCGCCTCGATCCGTCACGCGTCACCCTCCTGGTTACTGGGGTCTATATCGACCGTGATGGCGATGAGGATATTGCGTGCGCCGAGTATCTTGCGGCGCATCTGCGCGGCCAGACGCCCGACCCGGCGCCGTTCGAGCGCCGGGTGCGCGAGTCGACCTTCGGCAGACGCTTTGGCGATCCTGCCCATCCCCATCTCCCGCTTGCCGATATGGAACTCTGCGCGCAGGCGGATGTGTTCAACTTTGCGATGCCGATTGTGCACCAGGACGGGATAATGATGGTGGTTCGAGGATGATGGCGCTCTCCAGAAAGGTTCACGCACGAGACGTAAAGGCGTAACGTGTATCGATGGCGGTTTACATATCGGAGTACAATAGAGCCATGAACGCTGAGCCTGAACATCGCATGAAAGGCCCCGGAACGATGACCAACAGGTACGCAGACTGGTTTCGACAGGCTGAGGCGGACCTGCGCCATGCCCGGAATGCCCTGGACGATGGCGATTATGAGTGGAGTTGCTTTGCCGCCCAGCAGGCCGCAGAAAAAGCTTTGAAGTCATTGTTTCAGCGGTTGGGGATGGAGGCGTGGGGGCACACGCTTACCGCGCTGATCGGAAATCTGCCGCCAGACATCCAGACGCCGCCCAAACTGGTGGACCATTGCCGCGTCCTGGACAAGCACTACATCCCTACCCGCTATCCGAACGGGTTTGCTTCCGGCGCGCCGACCGATTTTTACACGAAAGAGGAAGCAGAAGAAGCCATCCGATATGCGGAGACCATCCTTGAGTTCTGTCGTCATCAAATCAATTGATCGAGCGCGCGTCGAACAGGCTGTCAGGGAATATGCAAATCGCCTGTTTGCTGCGCATCCGGAGATTGAGCGCATCATCTGGTTCGGCTCGTGGGTAAACGGCATCCCCAGACCTGGGAGCGATGTTGACCTGTGCCTGATCCTCTCCTCGACGGATACGCCGATGCGTGAACGTGCTGTTGGCTTTCTGCCGGTCGGATTCCCGGTGGGAATTGACTTGTTTGTCTGCACACGCGCCGAATTTGAGCGCCTGAAAGCGGAATCTCCCGGCTGGTTCCAGGCTATCGCCTCCGGCAAAGATCTGGCGAGACCTTGATCTGCCCGTTCGCGCTATGATGCCCTGCTGCGTCGCACTTCGACGCCATCGCGCGGAAAGCGGGCGTCGAGGGAGTAGACGATTTTGTCGTCCGTTTCAATGGCGGCTGCCCAGACGAGCGCATCTGCAAAGGAAATGCGTCCTGACGGGCGGCAGAGCAATAATGCCTGGAGCAGCGTCTCTTTGCGCAGCGCAGATGGGAAGATGTTGCGCTTCTGGAGAAAAAGAACCAGCGTATCTACCACAGCTTCACGCGGGATGCCGTAGACGGAGGTGAGAACATACGCGGTTTCGGCAAGAACAACATCAGTGATGAGCAGATGTTCGTCACTGTCGATCACCTGTGCGGCCAGCATCGCCAGATCCGGCGGCTCGCCGGTGAGATACCGCACTACCACGCTTGTATCCAGCAATCCGCTCATCAGGAGTCCTCTCCTGACAGATCTTCTTTCCGTCGGGCCGCCGTTTCCCAGGCTCGCATGCGCGTCTCCGCCCACGACCCGTTGCTGACGCCGGTCGTGATGTGTGCTGCCAGACTTCCTTTCAGTGATTGATCATGCTCCGGCGGAACGAAGTAAAGTTCCACATGCCCGTCTACCAGACGCTGAAGTGCGATCCAGCCGGGTTTGACTCCCAAACGTTCGCGGATATCTTTATTGATGACAATCTGCCCTTTTTGTCCTACAATGGATGCCATGGTCATACCTTTCTGGGATAGTATGACTATAGCATGGGTATACAATATACGTCAAGAAGAGAGTCATCCTTATGAAACCACTCCTGGCGCTCCTCGTCGCCGTTGCGCTGCTGGTTCCCGCTGCGCCGGTCTCTGCCGCACCCCTTCCCGATGGTTTCGCCGACTCCGCCTTTGCTGCGTTGTGGACGCGCACTGACCGGGCTGTTGCGACTGGTGTGGTGCAGCGCTCGTGGACGTATGGCGCCGCTCCCGGCGAGATGCGCTACGAATACTTTCCAGGCGCACCGGGGGATACGCGCCTGGTGCAGTATTTCGATAAAGCGCGGATGGAAATCAATGATCCGAACGGCAACCGCCGATCCCCCTGGTTTGTCACCGGCGGACGGCTGGTGGTCGAGTTGATCACCGGCAGGATTCAAACCGGATTCGAGACTTTCGAGCAGCGCGCGCCCGCCGCCATCCCGGTCGCCGGCGATCCGGTCGATAATCCGCAGGCGCCGACGTATGCACAACTTGCCGCGTATGTCGCGTTCGATGGCGGCGGGCGCGCGCCTCAACGCATCGGCGCACGGGTCAGCACGCTGCTCGGTCCCGACGGTCTTGCCGAACAGACCGACCTGGCGCTGCCGGCGACGACGATTGTGCGCTATGAGGCGGTGACGGGCCATAACGTGCCGCGCGTCTTTCGCGATTTTATGAGAGCCGCGCCGGTTGACGCGCTGTTCGCCTTCGGCTATCCGATCAGTGAGCCATACTGGGCGCTGGTTCGCGTCGGCGGGAACGAGATGCCGGTGATGTTCCAGGCGTTCGAGCGCCGCCTGCTGACCTATAATCCCGCCAACCCGCCGCGCTGGCAGGTCGAGATGGGGAATGTCGGGCAGCATTATTTTCTCTGGCGCTATGGGCGCCCGCTGCGCTACGCCGCGCCACCCTTCTCTGGCGTGCGCATCCGCGAGACGACGCTAACCATTCCAACTTATGACTACGAGTTGGCGCTGGCGCCCACCAATCCCGGCGACCCGATCTATCCCTACCCGCGCCTCGATCCGACGCGCGTCGGTCTGCCGCAACCGCGCACCTACCGCGCCGTCATAGTCGAAAATCGCTTTCTGGAACTCACGTTCCTCCCCGAACTCGGCGGACGGTTGTACCGTGCAGTGATCAAGTCTACCGGGCAGAATGCGTTCTACCAGAACCCGGTGGTCAAACCGGCGCCGTTCGGTCAGCGCGGTTGGTGGTTGGGCGCCGGCGGGCTGGAATGGGCGGCGCCAACCGAGGAACATGGCTACCTGGAAGCCTTCCCGTGGGATATGACGGTCGAACGGCAAACCAATGCCATCACCGTGCGCATGACAACGGTCGAGCGTCAGCGTGGTCTGGATATGACCGCCGCTGTCGTCCTGCGCGCCGATGAGGGTCTTTTCAGTACGCAACTGACGGCGCGCAATGCTTCTGCCACTCCTCAACCACTTCAAATGTGGATGAATGCTGCGCTTGCCTCTGCTGCCAATCGGGTTGGACCTGCGGCGCGCTTCGTTGTGCCGGTGGATCAGATGATCGTTCACGCCACGGAAGACCGCGATCTGCCGCCGCCGCGCGCGACGGCGGGCTGGCCGCGCCATCAACAACGCGACCTGTCGCGTCCGTCGGCGTGGAACGGGTATGTGGGGCTGTTCGCCGTGCGACCGGTGCGCTTCGCTGGCTTCTACGACGCTCAGGCGGACGCGGGGATGGTGGCGCTGTCCGACGCCGGGTTCGCCGGGACAAAAGTATTTGCGTTCAGCGCGAACTTCGACCGCCGCCTGTTCACCGACGACGGCAGCGATTATGCTGAACTCTGGATTGGCGCACAACCGACCTTCTGGGACGATCCGCCGCTGAACGCCGGTGATCAGCGTGTGATCCGCGCTGACTGGATGCCGTTGCAGGGGTTGGGCGATCTTGCCGTGGCGAACGAGTCCGGCGCGCTTGGGGTGCAGCGCCGGGCTGGCGGAGCGCTAACGGTCAGCGTCGTTGCGGCGCGTGTTCAGACGGCGACGCCGGTGCGCGTGCTGATCGACGGGCGTGAGGTGTTCCGCAGCGCGCCGATTGGGTTGCGCCCCGACCTGCCGTTGACGATCGAGTTGCCGCTGGGGCGCGCGGGTGGTACACTGCGGGTCGAGACTGGCGGATGGGCGCTGGAGGCATCGCCCGGTTCATGAGGAGGCTGCCATGAGTGCGCCGACTGCGGTTGATCCCTCGGCTGCGGCGCAGCATCCCGCGCTACTCAGGATGACCTATGCTGAGTGGTTGGCGTGGGACCACGAGGGGCTGAGTGAGTGGATCAACGGCGAGGTTATCGTCCATATGCCGATAGAAGAGGAGCATCAGCGCGTCGTCGATCTTCTCAACCGGCTGCTGGACTGTTTGTGCGTGCGCTGCGTCTCGGCGTTGTGCGCAGCGCGCCGTTTGCCGTGCGCGCGCTGCCGGACGGTCACGGACGGAAACCGGACCTGTTCTTCCTGGCGGAGGAGCACAAAGAGCGACTGACCCGTCACGAACTCGCCGGACCCGCCGATCTGGTGGTCGAGGTGATTTCTGACGACAGCGTGGCGCGCGATCGCGACGAGAAGTTCTATGAATACCAGGCGGTCGGCGTGCGCGAGTACTGGATCATCGACCCGCGCTCTGGTCGGTTGCGCGCCGATTTCTATGTTCTCGACGCGCGCGGTCAGTATCGCGCCGTTCCGCCGGACGACGACAATATCTACCGTTCGATGGTTCTGCCTGTTTTCTGGCTTGATGTGGCGTGGTTGTGGCGTCCCGATCCGAATCCGCTCGCCGCGTTGGGACGGATTGTGGGGGCTGAACGGGTGATGAGCGTATTGCAGGACGAGGTGTAAATGCGCATTCGCACACTAACGGCTGGCGCTTGTGAGGGCGATGTGGCGCAGGCGGCGCGGGCAGCACAGGAGGCGCGGCGGCGGCTCGAGGATGCCGGGTATATGGTGCAGACGCTACGCCTGGCGCGCGATATGAGCGGGGTGAACCGTCCCGCCGATCTTGTGACTATAGCGCATGATGCTGAAGCGCTGGCGCGCGATGCCGGGTTCGATTATGTTTCGATCGGAAGGGTGGCAACTGACCGTCTGGCGTTGCTGGCGGAGGCGCTGGCAGCGACGGAGATCGTGTTTGCCTCGGCGCGTCTTGCCGGGCGCGATGGCAGGACGGACGCAGCGGCAATCGCAGCCGCAGCGCGCGTGATTGCCGCGCTGTCATCGGCGACGCCGAATGGGTTTGGCAATCTGCGGTTTGCGGCGCTGGCGTCGGTTGCGCCGGGATCGCCGTTCTTTCCGGCGAGTTACCACAGCGGCGGCGACCCGTGGCTCGCTGTCGGTCCAGAAGCGGCGGCGCTGGCAGTGGAAGCGGCGCACGAGATCGAAGATGATGGCGTTTCCTCATCGTTTCAGGCAGTGGCTGCCAGAATCCAGCACTTCGAGGAAAACCTGAAAACGCGAATCGCAGAGCATGATGCACACATCCGTGGCGCACTCAAAGGAATCGATGAGGCGCATGGTGTGTACGTCGCGGGATGTGACTGGTCGCTGGCGCCGCATCCCGACCCGACTTGCAGTATTGGCGCGGCTATCGAACGCGTCAGCGGCGCACCATTCGGCGGACCCGGCACACTGGCGGTTATTCGCGCCTGTACCGATGCTATTCGCGCTGCGGGGGTCGTCCTGATCGGGTTCAGCGGGGTGATGCTGCCGGTGCTGGAGGATGCTGTGCTCGCGCAGCGCAACGCTGAGGGGCGCTATGGGTGGCGCGACCTGCTGGCGTTCAGCACGGTGTGTGGCACGGGTCTCGATACTATTCCGCTGCCGGGGGACACGCCCATCGAGCAGATCGAAGGCATACTGGCGGAAGTCGCGGCGCTGGCAGGCGCGCTACGCAAGCCGCTCACGGCGCGTCTGATGCCCATCCCAGGATTGCGCACAGGCGATATGACGGCGTTCAATTTCCCGTACTTCGTCAATACGCGCGTCATGGCGCTCTAACAACAGGAGGCAAGGGGCGAGAGGCGCTCGCACGTGGAGCGTTTTTATAATCAGGCGCGGTCATTCGTACCATACCGCCGGAGCGTGCAGCGGGACAACGGGCCGCTGCGGGCGAAAGCCCTCGCTGAGCAAGTGAAAGCCCCGCCGGGGCTTCTGAAGCCGATGCGCAGTCTGCGTCTACGACTGCCGGGGCGCGTTGACCATTGCTTCTTGCACGACGAACGCTCGAACATCTTGTCTGACTGAACGCAAGTTAGTATGAGATTGCCGAAGCAGGAAAAGGGGCGGCGGTTTGTCCATCTGTAGCGCCAGGGTCGGATAGGCGGCGTCATATGCGCCGTACTGGACTACGACGGTGGCCGACTTTACAAAAACGCGCCCAGGGCGCTGCCGAGCAAACCATAGCGCCCGCCCGCTGCCGAATCGCCGATATTCCCCGCATTCAGCAGCGATCTTCATCTTTCTATCCCGTGCTATAATAGCCGCAACAATCGCTCTGCACGATGGACAACGCTCATAACCAATGCGCAGTCATTTGGACCATACTGCCGGTGCGTGGAGCAGGACACCGGGCCGCTGTGGGCGAAAGCCCTCGCTGAGGACGCAGTTCGACCATGCTCATTGCAAGCGGTTCGACTGCGCTCACCGCAAGTGGAAGCCCCGCCAGGGCTGCTAATGCCAATGCGCACTCTGCATCCACGACATGCCCGCCGGTGCGCGTTGACCGTTGCGCCTTGCACAACGAACGCATGAACGGTTTGTCTGACTGAACGCGACCTGGTATCAGATGATCACCAGTCGGCGCCTGCGTTGCAGGGCATAGTTCTTTCTCCGCTGACAGAAGCCTGCGCTCTTCATTGTACTGAATGCGAGTTCTACAACCGCCATGCACGACGAACGTTTCCTGATCACCGGCGCGCTCGGATGTATCGGCGCGTGGACGGTCCGCAACCTGGCGCGTGAAGGGACGCCGGTCGTCGTCTTCGACCTGGCGAGCGACCCGCGCCGCCTGAAGTTGATCATGTCCGATGAGGAACTGGAACGGGTGACGTTTGTGAGCGGCGACATTACCGATCTGGAAGCGCTCGAGCGCGCGCTCGACGAGTATGCCATCACCCGCGTCATTCATCTGGCGGCGCTCCAGATCCCGTTTGTGCGCGCGAACCCGCCGCTTGGCGCGCGCGTCAATGTCGTCGGCACGGTCAATGTGTTCGAGGCGGTTGCACGGCGACGCGACCGGATCGGCAGCGTGGTCTACGCCTCGTCGGCAGCAGTGTACGACGCGGTCGATGCCGATGTCTCCGGCGTGGTGGCGCACGGCGCCATCGGGCATCCGACGACGCTCTACGGCGTGTTCAAGCAAGCCAATGAGGGCACGGCGCGCGTCTACTGGCAGGATGCACAGGTGGCGAGCATTGGTCTGCGCCCGTACATCGTCTATGGACCGGGGCGCGACCAGGGGTTGACGTCGAGTCCGACGAAGGCGATGGTTGCGGCGGCGCTCGGCAAACCGCACCACATTCCGTATGGCGGGCGCGCCGCCTACCAGTACGCCGATGATGTGGCGCGCACCTTCATCGCCTGTGCGCGCGCGCCATTCCAGGGCGCGGAGATCTTCAACCTGAACGGCAGTGTGGCGACAATGGGCGAAATTGTGGCAGCGATTGAGGCGGCGGCGCCGCAGGTGCGCGGGTTGATCACCTTCGATGAAAAGCCGCTTCCTTTCCCGGAAGCGTTCGATGCCGCGCCGCTCGAGCGGGTGATCGGCGAATTGCCGTTTACGCCGCTGGAACAGGCGGTCGCTGAGACGGTCGCGCTGTTCCGCAGGCGGATCGCCGAAGGTGTCATGCCGGATAAAGTGTAGCGCCGATGAATCGTCGCACGTTTCTCCAGATCGCAACCGCCGCTGCGTCGCTGAGCGTCGCCGGATGTACGACGCCCGCCGGCATCCCTGCGGATCGCCTGGCGCGCCTGGCGCGTGGCGTCAATATGAGCCACTGGTTCGCTCAGGCGCCGTTCTCCCGCGCGATGCTCCAATCGCGCCATACCGCCGATGAGTTTCGCGCGCTGCGTCGGGTTGGTCTGACCCACGTGCGCTTTCCGCTCGACCCGTATGTGCTCTTCAGTGAACGCGAGCCGGCGCGCCTCGATTCTGACCGGTTGCCGCTGTTCGATGCCGCGCTCGATATGATCCTCGAGGCGGACCTGGCGGTGATTGTTGAGTTGCACCCGGAGGATCGCTTTGTGAACCGGCTGGCGACGGATGACGAGTTTGTGGATGCGGTCGTGCGGTTCTGGCGGGCGCTGGCGACGCATCTCAGCGCGCGCGATCCGGGGATGCTGTTCCTGGAGGCGTTGAACGAAGCGCATTTCGACAACCCGCTGCGCTGGGAGGCGGTGCTGCGTCGTTTTCTGGCGGCAATGCGCGAGGGCGCGCCGCGCCATACGCTGATCGCCAGCGGCGACGGATGGGCCAGCATCGACGGGTTAGTGCAACTCACGCCGGTGGCGGATCGCAACGTGGTCTACAACTTCCACTTCTACGAGCCGTTCGAGTTCACCCACCAGGGCGCGACGTGGGGGTACGAGATGTGGCGACACTACCGCGGCGTTCCCTACCCCGTCGATGCGGAACGGATCGCGGCTGCGCTGGCAATGATCGACAATCCGCGCGCGCAGGAGGAAATCCGTTTCTATGGTCAGAGCGGCTGGGGCGCCACACGTATCGGGCAGCGTCTCGACCAGGCGGCGGCATGGGGCGCACAGCACAACGTGCCGCTGACCTGCAACGAGTTTGGGGTCTACCGATTGATCACAACGCCAGCGGATCGCCTTGCCTGGCTGACCGATGTGCGCACCGCGCTCGAAGCGCGCCGGATCGGTTGGGCGATGTGGGATTATGCCGGCGGCTTTAGCCTGACCCGCGACGGCACAAACGACCGGTCGCTCGATGAGGCAACCTTGCAGGCGCTGGGGTTGCAGGCGCCTTGAGAGAGAACACGGATTCGTTCATACTGCAGTGAGCATGGTCGAACTGCGCCCTCAGCAAGGGCTTCAGCCCGCAGCAATGCGGCAGTTCCCTGACAAATCACGACGGCAGCCCTGCACTGCTACCGAATGGTGCGTCATGGCGGCGTCGTGGGGTACCATATTCCTAATCTCACCTGTTCAGGAGGGCGTATGACAGCAACCTCTCCTTTCCCGGCTGTCTCGTCGTTGCGCTACGCTCGGTTGACGCCGATTGGAACCACGAGCGCTGGACGACATTGCCGGACGACGGGAATCGCTACGAAGTGATTGATGGAGTGTTATTCGTGACGACAGCGCCCAGTTTTTTCTATCGATGAGTCCGCTGCAAAAAGGCGTAACCACCAAGGACACGAAGGTGAATTGACGAGCATTTCCTTTGTGTCCCTTTGTGACCTTCGTGGTTGCTTGTTGCAGTGAAGTCAAAGATATGACGATCCCTATTCGCATACGGCGCTGGCTGGCATTCGGGCAGCGCCTGGCGCCGATAGTCGCAGTTATGATGATGTTGTCCGCTGCACAAAGGCTTCACCGCCAAGGACCCGAAGCGCACGAAGGTGAATTGAAGTGCATGTCCTTTGTGTCCCTTCGTGACCTTCGTGGGTGCTCTTTGCAGTGAAGTCATCAATGGATTGTGCGTCAGATTGCGCTTCAGTTAATTGCGCAGATTGACCGACACGGGAAAGTATGGACGGCGTGGGCGCCGGTCGGCATGCGGATGCCTGGCTGTGATCCGGTCCAGCCGGATATTGTCGTTGTGCGTCGTGGACCGTCACATCATCCACGACCGCCGTATTAACGGCGTATCGGCGCTGATTGTCGAAGTGTTGTCGCCATCGAACCCTGAGACTGATGAAACCATCAAACGTTCCTCATATGCGCGTGCAGGCGTGCCGGAATACTGGATTGTGCGCCCTGCGTCGCGTGACGTCATCCTCTGCACATCCCCCGACCCGATCACCAGCGCCTTCCTGCACACCGAGCTGATCGCTGTGGATGGCACGCTTACCTCGCCGTCGCTTCCCTTCAGTGCGCCTGTCACCGGTTTTTTTGCCGGTTCGCCGGATGAGACGGTGTGATTTGGGAGCGTCTGTGCCGGATGATTGCGCCTGAGACCAATACCCTGCAAATAAACGCACACAAAGGCGCAGAGGCGCCGCGCTCAGGCCCTGTCAGTGACGGCTTGTCGTCCTTATTGGAAACGTATTGCATCTAGGAGCGCGCCTTCCTTCTCGGCGCCGGTTTCAACTCCAGGATGGTCCTGTCACTCTTCTGTTGTACGGCAACTACTTCAACGCGGGCAGGGTTGTTTACCGAATA
>CALGYB010000104.1 GCA_937935075.1 uncultured Roseiflexus sp. | reverse complement strand
CGATCCGAAAGCGCCTGCGCCAGCCGGTCGCGCCAAAAACACGGCATACATCGCAGATGCCATCATGAGGCTTTGTTGGATCGTAGAGGCATTGTTGTTTAGTAGGGTCACAAGCCGTGCCACCCATCCCACGCACCAGCGTCTCCATCCACCAGCGCATGCTGCCGAGAAGACCGGTTTCATGGAGGCGATCAACTTTGCCCGTTTCGATACCACCAGTCCACAACGGAGTGAGAGTCTGAATAGTTACCTCCATCAGCCGATCTCCTCTCCTGCGTCTATCCTCATGTCAAACGTGGTAATAATCTCGTGTAAGATGTTTCGTGTCAACCAAGTCTTTTTGTATGGTCACATCCCTAGAGCCTGTTATATACGTTCGAGCATAACGGTAATGAACTGCTTCAGCATCAGCATCGCATAGGCCAGCACATGCAATCCCCGGCTATCCCTCATCATCGTGCGCCAGCCGGCGAACGCGCGCCATCCAGCCGAAGCCTCGCTCAACGACCCAGCAGCGCGGCAGCAGCACAAAGCTGCGGTTGGCGTCCGACCGTTTGACACCCTCCAGCCGGATGCCGTGGGCGTCGGCCGCCGACGTTTACCCACCGTATCGCCTTAGTCGACGAACGCCACGTCGACCGACTCGCCTGTGACGGCTTGGACCGGTTCCGCCACTGCGGCGACCGGCGCGCGTTCCGGTTCGTTGGTGGGCGTGACGACCACGGCCAGCGACTAGCCCAGCGGATCAACCGCCACGTGGACCTTGCTGCCCGTGCAGCGTTACTGCCCGTTATTACCGGAACGCGCGCCGCATTCCGGGGGCGATGGCATCGTGCGCGCGGCAACGATCGCCGCGCGCGGTACTGGCGCGCGTTCTTCGATGTCACGCACCAGCGCGCGCCGATCATGGACGATCGTCTCAACGACCCCAGCCTTCAGCCAGCGCTGGGTGTGCTGAGAGACGGTGGAGCACGGCGGCAGATCGGTGGGCAGCATGCGTGTTGGAGAGACGTTGCATCGCAACGTCTCTCCTCCCGTGCGGACGATCCAGCGCAATCCGTTCACGACCTCGCGCAGCGCGTAATCACGCTGCGCGAGGTCGTCGGTCATGAAGGTCAGGAAGGGAGCGACGAAAGCCCCCTCTTCGTCGCTCCCATCGCGTGGAGAGGGGTTACGTGTCATACTGAAATCATACCACGTTTATCTCTGAAGTGCATAACAGGCTCTTAGCGGGGATCAAACGGATGAGCGTGCGCAATGCAGTGTTGACGGATTCTGAGTCAGGGAAATATGCCTGAACGTCCGGGTCGAGGATCACAGCGCCTGCCGGCCGTGTTCCATGCTGTACAATTGTGACCCCGTCGGCGCGTTCAATTCTGATGGTGTACCCCTCGCGCACCTGTTGATAGTATTTGCCCCGCACCCCAACACGGCCGGAGAAGTCGTACTCTGGTTGCATCTCGTCGTCTAACGGTTGAGAACTACGCGTCTTTTCGTTCATATGTCTCTCGCTCCGATGCTGTCGCCCTTCGCGCACTGATCAATCGTATGACTTCGCCGCGATCCGTGTGAATGATCAGCAACATCCGTCCCGGGTCAGGCTGTCCGATACTAATAAACCGCTCCCCTTTACTGAATGCTCATCATCGGGAAACGTCAGAAGGTAAGGATCGCTGAAAAGAGATACGGCTTCTTCAAATGTTACGCGATGTTTACGTGCATTCTGGTGAGCTTTCATGTCGTCCCACGCAAAAATGAAACTCATAATGCACGTCTTTTTAGTCCCCGAACGCCGCCGGATGTATTGTAGCGCGCGTGAGTGTTCTGTGCAAAACTTACTCCGCCTCCCACCCATCCCGTCCGTCTTCCAGCCGTAGCCGCTCGCCGGTGCGCGGGTCGTACACGCCGATGACGAGACGGTACGTCGCCAGCGGCATGTCCGGCGGCACAAGGACTGATGCGCGACTGCGGTAGGTTTCGCCGGGTTGCCAGGCGTCGGTCGGCATCAGTGGTCCATCGTGTTGCGCAACGATCTGATTATTTATGTCGAGTAAGTGAACGAACAGAAACAGATCGCGTTCTGGAGGGGCGATAGCGCGCCAGTGCAGTTCGATCCGCACGGCATCGCCGCCAGCGACGCGCGTCGATGAGACGGCGGCGCGCTCCAGGATCAGCGTGTCGCCAAAGTGGATGTTGACATCGCGCAATGGTGCACCGACATCGCCGAGTTCGTAGACTGCCAGTTCGACGCCGCCGTACCAGCGGCTTTCGGCGCGGAAGGCGCGCTCAGCGAGCCAGGCGCTCACCACGCCATTGGGGTCAGCCTCGTAAGGGACGTAAAAGATGCCGTAGAGCCGCCGGTGGCGTTGCTCCATCTGCTCGAGTTCAGCAAGCGTCGCCGTCGGGTCGAGCGGACGGAAGCGCGGCAACGGGTAGCGCTTTTGCGAACCTTTGAAGTAGTAGTCGAACACATCGATCTGCCCCGGACCGATCAGCAGGATGGCGTCGTCGGGGCGGGCAGTGGCGGCGACGGCCTGTGCCAACCCGCGGTAGTCATCGCGCTGGAAGGCGGGATCGAACCATTCGTTGCGCAATGGCATCACCGCAGCGGCAATGAAGCACGCAGCCAGAAGAACGCCGATGACGCCGCCGGCACGCATACCGAACCGATGGGTCGCGCCGCGCACCAGTGTGGCGCCGCCGATACCGAGGAGCAGGTGGAAGGCGGGCAGCGCAGGCAGCAGAAAGCGCGGCTTGTAGTAGGGCTGATTCAACGAGAGCGCGATGATCGCTATCAGCGGCGCGAGGAGCCAGGCAAGCGCCATGCCGGTCGCTGCCGGCGACACGCGCCAGGATGCGAGCGACGCCACGAGCAGCATGACGAAGCCAGAGACCCAGAACCAGGATGCGGCGGGCGCTGCCGGACCAAAGCTGAACACATGCAGCACATCGGCAAGAATGAAGAGCGGATCGACCGGCTGTTTGGCGAATGTCCAGACCGCCAGGCGCTCGCGGCTATTCCAGACAAGCGCCAGGAAGAACCCGGCGAGCGCCAGATGTCCCGCGATCCACGCCAGCCGCGCGCGACGGCGCAGGAGGATCGCACCGGCGAGTGCCGATGCCGCCACGAATGCGACCATGAAGTAGTGCGTTGCGAGCGCCGCCAGCGCAGCCGCACCGTAGAACAGCATCCATTGCCAGGGGTGTTGCGTCGCGTTCAACGGATCAACGGCGCGATCCCCGGTTTCTGATCGGACGGCGGCATCGAGCGCCAGCCAGAGACATGCTGCCAGAAGCATCGCCAGGGCGTACATGCGAGTTTCCTGGCTGTAGTGAATGGCAAACGGCGAGACAGCAGCGGCAATGCCAGCAAGCCAGCCGGCAACGGCGCCAGCCCAACGCCAGCCGAGGATTGTGGTCAGTACGACTGTGATGGCGCCACAGACGGCGCTGAACGCGCGCGCCGCCGCCTCGTCGGTTCCGGTGAGCCGTAGCCAGGAGTGGAGGAGCCAGTAATAGAGCGGCGGGTGGACATCGGCAGCGGCGGCGCGCGCGATGTCGTCGAGCGATCGCACTGCCAGCGCGACCGTCAATCCCTCGTCGTACCAGAAACTCTGCGCGTTGATACGGTAGAAACGCAGCGTCAGCGCCAGCGCGAAGAGTGCGGCGAGACCGAGGGCGCAACATAACAGGTGTGCGGTGCGATGCATCTCATGCCAATGAACGGGTAACGCTGAACGTTCTTGACTTCCCATACGCAACGTTCAACCCCGCAGCCTGTTGGGTAGGCGAAGGCATTGCCTTCGCCTACCCGGTCGCACTTCGGTCAGCGATTATTCGGATAGGCTCTAAGAGCTTTGCCCTGCACCGCGACCGGGGCGTTGCGGCGCAACTCATACGAACGTGCGGTCAGTCAGACACGATGTTCGAGCGCCGGTTCGCAAGGCGCACCAGTCAACGCACACCAGCAGTCCGTGTCGCGGACCCATGACTGTGCAGTGGCATCAGTAGCCCCGGCGGGGCTTTCACTTGCCTCAGCGAGGGCTTTGGCCCGCAGCGCCCCGGCGTGTTGTCCAAATGACCACACTTGAGTATCAGCACCGGCGACGGCGCGGCGCGTCGGATTGCCCGCCGATACCGCGATCCGACCAGGGGCGTTGCAGTGCAACGTCTCTCCGTTCTGCAACCCTTCTCGCCCTACGCCGCTTGCCTCATGCCTTATCAGGGCAGATCGCATCGCATTCCCGCCGGATCACGTTCTCCTTTTCGCCCTACGCCGCTTGCCTCATGCCTTATCAGGGCAGATCGCATCGCATTCCCGCCGGATCACGTTCTCCTTTTCGCCTTACGCCGCTTGCCTCATGCCTTATCAGGGCAGATCGCATCGCATTCCCGCCGGATCACGTTCTCCTTTTCGCCTTACGCCGCTTGCCTCATGCCTTATCACACACTCCACATCTCTACCGGTTCGCCATCACCGACAACCCGATTGCGTCCGGTTGTTTTCGCAAGATACATCGCCTGATCGGCGCGGTGCAGGATGGTCTCGCCGGTATCGCCTGGCACATATTCGGTTACGCCAAAACTGGCCGTGATCATCGACACATCGGGCAGATTGATTGCATGCAATTCCAGGCGCACCCGATCAAGCGCCGTTTGTGCACTGCTCAGATCGGTCTGCGGCAGCAGGATGGCAAATTCTTCGCCGCCCCATCGCCCAAAATGATCGGCTGCGCGCAAGTGTTGTGGCACAGCGCGCGCAACTGCGCGCAGCGCCTGATCGCCGACCAGGTGCCCGTGCTGATCGTTCAACTGCTTGAAGTGATCCAGATCGAACAAACAGACGCAAAACGTCTGACCATATCGCTCCGCTGTTGCGATCAACCGGCGCAAATCTTCGTACAAACGGCGACGGTTCGGCAATCCGGTCAGTGCGTCGGTGTACGCGATCTCCCGCATCAGTTCGTATGCTGTCCGCAGACGCTCGGCCTGCGCCCGGTATGCTGATAGAACAACCAGAAACCCGAGCAATGCTCCCGCCATCAGATAGACGCTCACGACCCGCTCACTGTTTGCCGCATCGACGCCGAGCATATTCCAGCGCACAATCTGCACTGTCACAACACCAAACGACGCGAGAAACACACTCACAGCGATCAGTGCGCCGCGTCGCACATCGTAGAGATGAATCGCCAGGATGCAGATGATCAGCAGAAACCAGATATCATCGCCAATTGCGTCGAGCAGCATAGCATCCGGGGTTGGGAGAAAGACCGCCGGTATGATGCCGTTGAACCCAAGCGATTGCACAATAAACACAATCAGCGCCAACCGTTCGAGATGCTTGATCGGGATACGCTGACGCGCCAGCAGCCAGATCAGTGCAACACATATACCGGCGAACACAACGTGATTGACTACGTACACGACGCGGTAGAAGTACGACTGATGCGTGTCGGTGAAATTGGCATACTGGGCATAGAGTATTGCCAGTATGCCCAACGTTCCAGCCATCCGATAGATAAACCGACGCTGTTGATCAAAGTGGAGTCGTTCCTGTTCGACGTGCTGCAACATAGATGATCAGGATGCACATGAATGACTTCACTGCAAAAAGCTGTAATCACGAAGGTAATCACGAAGGTCACAAAGGAACGCAAAGAAAATGCGCTTCATTTTTATTCACCTTCGTGCGCTTCGTGTCCTTCGTGGTTAAGCCTTTTTGCAGTGGACTCATGAATGGAACTGATAACGAAAATCAGAGGATGCACAGCCACAGTGATGTATTACCGGGATGATACCACGTTCGACAGCGCGCTGTAAAGCGTTGAACATTGCATGTTCGCTACACAGTCGCTTCAAATCCGAGTCAGTTTTGTCATCATTCCTGTGCTACCATATGAGTACGTCTGGTTAATGACCGGTTGCGGGACGGAGGATTTCGATGTCGAATGAGGTTTTCACCGATCACTATTCGGTTGTGCTTAACCGCGCTCCTTTTGAATGGTCTATCGATGAAGGGCGGGTGCGCTTCTTTGGCATCCCATCAGCGCTCCTGTGGCTGAATCCGTCATTGCTGAAGATTCTTCGTCCTCTGGCAGACGAAATCGGCATTCCGCTCTTCCGGTTGCTGGTGGCGCACAGTGGGAGTTTTGGCACGGCGGAAGACTATCACGATGTCGTGCTGGCGCTCGGTTCAACCTTCGAAGAAGGGCTGCTAGCGTGGGGTGAGGTCATCAGCACGATTGGTTGGGGGCGGCTGGAACTCCCCTTCTGCGATCTGGAACAACGGAAAGCGATTGTGCGCATCCGCAACCCGTGGGAACTCGACATGCAGCGCGGGCAGCCCGTGAATTGGGGGTGCCCATTTCTCCAGGGGAAGATCATTGGGCTGTTCACCCATGCATTTGGCGTGCAGTGCTGGGCTGACGAGAAGAACATGGTCATTGACGGTGACGAGACGTCGGTCGAGTTTCATGTGTATGAGTCGAACCGGACGATCGAGAACGAGATCGCAGTGTTGCGCGCGGCGCGTGAGCGCGAACGTCAGCAGCGCCTGCTCGACGAAATCGCTGCCAAAACGCTCGAACTCCAGAAAGCGAATGAGGAGCGTCTGCGCTTGCAGGAACAGGTGATCGAAATGCAGGCGCGCACCCTGGCGGAACTTTCCACGCCGCTCATCCCGCTCAATAAGCATGTGTTGCTCATGCCGCTGATCGGCGCCTTCGACTCACAGCGAACACAACTGACGGTTGATCGCCTGCTCCACGGGGTAGCCGAATACCGCGCGTCGATCGTCATTCTCGACATTACCGGCGTGCCGGTCGTCGATACGCACGTCGCCAGTGCGTTGATGCAGGCGGCGCAGGCGGTGCGGTTGCTGGGCGCCGAGGTGGTGCTTACCGGTATTCGTCCGGAAGTGGCGCAGACGCTCGTCGGGATGGGGGTGAGTCTCCAGGGTATTGTCACCCGTGGCACGCTTCAGAGCGGCATCGAGTATGCCAGCAGCATTCAATGATCGATTTTCGGTTATACTGGGCGCATGCCTCAGCGCATTCTGATCTGCACGGCACAGGTGCCCTTTGCGCGCGGCGGCGCTGAATTGCTGGTCGAAGGGCTGCGTGACGCCCTCCGTGAACGCGGTCATATCGTCGATGTCGTGGCGCTGCCTTACGCCTGGCAACCCCATGATCGTCTGTTATCGTCGGCGCTGGCGTGGCGTCTCCTTGACCTGACGCGCGTCAATGGCGCGCCGGTCGACCAAATTATCTGCACCAAGTTCCCTTCCTACGCTGCGCGCCATGCCCGCAAGGTCGTCTGGCTGGTGCATCAGCACCGCCAGGCGTATGACTGGTATGGCACACCGCTCTCAGACTTCGCAAACACCCCGGAAGACCGCGTGACCCGTGATCAACTGCTGCGGATGGACCGCGCATCGCTTGGCGAGGCGCAACGGTTGTTCGCTATTTCCCGCAATGTCGCAGCACGGCTCAAACGCTTCGTTGGACTGGAAGCGCAGCCGCTCTATCCGCCAAGCCGCTATGCCGGGCGGCTGCGCGCCGGACCCTACGACGACTATCTTCTTTCCGATGCGCGCCTGGATGCCGCGAAACGGCTCGACCTGCTGCTGCACGCGCTTGCCCGCACCCGGCAGCCGGTACGCTGCGTCTTTATCGGCGCCGGTGACGATCGCGCGCGCCTGGAGCGTCTGTCGTCCGACCTGAACCTCGGCGCGCGTGTTGCGTTTCGCGGCTTTGTATCCGACGACGAGCTGATCGACCTCTACGCCTCGGCGCGCGCTGTGTACTATGCGCCATTCGACGAAGATTACGGATTTACGTCGATTCAGGCGCTGGCTGCCGCGCGCCCGGTCGTCACCACGTCCGACTCCGGCGGCGTGCTGGAGTTCGTTGAGCATGGGGTCACCGGGCTGGTTGCGCCACCAGACCCTGCTGCGATTGCCGCTCATATTGACGCTCTGTTCGATGATGCCGCTCTTGCTGCACGCCTTGGCGCCGCCGGACCGGCGCGCGTGGCGGATGTCACGTGGGATCGTGTCATCCGGGCGCTGCTGGTTCAGTGACTCTGACAAAGGAGGATTGCATTGCGTCTGTTCATTAACGCGCTCCTGTTCCTCGTTCTTTTCGGCTCCTGCGCCGCTCCCGCCGTTATGCCCAAACCACTTTCATCGGCCTCCTCAGTCTCGCCGGTTCAGTGGAAATACCTGGCAGACGCAGACGCCCCGCCCATGGTCGGTCCTGTCGAGCAAACCATGATGCTGTCGTTCGACATTGATCGTGATGGACGGGACGATATTGTGGTTGGAGGTCGCGGCAAAGCGCCGGCGCTCGTCTGGCTGCGTTTCACTGCAACCGGATGGCAGCGACTATTGATTGAGCCATCACGGTTGAGCATCGAAGCAGGTGGTGCATTTGCCGACATCGACGGCGACGGCGATCTCGACATTGTCGCGGCTGAGGATTACAGCGGCAACCGGGTGTTCTGGTGGGAAAATCCGTACCCGAACTATAGCCCGGACGCTGGATGGACGAGACGCCTGATCAAGAGCGGCGGGCAAAACCGTCACCACGACCAGGTCTTCGGTGATTTCGACGGCGACGGTCGGGTGGAACTGGCGTTCTGGAACCAGGGAAATCGCAATCAACCATCGATCCTGTATCTTGCCGCCATTCCGCCCGATCCGCGCAATGCCAGCCTCTGGACGCCAACCGCCATTTTCACGTCTACGGTCTATGCGGAAGGTCTGACCGCCGCCGACATCGATGGCGACGGAGTGACCGATCTGGTTGGAGGCGGCTACTGGTTTCGTTTCACGAACGGCAGGTATGTCGCCGAAGCGATCAATGCCGGCAATCGTGGCATCCGCGTCGTTGCCGGGCAGATCATCCCTGGCGGACGGCTCGAAGTCGTCACGAGCACCAGCCACGGCAGAGGGACGATTGACCTGTATCGCTGGACGGGCGCCGCCTGGGAGCGACAGACGCTCGTGGATCGCGTAGAGGACGCTCATAGCCTGGCGCTTGCCGATCTCAACCGCGATGGCGCACTGGACATCTTTTCCGGCGAGATGCGTCTCGATGGCGCCAATCCCGATTCGCGCATGATTCTGCTGTATGGTGATGGCACAGGCGCGTTTCAGCCGGCGGAGGGACCGCCCGGCGTTGATCACCACGAGTCGCGCCTGGGCGACATCGATGGTGACGGCGATCTCGATATTCTCGGCAAGCCGTACAACTTTGAAACGCCGCGCCTCCATATCTGGCTGAACGAAACCAACTACCCGACAAAACTCAACCTGTCGCGCTGGCAGAGGCATGTGATCGATGCGGCACGCCCCGACCGCGCCATCTTCGTGCTCTATGGCGATCTCAACGGCGACCGATTGCCGGATATCGTCAGCGGCGCGTGGTGGTATCGCAATCCGGGGCGCGCCGACGGCGACTGGGTGCGCGCGCCGATCGGCGAACCGCTGTGGAATGCGGCAATCCTGGCAGACTTCGATAATGATGGCGACCTGGACATCTTTGGAACGCAGGGACGCGGTTCGGAGCGCAACGGGCGCCTCGCATGGGCGCGCAACGATGGCGGTGTGTTCACCGTTTTGACCAATCTGTCTGCCAGCAACGGCGATTTTCTCCAGGGCGCCGTCGGTGCACGGTTCACGCCCGACGGTCCGCTCGAAATCGCGCTGTCGTGGCACGAAGCCGGGCGTGGCATTCAGAAACTGAAGACGCCAGACGACCCCGCTGTCGCAGCATGGAGTCTGCGCACCATTTCATCGCTGTCGCAGGACGAAGAACTGAGCGCCGGCGACATTGACCGGGACGGCGATCTCGACCTGCTGACCGGCACCCGCTGGTTGCGCAATGATAACGGGTCCTGGACGTTGCTGACGATTTCTGATAGTTCAGGCGCACCGGACCGTAATCGTCTGGCGGACATCAACCGCGATGGTCGGCTGGATGCGGTTGTGGGATACGAAGCGATTGGCGTGCCGGGAAAACTGGCGTGGTACGAACAGGGCGACGACCCGACGGCACGATGGATTGAGCATATCATTTCCGTCGATGTGATTGGACCGATGAGCCTGGACGTCGGCGACCTCGACGGTGACGGCGACCTCGATGTTGTTGTTGGCGAGCATGACACCTCGCGCCCGGAGCGCGCGCGTCTGTTGATCTTCGAGAATGATGATGGCTACGGATTGCGCTGGCGCCGCTGGGTGGTCTCCACCGGCGATGAGCACCACGATGGTGCGCAACTCGTCGATATCGACAACGACGGCGACCTCGACATTATCTCGATTGGCTGGTCACACAACCGTGTGCTGGTGTATGAAAACCTGGCGCCGCCGCTCTCATCCGAGCCGCCGGGGACGCCTGCACCACCGGGAACGCCCACGCCGCCGGGAATGCCCACGCCACCCGATCCACGTAGCGTCTATCTCCCGATGATCACGATGCAGCCATAGCGGGGCGTTAGGGACGGGAAATGCAAACGAATGTCCTAACCTGGCGCGTAGCAGGGATGAGAGCCGATACGCGGTCATTTGGACCATAATGGCTGTTGAGAAAAGATCCGGCATCGCCCGATGAAGCCCGCGCAGGCGGGCTGAAGCCCGCCCTCCTCCTGTGCGGCGCATACCCGCTCCAGCCCGCGCAGGCGGGCTTGGCAACCGTAGCCTGCGGCTTCACAGCCGCCGGGCGGACTGCCAACGCGCGTTGTGGATCGTTGCGCCTTGCAAACCGAACCCTGGAACATCGTGTCTGACTGACCGCAAAATGCCGGGGATTGAAAGGTCAGCCGCGGCGCTTGTTTGCAACGAAGCGAAGACCTTATTGACTGTCTTGAGGCTGGCGTTGGCTTCGACAAGCTCAGCCAACGTCAGCGGCGACCGGCGCAGCCAACGGCAACCACTCCACGTCCTTGATGGTCCAGGTGCTCGATTGCGTGGGTTCTTCCCCCGCTTGACAGCCCTACCCCGATGCGCTAGTATCACCCTATCGATAAATCTTCAAAAATAGAAGACAATGAACGTCTGCCTCGGCATTGATCTGGGCGGCGCCAAAATCGCCGCCGCCGCCGTTGATGTACGCACCGGCGCGCGTCTCCTCCAACTGATGGTTCCCACCGAAGCGCACGAAGGTCCGGCGGCGGTTATCGAGCGCATGGCTGCGCTCGCCGCACAGGTGTGTGCGCAGATCAACACGCCGCTCGATCAGATTGCCGCCATCGGGATCGGCGTGCCCGGATTGATCGATCTTGCGCAAGGGGTGACGATCCTGCTGCCGAATCTCCCGTCCGGCTGGCGCAATGTGCCGCTTGCCGCCAATATGACCAGCCTTACCGGTCGTCCGACGGCGATCATTAACGATGCGCGCGCGTTTACCCTGGCAGAGGCGACCTTCGGCGCCGGGCGCGATGCGCGCAGCGTGATCGGCATGACTCTTGGCACCGGTATTGGCGGCGGAATTGCCATCGATGGGCGATTGTACCTGGGGATCGATGGAACTGCCGGTGAAGTCGGGCATATGACGATTGATCCGTATGGTCCGCGCTGCGGCTGCGGCAATCGCGGGTGCCTGGAAACGTTCGCCAGCGGTCCGTCGATCACGGCGATGGCGTTGCGTGTGGTGGCGCAGGGGATGACGACACAGATCGGAACCCTGGTGGATTACGACCTGAACAAGATTACGCCGGGGATCATCGCGCGCGCCGCCGAACAGGGCGATACCATCGCGCGCGAGATTCTGCAACGCGCCGGAAGTTATCTCGGCATTGGCATCGCTAACCTGATCACAATCTTCAGCCCGGAGCGAGTTGTCATCGGCGGGGGGATGTCGCGCCTCGGCGATTGGCTCCTCGAACCGGCGCGCGCCGAGGTGATGGCGCGCTGTCATCTGACGCCGCTCGACCGGGTACAGATTACCCTGGCGCAGCTTGGCGGCGAAGCCGGCGTCATCGGCGCTGCGCTGTGGGCGGCGCAACGACTCGAAGGGGAACTTGCAGCAAAGGAGCGCCTATGAAGTCGCACTCGATTACGTTGCTCGGAACCGGTCTGATCGGCATGTTCTACACGATGACCCTCCACGGTCATCGAGGGCGCGACCGGATCGCAACGGTCTACTCACGCACCCGCGAGCGCGCCGAGGCGTTTGCGGCGCAGTGGAACATTGCCAGAGCCACCAATGATCTTAAGGCGGCCATTGAGGACCCGGAGACCGATACGGTGATCATCGGGCTACCGAATGATCAGCATGTTCAGGCGGTTGAAATGGCGGCGGCGGCGGGCAAAGCGGCGCTCTGCACCAAGCCGCTTGGTCGCACCGCTGCCGAGGCGCGCCAGATGCTCGACGCAGTCGAGAAGGCGGGTGTGTTTGCCGGCTACCTCGAAGACCTGGTGTACACCCCGAAGACGCTCAAGGCGCTGGAGTCGGTCAAAGCCGGCGCCCTCGGCGATGTGCTGTGGGTGCGCTCACGTGAGACGCATCCCGGACCGCATAGCGCCTGGTTCTGGGATGCCCACGTGGCCGGCGGCGGCGCGATTATCGACCTGGGATGCCACTGTGCGGAGATCATTCGCAATTTCGCCGGGAAGAACAATCGTCCGGTGGAAGTCATGTGCTGGGCGGATACGCTGGTGCATCCGATTGCTGCCGAGGATAACGCGATCGCGCTGATCCGCTTCGAGAACGGCGCAGTCGGGCAGTTCGAGGTGAGCTGGACGTTCCGCGGCGGAATGGACCTGCGTGATGAGGTGGCCGGAACGAACGGCACGATCTGGCTCAACCACTTTCTGCGCACCGGCTTCGAGATGTTCACCGCCGGCGGCGGCGGGTATGTCGCCGAAAAAGCCGAAACCGAAACCGGCTGGCTCTTCCCGGTAGGCGATGAGGTCCACGAACTGGGGTACAACCACATGTTCACCGATATGTTCGAGGCGATGGACAACAACCGCGCGCCGATGGAGACGTTCTACGACGGGTATGTGGTCAACGCCATCCTCGACGCCGCTTACCGCTCGGCAAAATCGCGTCGCTGGGAGGCGGTCGAGGTCGAATGGCGCGCCGCCGAGCCGATGAAGCCGCTGCGGCGCGTTGCACAGGAGATCAATGGGTATGCGCTGGTGAAAGAAGAGCGCATGCACGGCAATAAACTGAAACAGATCCTTTCTGACAAGACGACGGGACGGATTGTTGAGCGGGTGATTGATATTCAGGCTACCAGCGATTGATGAGGCGCTATGACCCTCGACCCTGCACCGATGCTGGACTATCTGGAACGCGCCGAAATGATTGTGCGCCGGGTACGCGAGACGCAGATGCCTGCCATCCTCGAGGCGGCGCTCATCTGCACCAACACCATCGCCGCCGGCGGGCTGGTGCATCTGTTCGGCACGGGACACTCACGCATCCCGATCGAGGAAATCTTTCCGCGTCACGGCAGTTTCCCCGGTTTCCATCCGATTGTCGAACTGTCGCTCACATACCATAATCCGGTTGTCGGACCCAATGGGCAGCGCCAGGCAATGTTCCTCGAAAAGGTCGAAGGATTTGGTCGGGTCATCCTGCGCAACTTCGTCTTTGGTCCGCACGACAGTTTCATCATCTTCTCGAACAGCGGCGTCAACCAGGTCGTTATCGATGTCGCGCTCGAAGCAAAAACGCGTGGCATGCCGGTGATCGCGGTGGTGTCGGTCGCGCATTGCCAGGCGTCCACGCCGCGCCACAGCAGCGGCAAACGCCTGATCGATTGCGCCGATGTGACAATCGACAACTGTGCGCCTGCCGGTGACGCGCTGGTGACGATCGAGGGATTGCAATACCCCGTCGGTCCTGGATCGACGATCGGGTATGCGGCAGTGGTCAATGCACTGAAGTGCCTGGTCGCCGCCGAACTGACGAAACGCGGACAGCCGCCGCTGGTGTTGACCAGCAGTGTGTTGATTGGCAGCGCCGCCTCGGAGGAACTGTTCGAGCGCACCTACGACGAGTATCGGGCGCGGGTGGCGCAGGTGTATGGCGGGGGACGTTCAACGCCGCAAACGTCGCGCTGAAGGGCTGGAGCATTGCTTGAAACGATTGACGCAAAATAATGAATGAACGCTGCCCGCACCCACAGCCCTGATACTAATGTGCGGTCACCTGGACCATACTGCCGGTAAGCGCAGCAGGACGCCGGGCCGCTGCGGGCTAAAGCCCTCGCTGAGCAGGTGAAAGCCCCGCTGGGGCTGCTCATGCCAATTGTCTGACTGAACGCCACTGGTATGAGTTTGTCGAAAGGCGGGCAGCGGAATGCACCCTTCGACAGGCTCAGGGTGCATTCCGCTTTTCGAGAGAGGGTCATGCGTCTGACGGGAAAAACTGCGATTGTGACCGGCGCGGCAAGCGGGATCGGACGTGCCGTGGCGCTCCGCTTCCTTGCCGAAGGAGCGCGTGTTGTCGGCTTCGACCTCGATGGCGACGGGCTGAACAACACCCGCGCGCTTGGCGGCGCAACTGGATCATTCGTTGCCATCACGTGTGATCTGACCGACCCGTTGCAGGTAGAACAGGCGGTGTCGAGTGCGATTGAGCATCTGCATCGCCTCGACATCGTGTTCAACGGCGCAGGCGCCAGCGGTCGGCGCTGGGGGGATGGACCGGTCGACGCCTGCACGCTCGATGGATGGCGGCACACGCTCGACGTGAACCTGACGAGCATCTTTCTCATGTGTCGTGCAACAGTGCCGCACCTGCTGGCGGCGGGCGGCGGGTCGATCATCAACCTCAGTTCGGTGCTGGGCATGGTTGGCGGTGATGCCGATTTTGCCACCCACGCCTATGCTGCTGCAAAAGCAGGAATCATCGGGTTGTCGCGCGCGATGGCGGTGTACTACGCGCCACGCCGTGTGCGCGTCAACGTCATTGCTCCCGGGCTGATCGCCACACCAATGAGTCGCCGCGCTCAGGAGAGTGAGCATATTCAGCAACGGCTGACACACCTTCAGCCGCTGACCGGCGCTATGGGTGCACCGGAGGATGTCGCCGCCGCTGCGGCATATCTGGCATCCGCTGATGCCGCTTTCGTGACCGGCGTCGTGTTACCCATCGATGGCGGATGGACTGCATGGTAGTCATAGTATGTGATGAGGTGAACATATGGACCTTCCGCTTCTCCCAACCAGCGTCATCGGCTCCTACGCCTGGCCCGCCTGGTTGCATGTGGCGCTCTGGGCAGCGCAGCGCGGCGAACTTGGACCGGACGACATGCGCGAAACGCAGGATGATGCGGTCGATATGGCGTTGCGCGATCAGGAGGATGCCGGCGTAGACATTGTGAGTGATGGGGAGATGCGGCGCGCCGGTTTCTTCACCGCGGCGTTCTACGGTTTTCTCACCGGGCTGCGCGAGTTGCCGCCGCAGCGTCGGATCGGAGTCGCAGGCCACGACCAGCGCGAAAGTTACGAGGCGGTCGAACCGATCACTGCACCGGACGGTCTTGGTCTGCTCACTGAGTATAATTATGTCAAGCAGCGCACGGCGCGTCCGATCAAGATGCCATGCCCCGGTCCGTTCACGCTTGCCGGACGGATCAAGCCCGGCGCAGTGTACACAACGCGGTGGGAGGTGGCGGAGGCGCTCGTGCCGATTATCAATGCCGAACTGAAGGCGCTGGTTGCGGCAGGATGCACATTCATTCAGATCGACGAACCATCGATTGCCGTTCGCCCCGACGCGCCACACGCATTTGTCGAACTGTTCAACGCCACGGTTGCCGGTGTGAACGCCAAAATCGGATTACACCTCTGCTTTGGCAACTATGTCGGGCGTCCCACGGCGAAGCGCACCTATCGTCCGCTGTTTCCGCACATTCTCGACGCGCATGCCGATCAGTACGCATTGGAATTCGCCAACCGCGAACTGGCGGAGATCGATTTATGGCGCGAATTTCCGAGTGAGAAGGAACTAGCGGCTGGTCTGGTCGACGTGAAAAACTATTACATCGAGACACCGGAGGATGTTGCCGGGCGGATCCGGGTAGCGTTGCACTATGTGGCGCCGGAGAAATTGACGATCGTGCCCGACTGCGGGTTCAGCCAGACGGCGCGTTGGGCGGCGCGCGCCAAACTGAAGGCGATGGTCGAAGGGACGCGCATCGTGCGCCGTGAACTGGCAGGGTAATTCTTCGCTTCAGAGAACCGGAGCGATGGAAAGAGCCGCCCGATTGGGCGGCTCCATGGTTTCCGAAACGGTTGATGGCGCTCATGCGCCAACTGTTTCCAGCAACCGATCTTCGGCATATTCCGTTTCAGCAGCCTCCTTGCCCAGCAGTTCTGCGGTGATGAACGCGGCCAGTGCTGGCGAGATCCGACCGTTCTCGACACCCTCTTCAATGAGAGCCAGCAGATCTTCGTTCGTCATCGTACCCTCCTTTTCTTTCCGTTAACTAAGCAGACGCGCCCTCGCGTCAACCTGCGCGGATTATACCCGAAATCGTCAAAAAAAGATAGAGGGAAGTTAGGATGATTATACCCGAAATCAGAGAAAAAGAACAGGGGAACTTTTCACATCCGGTATAATCGCTGGTGCGGCGCATCTGCGCCGTTGATACCGTGAGCAGAGAACATGGACAAGGCGCTGATCATTCTCAACCCCTGGGCTGGCCGCGGCCACGCGGGCGAGCGGCGGCACGATCTGGACCTGGCGCTCGAGCGCGCTGGCATCGACTACGATATGGTCATGACCCACACGCGCGGCGGTGCGATCGAAATGGCGCAGCAGGCCGTCGAACGCGGCTATGACGCGATTGTGGCGGTCGGCGGGGATGGAACCGTCAATGAAGCGGTCAACGGCATCAAGATGGCAGAAGCCAGCAGCAAACGTCGCGTGCCTTTGGGGATCATTCCACTCGGAACCGGCTGTGATTTTATCAAGGTGCTGGACGGTTTTCTGGCGAACGACATCTACGGCAGCGTCCAGCGCATTGCACGCTGGCAACCGCGCACAGTCGATCTGGGTCTGGTGCGCGTCGATAATCAACTGGAACGCTGGTTTATCAACGCGCTTGGATCGGGGTTCGATGCGCAGGCGGCGGCAGAGGCGCTCAAGATCACCCGGCTGAAGGGGTTTGCCGTTTATTTGCTGGCGATTATTCGGGCAATGGCGAATTACAAAGCGCATCCCATGACGATCGAGTTCGACGGACGCCGCATCCAGCGCCGGCTGCTCTTCGCCAGCATTGCCAATGGTCGCTATCAGGCAGGCGGATTCCTGCTCACGCCCGACGCACGCATCGATGACGGCTACTTCGATGCCTGCCTGGTCGATAATCTGCGCATCGACGAGATCATTCGTCACATCCCGAAGGTGCTCGAGGGCACGCATACGAAGCTGCGCCAGGTGACCATGGCGCGGGTGCGGCATGTCACCATCAGCAGTTCGGCGCCAATCCCGGTCGCAACCGATGGTGAAGTGCTCTCGACCAGAGCGCGCACGGTGACTGCTGAACTGATCCCCGGCGCAATCGAGATTCTGGCGTAGGCGGCGCTGACGCAGCGCCCGGCAGGTTTGGTGTACAGACACAAGGCGTTGCCAAAAGGAAGATGAGCCATCATCAGCAAAGTTCAAATGCGGAACTCTGCGCCTTTGCGCCTTTGTGGGCGCTCATTTGAAACGGGATGGTCTCTCGTTCCTAGTCATTGTCGCGTTCCCCGCGCGCCGCAACAGCAATGCCGATCAGAAGCAGCACGAAACCCGCAAGTTGCAACGGCGCAAACCATTCGCCAAACAAGATCAGCGCCAGCAGCGCCGAACCAATTGGTTCTCCCAGCAGTGCAACAGTGACGAAGGTGGCAGAGAGGTAGCGTAACGACCAGTTGAATGCGGTGTGCCCCAGCAGTTGCGGTCCAAGTGCGAGACCAAGGAGCAACAGGTACGCCAGTGGCGGATATCCGCCAAAGAGTTCCAGCGGATTGGCGGTTCCGGCGAACGCCAGCGCCGTGATCAGTAAGGCGACGGCAGCGCTGGTGTAGACGAGCCAGATGTACGCCAGCACCGAGATATGGCGGCGCAGGCTGCGCCCGACCAGGAAGTAGATCGAACCGCCGAATGCGCCGAGCAGCGCCAGCAGATTCCCCAGCAGCGCATTGCCGCTATCGGGTCCGCTGCTGTCGCTAATGCCGATCAGAATGCTTCCCGTGATTGTCAACACAACCCCGGCAATCGTCGGCGACGATGGTCGCTCGCGCAGCAGCACCGCCGACAAAAGCGCCACCCACAGCGGGTTGGTCGAAACCAGCGCGACTGAGGAAGCCACCGAGGTGTACGCCAGCGATGAGATCCAGGCGGCAAAGTGAACCGCCAGAAACACGCCAGACACGACTCCGAGCAGGATGTCGCGCCGTGACAGGCGGCGCAACTCGTCCCCGGCACGCGACCAGGCAATCGGAAGCAGGATGATCGCCGCCAGTCCCAATCGACCGGCGGCGATTGTGGTGGAAGGCACCTCCATATCCTGAGCATAGCGAATCATAATCGATGCAGCGGCGGCAACCAGAACGCCGCCAAACAGCACCAGGTATGGCAGCACGCGGATACGACGCGGAACCGGGCGATCAATGGACTGTTCGAGTGTGTCAGACATGGATGACCTCGCAAGAATCAAGAATCAAGAACCGAGAACTGAGAACCGAGAACCGAGAACTGATACTAATACGCAGTCATTTGTACAATAATGACTTCACTGCACAAAACGAACCACGAAGGTCACCAAGGGACACGAAGGACATGCGCTCCATGTTCCCCTTCGTGCGCGTCGGGTCCCTGGCGGTTCAGCCTTTGTGCAGTGGACTCAATAGTGGTTTTTGAGAAAATAATCCAGTATTGCCCGGTGCAGCCCGCTTGCCTCTCGCCTCCCGCCTCTCCCCTCCCGCCTCTCGCCTCTCGCCTCACCCCTCTCGCCTCTCGCCTCTCGCCTCATAGTATAATGTATCCCATGACGAGTCTGACACTCTCCATCAGTCCAGCTCCACTGATCATCGAGACGCGCTGCGAGCCGCAGGTCTGTTATGTGCTGCTTACGGTGCGGGCGTCGGTGAGCGGCGCTGTCCCGCCGCGCTTCGTCAACTGGGCGCTGGTGGCGGATGTCAGTCGTTCGATGCGCATCCCGATCGTTGACGAAACACAGTTTCGCTCGTTATTACGCAACGGTTCAGCGCAAGAGATGCTGGTCGATGGCGTGCCGGTGTGGCAGTTGAGCGGTTCTGTACCACGAGAGGTGCGTGAGGCCGCTTCGAGCGCGCTCGATCACGTCGTGCGCGCGCTCCACACGATTGTCGAACGTCTCGACCGCCATGATCGCCTGGCGCTGGTGGTCTTCGCCGATCATGCGCTGTTACTGATACCAGGGATGGTCGGCTCGGATCGGGTGACGCTGGTGCGCGCCATCGAGCGGCTGCCGGGTCTCAACCTTGGCGATGACACCAATCTGGCTGATGGCATCACGCTGGCGCTCAATCGGATTCGCGCCAATCGTGATGGACGTTGCGCCGATCGGATCATTCTGCTGACCGACGGGTTCACCCGCGATCCTGCAACATGTCTGGCGCTGGCGGATCAGGCGGCTGGCGAACATATTGCTATCACGACTATCGGACTTGGCGGCGAGTTCCAGGATGATCTGCTGACGGCCATTGCCGACCGTAGCGGCGGTCACGCGCTCTTCTTGAAGCGCGCATCCGCAATCCCACGCGCCGTCAGCGCCGAACTCGAAACGGTGCGCGCCGCAGCCATTCCAGCAGTTACCATCGCCGTTGCGCCAATGCGCGGGGTGCAGTTGCGACGGGTGACGCGCATGCGACCGGCGCTGGCGCTCCTTGCCGAGCCGACCGGTGCGGCAGCGGCGGATGTCACGCAGGTGTCTTTGGGAGACCTGTCGGCGGGAACACCGGTGACGTTGCTGCTGGAGTTTCTCGTTCCAGCAACGAATCCCGGTCCGCTGTGGATCGCAGGAGTGGCGGCGCTATCGACCGGGAAGCGTCTGGCAGACGCCGATATTCAGGCGACGGTGGCGCATCGGGCGCCTCCATTGAGCGACGACGTGCGCGCGGCGGCGGCGCGGGCAATGGCGGCGCGTCTGATGCGCCGCGCCATCACGACGTCCGATCCGTCTGAAGCGGCGCGGCTGATGCGCGCCGCCGCCGCGCGCTTCGATGATCTCGGCGAACCGGCGCTGGCTGCCGCAGCACGTGAGCAGGCGGCGGCGTTCGAGCAGGGTATCAGGATTGCAGGGCTTGCGACACGCGAATTGACCTATGCGACTCGCCGACTCGGTGAAGTTGTCTGAAATCTGCTGAGGAGAGGCATGACCGTCAGTTTGTATCCGACTATTACCCTTGATCCAGCGCGCGCCGGACGCTTCGGTCCATACGGCGGCGCATATATTCCCGAAACGCTGGCGCCGGCGGTGGCGGCGCTCGAACAGGCGTATGCCAAGGCGCGTCAGGACCCGGCGTTTTGGGAAGAACTGGATCGACTGCACCGTAGTTACACTGGCAGACCGACGCCGTTGACCTTTGCACAACGTCTGACAGCGCACCTCGGCGGCGCACAGATCTATCTCAAACGCGAGGACCTGGCGCATACCGGCGCGCACAAGATCAACAATGCGCTTGGACAGGGGTTACTGGCAAAGCGGATGGGTAAGACGCGGATCATCGCTGAAACCGGCGCCGGGCAACACGGCGTTGCAACGGCAACCGTATGCGCGCTCCTCGGCATGGAGTGCGTCGTCTATATGGGCGTGGACGATATGGCGCGCCAGCAACCGAACGTCTTCCGCATGCGTCTGCTGGGCGCAGAGGTGCGCGGTGTGACCAGCGGTTCGCGGACGCTCAAGGATGCCATCAACGAAGCGATGCGCGACTGGGTGACGAACCCGGACTCGTACTATCTCCTTGGATCGGCGCTTGGTCCGCATCCCTACCCGACGATGGTGCGCGACTTTCAGAGCGTCATTGGGCGCGAGGCGCGCGAGCAGATCCTGGCAACGACCGGGCGTTTGCCTGATATGGTGCTGGCATGCGTCGGCGGCGGCTCGAATGCAATTGGCATGTTCAGCGCGTTCATCGCTGACGAAGGAGTTGCGCTGCGCGGCGTCGAGGCTGGTGGGCGCGGCATAACGCCAGGCGACCACGCAGCGCGCTTCGCTGGCGGACGACCGGGGGTGCTCCAGGGGACGTATACGTATGTGCTGCAAAACGACGATGGACAGATTGGGCTGACCCACAGCATCTCGGCAGGTCTCGACTACGCAGCCGTCGGACCGGAACATGCGCTGCTTCACGATCAGGGGCGCGCCACCTATACGGTTGTAGACGATGAAGAGGCGCTCGACGCCTTTCAAACGCTGGCGCGGCTCGAAGGGATCATTCCGGCGCTCGAGAGCGCACACGCCGTCGCCGAAGCGATCAAACTTGCGCCATCCATGCGCCCGGATCAGATCATCCTGATCAACCTGTCGGGACGCGGCGACAAGGATATTTTTACGGTGGCGAACGTTTTGGGGGTGGACGTTGCACATTGAAGCACGCCCGCTGGATGTTGATCGGCTTTACAGCGGTGACAATTGCGGGATGGGCGATCTTCGGCGAACACTCGCTTGTTGCGTACATCGACAAACTCATCGAAGCGGCGCTTATTGGGTTGCTGGTTATTGATATAAGGAAAAATGGAGGATCGGTGTGACTACTCAGAAGGAAGTGAAACAGCGCATCCTGCATCTTCTCGATAGCTTGCCCCCAGAGCAACTGGAAGAAGTGGCGGATTTCGTCGAGTTTCTGCAAAGAAGGCGGCGGAGACCGATTGAGCCAGTGGCGCTTGGCGGTCTTTGGAAAGACGTGTCTTTGACAGAAGAAGACATTGATGAGATCCGTCATGAGATGTGGCAATCTTTAGAGAGTCGCGTTCCGTAAGTCGCCAGACCCGACACGAAGAGGCTTTGCGCCTTTGTGTGAGCATTCCACATCCACTCTCATGACCAACTTCGACATCCACGCTGCGATGGCGATTTTGCGCGCCGAGATGCCGCGCTTCCCTAAACCGCTGATCGATGGCATGGGTGCGGAGGAGGCGAATAATCCGTTCCGCATCCTCATCGCCACCATTCTCAGCCTGCGCACCAAGGACACGATGACCGCCACAGTCGCACCGCGTCTCTTCGCGGTCGCCGATACGCCGGAGAAGATGCTGACGCTCAGCGAGGAACGGATCGCCGAACTGATCTATCCGGTCGGCTTTTACCGCAACAAAGCGCGAACCATCCGCGCTATCTGTCAGCGCCTTCTCGATGAGTACGGCGGCGAGGTTCCCGCCAATCTCGACGCGCTCCTGGCGCTGCCGGGCGTCGGCAGAAAAACTGCCAACCTGGTGCTCACCGCCGGTTTCGATCTGCCGGGGATCTGCGTCGATACGCATGTCCACCGCATTTGCAACCGCTGGGGCTATGTGCAAACCAGAACACCGGACGAAACCGAGATGAAACTGCGCGAGATTCTGCCTCTCGACTATTGGAAAGAGATCAACGGACTGCTCGTCACCCTGGGGCAGAATATCTGTCACCCCACTTCGCCGCGGTGCAGCATCTGCCCGCTGGCGCATCTTTGCGCACGAATCGGGGTGGAACGCAGCCGTTAGGCGGAGAGCCGCACATTTTTGCTGAAGAGCATGCTATACTACTACTGATACGTCGCACCGTGCAGGGGTAACCATGTACATTCGCTGGATTGTTCGCAAACACAAAAATGCTGGCGCTGCCAATGTCACCTTCCACGATGCCTATCTGGTCGAGAGTTATCGCGACGAAAAAGACGCGCCGCGCCAGCGCACCGTTTGTTATCTGGGAAACATTCGACAGATCGGCGATGAGTTTCCGCCGCTCGAGCGCGAAATCTTCTTCTTGCGCGCGGAACGTATTCTTATGAGCATCCCCGAGATCGATAGCGAGGAGCGCGAGGCGATCCTGGCATTGCTGCGTCAGAAGGTCCCAGAGTTGTCGGAGGAGGAGGCGATCATCGCCTTCCACAACAACCTGCGCTGGTTCGCACGCTGGATCCGCTCGCGTGGTCGGCGCGTCTCACGCGATGAATTGATGCGCATGATCGATACTGCTGCCGACAGTATCGAGGTGTGATAACGGTGACATCGTATGGGCGAAGGCAATGCCTTCGCCCACCCGACGCCGCCTTCGCTTACCCGACTGGCCTGCATCACACTACCGAATCCGATACGATCCCTTCTAATCGATCTTCGAGATCGGCATAGATTGCCTGCAACCGCTCGATCGTCTCGTTGTCCGCTTGCCACAGACCGCGCCCGTGGCTTTCGAGGAGGCGGGCAACCGCGTTGCGTGCGGCGCGCGGGTTGGCCTGCGCCAATCGCTCACGCATAGCGTCGTCGAGCACGAAGGTCTCCGCCATCTGATCGTACACCCATTTCTCGACGGCGCCGGTGGTTGCGCTCCATCCTACAAGATATGTGAAGCGATTGCCGATCTCGGCTGCACCGGCATACCCGTGTTGGAGCAATGCTTCGTACCAGCGCGGGTTGAGCAGTTTGGCGCGCGCTTCGAGCCGGATCAGATGTTCCGCTGGCGCAACGCGCACATGACCGGTATGGCTCTCGGCGTAGCTCAACGGCACATCGCCGCCGCGCGCGCGCCCGGCTGCCAGCCGGATCGCGCCGCTGTGCCCGTAGTAGTGTTGCATGTCGGTCAACCCGTACTCGACACTGTCAATCGCCTGGAAAACGTGTTCGACGGTGCCGAGCATGCCACGCAACGCTTCGACCGCTTCCTGCCCGCTGCGCCCGCCGCCATAGGCGAACCCGTTGCGCCGGAGATACATGTCCGCCAGGTCGTTCGCTTCCCGCCATTGTCCCTCTTCGACCAGTTCATCGACGCCTGTGCCGTATCTGCCGGGCGCCTGGGTGAAAATCCGGGCAGTCGCCTGCTCCCAGGTCAACCCTCTCGCCCGCTGCTCAAGTGCATGCGCCCGAATGAAGTTCTGCCCTAGCGGCTCGTCCGCTTCCGCCGCACGACGGAACAGGTCGTCGAGAAGGTCGAGGCTGATCTGGAAGGTGTCGCGGAAAATGGCGCTCACATCGAGCAACACGTCGATCCGTGGTCGCCCCAGTTTCTCCAGCGGCACGAGTTCATAGCGCCAGATCTTGCCCTGCCCATCGCGATCAGGGCGCGCGCCGACCAACGCCAGCGCCGCTCCGATGCTTTCTCCTTCGGTCTTGATCGTATCGAGCGCCCACAATGTCAGCGCAACCGTCTGCGGATACGCCCCCTTCGACGATAGTTGATGCTGCGCCAGCATCTGTTCCGCCATCTGCATGCCACGCGCCAGCGCCGCGTCCGACGGGAGCCGCCACGGGTCGATGCTGTGGATGTTGCGTCCGCTCGGCAGCGCAGCCGCCCCGGCGCGCACCGGGTCGGCGCCGGGCGCGGGGCGAATATAGCCGCCGTTGAGCGCGTGAACGAGCGCTTCGAGTTCGCCGGGCGCCTGCGCGAGACCGCTGAGGATGGCGCGCCCATGATCGAGATAGAACTGCGGTTCGAACAACACCGCAATGTCGCGCGGTCGCCCGAACTCCTGGAGCCAGTCGGTGATCTGGATCGTCTGCCGTTCGATGATGAAGCGGCGCACGAAATCGGCGCGCGCCTGAGCCACCCGCTCTTCGGGCACACCGACGCTTTGCAGCGCCCCGCTCAGCCCCAGGCGACCTTCACGCGGAACGTCGAGCGCCGCCTCGATCAACGCCGCTGCGCGTTCCGGCGTCGGCGCTGCGCCAAAGACGTGGAGACCATCGAGGATCAACCGTTGCTCGATTTCTTCCAGATGCTGCCGAACACGCTGCACGAATGCGCTGGAAGACTCATCAGGGAGCGGTGTCAGTTCAGGCATGTGCGCACTCAGGAGCGGCAGACGTTCGTAGACCGTCTGTGCCTCGAAAGCGTCGGTTTGCGCGGCATACTGCTCGATTTCGGCGCGGATCAGCGCCAGTTGCCGATACAGCCCGGCGCGCGCAAACGGCGGCGTCAGGTGGCTGATGATCGCTGCATACCCGCGCCGCCGGGCAATCGCCGCTTCCGCCGGATTGTTCAGCGGATAGAGATAGAGGTGCGGCGTGTCGCCGAGCAACAGATCGGGCCAGCAATCGCCGGTCAACCCGAGTTGCAGCCCTGGCATCCACTCCGCCGTGCCGTGCATCCCAACGTGAACGATCGCATCGGCGCGCCAGCGCTGTGACAGCCAGCGGTAGAACGCCACATACTGATGGTGCGGCGTGAAGTTGCGGTCGAACAGCAGACGCATCGGGTCGCCGGGGACGCCCATCGGCGGCTGGACGGCGACGATCACGTTGCCGAAGGAGAGGGTGTCCAGGCGAATGGCGTCGCGTCCATGCGGCGCGATCTCGCCGGGAGGAGCGCCCCATTTGCGGTCGATTCGCTCTGCATGATTGGCAGGCACGATGGCGTGGTACTCCGCCAGTGGCACGGCAGTGCGCGCTGGAACCGGCATCTGCATCTCTTCCGCCGTATCGAGCATGGCGATCTGCTGCGCCAGTTCCTCGACCGTCGCCGGAATGCCTTCCACCCGATACCCTTCGGCGGCGAGGCGGTGCAGGATCGCGTGCAATGTAGCAGGAACATCGAGAAGCGCCGCTGTGCCAAGTTTCCCCATGCCGGGTGGGAAGTTGTAGATCACCAGCGCCACCCGCTTCTCAGCGTTCGCCTTGCGCCGCAGCCGCACCCAGCCGGCAGCCAGCCGCGCCGCGCGCGCCAGGCGATCAGGGGTGGCAACGATGCGCTGATCGCGGATTGCGCCCAACGCCACTGGCGCAACACTGCCGTCCATCTCCGGCAAGTCGTACATGATCACCGCCTGCATCGGCGCGACGCCATGGGATCGCCAGTGGTCAATATCCTGCATCTGGAGGGGTTGAACGATCATATAGGGCGCGTCGATGCCTGCCAGCAAACCGATCGCCGTCTCGCGGTACTGTCCCGGCTTCGTCGAGCCTGCCGGTCCACCGATGATCGGGAAGCCCATGGTGTTGATGATCAAATCGACGTTTTGCCGCGCCACCCATTCACGCACCGCGACGTGCATTTCGATGCCGCTGACGACAATCGGCAGAACTGCCATGCCCTGCGCCTCGAGCGCTTCGATCAGGTCGGCAATGTACTGTTGCCGCTGCACGATATGTTTGCGGAAGGCGAGCAACGCAACCAGCGGCGCGTCGGGCGGGAGCGCCGCGCTGCGCTGTCGCTTCTGGTTGCGGTATTTCCGATACCATTTCAGGTACGCCTCGGGATTGGGGAAGAGTTCGTCGGTGGCGGGATGGAAACATCCCATCATCGGGATCATGCGCACCGGCGCGACATCCAGGTTCTGCCCCAGGCAATCGCGCAGAATCAGGCGCACCATCTGCGTCAGATTGTACACGTCGGGCTGGTTCCAGTAGATGTTGACACTGAGCCAGGTGCGGAAGTCCTTCAGTTTCGGCGGCATAAGCGGCAGCAGTTTCGCCGTAATCTTGGTCAGTTTCGTGTAGGCGTAGAGGGTGTCTTCCTCCCGTCCGCGCGTCATCAGGCGGAGCACTGCCTGCATCGGCTTTGGCATCGACGCTCGTCCGCTGTTCTGCACGCGATACTCGCCGACGCGCGTCAGCGCCATCACTTCGGGCATGCTCTCGAAGGCGAAGACGGTCTTCGTGCCGGCGCGCTCGATCTGTTCCTTCAGCCACTGCGCCTGTTCGCGCATGTTGATAAGCGTGATGAAAAGAACATCCGCCTGGGCTACGGCATCTGCCAGCGCCGGATCGCGTCGCTCGACGTGCCCGTCGTGGAAGCGCAACAGGCGCACCGCAACCCCCGACTGGCGCAGGTTGCGTTCGACTTCCTCCCAGATATGAGCGTTGAAGCGCTCCATGCCGAGAATGAAGGTGAGCGTTTTCATAAGCATTCCTTGCCGAAATATCGTGACAGGCAGTGCGTGATTTCAGTATAGCGGCGCAAAGCCGAAGGTGCGGCGCTCCGGTGGAGAAAAGCCGCGCATCATTGGTTAGGAAAACACAACCATTTTTCCGGGATCATTGTGTGCAGACAATGAAAAAGGGATGTGGAGAATTTGTATAGCGGATGTGGCAGGTTTGCGAGGAAGCGGAGATG
>CALGYB010000103.1 GCA_937935075.1 uncultured Roseiflexus sp. | reverse complement strand
CAGCGAGCCGCCGGAGGTGACCTTGGCGACGCCGCCGGCGGCGTTGGGACCGTTCCAGGACCAGCGCCAGCGCCAGGGGTAGGGGACGGTCTGCGGCGTGTAGCCGGTGCGTTGCGCATCGTGCGCGTGCTGGCTCCATTCGTTCACATTCGGGTCAGGGCGCATGATCAGCGGCAGATACAGAGATGACGACGTCGCTTGCGGTTGGTGCGTCGCCTGCGGAACGACGGCAGACATATGCTGGCTGCCGCGCGGCGGGGTTGCAATGACCGGCAGCAGGGCAAGAACAGGCAACAGAAGAATCGCCCCGGCAAAATGTCTGTGAATGATCATACACACCTCTCTCATGTGATGCCAGCGGTGGACACGATGTCGGACGTGCCACGTCACCTTGCCTCACCCCACCGAACCTCCAGGCGCGGACGACCCTCGATATTCCAGTCGCCCGTATCGGACGACACAAAATATTTTCCACTATGATACTCTGAGTCGGCGCTGTAGAGAATCAGGCGTAACGGTTCGCCGCGCGCATACGCCCGCGCCACAGCATACGACACATCCCAGGTTCGCGGAACGCCGGGCCAGTTGATCGAGCCGGTGACGGGATCTACCCGACTTATGGCGATATTCTCATAGGCGATTGGGGCGTTGTTCCAGGTGATGGTCTGTTCATTCCAGTCACCGGCTGCCGCCGAGACCTGGATCCATGACGGTTTTGCCTGGCCCGCGCCGCCGGAATTGCCAAACTGGTGCAGGGTCAGTGTTGCAGACACGATCACCTTGCCCGGCGGGATGCCATCGAGTGGGAAGGTGACGTAGTACTTCGCAAAACAGGGCCAGTCGGCAACATCGGACTGATTCTGGATGTTGAAGTCGGGGGCGCGCCCATAGTTGCGGTTCCCCCATTCGTTCCAGATATGGTTCTCGTCGCCAGGGCACTGGTTCGTAATTGCGCCGCCAACATCGGCATCCGGCACGAGCGGACTATTCTCGGTAGGGCGACGGATGACCAGCGAACCGGTCGGCGTTGTACTGGTCTGGTACACCGGCAGACCAAAGTTCAGCAAACCCCAACATCCCGGCGCATCGAGCGGCGTTTGCGGCGGCCACATCTGATCGCCAATCGGCGGTCCAGCGCGTGTATCGCGGTCATGGACGATCACCGCCATACGCCATGAGGTCCCATCAGGCGGAGGAGATGACAACCCCAGGCTGCTGAAGGGAATCGTGAACCCCATTGCCCACCCGCGGTCACTGTCGCTGTTATCGTTCAGCGCATTACCGCGCCAGCCGGGGCGCGCATCAAAGGTCACATTCGTCTGTTGCCAGCCGGTCGCACTTCCGCGATACACCGCGCGGCGCTGCGGACTCGGGTCGCCGTACAACTGCGCGACGAACTTCCACGACGACGGTGACAGCGTTGCGCCGCCAGAGGTGTCCAGCAGCAGCGTCACCGCGTCCCACTGCGTCAGGGTCTGTGGCGTGGGGTTCTCGTCATACCACAGGTGGCGGTCGAAAATGGCGAGGTACACATACAGTTCGTTGGCATTGTATCCCACGCGAATGTCGCTGTAGTTCTGCGTTGGAGACACCTTGCCAAACCAGGCGATTGCGGTTCGCTCGAAAGGAATGGCGCCGGTAAACTTTGGCGCATTGATGCGCGCCGTGTCTGCTGCGCAGCTTGCTTTGACCACCAGGGGCAGATATATTGTGTTTGCTGCGCTGACGCCATTCTGTTCGGCGTATCCCGCCGATGGACGCAATCCAGCAGCAGTTAGAGCCACAACAATCGTTCCGATTACAAGCGTTGTCACACCGACGCCTCTGCGCGTGCGAAATAGTGCGGTTGTGCGAAACACTGCGGGTCCTCCTTACGAAGATAACCTCTCACGCATCATAACCCGCGCGCGGCTTAAGGATCCTTACAGTCTGATCTCAAGTATGCAAGTGTTTCGCACACCTCGCGTCTTATCAGTAAGGGCGCCCCCCGTGGGCGCCTGACTCGCATGCGCCCCGCGCGCACGCCACCGGCGGGGGACACGGCACAGGCAGGTACGGGGACCTGCCTCCAGCCGTGCGAGACGCCGCCCCGCCCCAACTCCCCCTTCTTTACTGGTAGAAAACGGGGCAGGAGAAAGAGGGAACAATGGGCGATGGGACGACACACCCGCACGTCGCAAGCAACAACCGTTTCCCTTGAGAGCGTCCCCTTTGCGCCTTCGCGCCCTGGCGTTTTCCGAACAACAGGGCAAGGGAAAGGGGGCGCACAAGATGGGGAGACCGGTGCGCCCTGGCGTTGTCAGATCACCGCAGAGACGCGAGGGTGCAGCAGAACGGAATGCAGCGCGCCACGCTCCCTGTTCCCCTGGTGGGGAGGGCAGGAGGAAGAGGGAACAACAGGAGTTGGGACGCCGGTACGAGCGATGGCGTCGGTCATCGGGGCAGCTTCTTCGTGTGCTACCACAAGGTCAACTGTTCGGCAATCGGAAATCGGCGGTCATAATGCCGCAGGCGGTCGCGTTCGTTCCTTCCGAAAAAGCGTCCATCGAGCGTCACGAAGTCGCGGGCGCGCGCGAGCGCCCCGCCAAGCGCCGCAAGGTGCGCCAGGTCGCGGAAACGTCCTTCGCGTCGCAGGCGGAGAATGCGCGCCACGCTCACCGGACCCAACCCCGGCACACGCAGCAGCTCATCGCGGTCGGCGCTGTTCAGTTCGACCGGAAAACGCTCGGGGTGCGCCAGCGCCCATGCCAGTTTCGGATCGATGTGCAGCGGCAGGTTGCCTGTTGCATCATAGGGCAACTCGTGCTGATCAAAGCCGTAGCGCCGCACCAGCCAGTCGGCTTCGCGGAGACGCTGTTCGCGCACAAACGGCGTTGGCGCGCACTGCTCCAACGGCGTGCCCGCAACCGGGCGAAACGCGCCAAAATAGACGCGGCGCAATCCCAGATCGCGGTAGAGCCATGTTGTGGTGAGCAGAAGATCATGGTCGCTCTCGCCCGCCGCCCCAACCACGAACTGCGTCGCAAGCCCCGCGCGGATGGCGCCTGACCGGCTCCAGTCGCGCGCCAGCGCCAGCGGTGCGATCAGATCGCGCAGCCAGTCGCGCTCCGGCGAAATGCGCGCCAGGTGCAGCGCCGTCGGCGCTTCCAGGTTCAGGCTGATACGGTCGGCAAGGCGCGCAGCGCGCTCGATTTCCGCAGCGGGCGCGCCAGGCAGCAATTTCACATGGACGTACCCGCTATAGCCGTGGCGCGTGCGCAGCGCTTCGACCGCATCGAGCATACGCCCGGTCGCAGTCGAAGCATTGCCGTCGACTCCGGTGGAAAGAAGCAGTCCCTGGACCGTCTTCCGTTCAACGCGCGGCAGAAAGATGCGCGCCAGCTCATCGGGGGTCAGCGCAGCGCGCGGCGTGTCGTTCCCTGAGCGCAGCGGGCAGTAGGCGCAGTTCCATTCACAGCGATTGCTCAGCAACAACCGGAAGACCGGCAACGCGCGCCCGTCGCCGTCGGCATCGGCGACCACGGCAGCGTCATTCCAGCCGGTTGCGGGGGGTGTTGCGCGGCGTCTCCCTAGGAAGCGGTCGCAGGCATCAAAACGCGCCGCCGGCGCCAGAATGGCAAGTTTGTCGTCGAGGTCCATCGAACCCGATTATACCGCAGAACGCACTATTCCGCACCAGCGCTTGACACACGTGAAAAAAACTGGTTTGAAAAACAAACTAATCTCAGGAACAAACCGATAAGCAGCGTCTGAGCAGCGCGTCCGGCGTTACTGGACAGAAGACGGCATTCCGGACCTGTATGTCGGATTGTTCTTCGTTATCTATGCTGCGATCTCGTGGTGGGATGCCCATACCGACAGCGGTTGGGTCTCGGTCATACGGAGTACTGCTCTGGTTACAGAAGCCGTTCCTGGTTTTAACACCCAGACTATTGTCTCGTCATTGCCCTTTGGTCAAAGTGGTGTTGCTGAGATTCGTCCCGATAAGGTTTTAGTTACCCTTTCAGAAGGTCTCTTCGTTCTCGATCTCGATAAACGAAAAGCGGCGCGGCTGAGCTCGGCGCCGTTGGGCAGCTGCCAAGTAGTAAAATAATACAAGAAAAACATGAAACTGCCTGAATATAAATATAAAGGTCTAATGGCAGAAGTATGGGATGTCTTACTTGGAGACACATCGCATTGGGCAGATCGTCATTTCTATCTCGAAATTATTCAAAAGCAAGGACAGCCAGTTCTGGATGTTGGTTGTGGCACTGGGCGATTATTGCTGGATTATTTACAGCAAGGAATTGATATTGATGGTGTTGATAATTCGCCAGAGATGCTTGTCATATGCCAGTACAAGGCAGATGAGTTGAAATTAGAGCCGAAGTTATACGAGCAATATTCGGAAAACCTGGAACTTCCACGCTAATATCAGACTATCTTGGTTCAAGTTCATTGCAATTAATCACCGGATCGGAAGTGATAGAACGGGTAATGAAACGACTATATGAGCATTTATTACCAGGCGGCATCTTGGTCGCATCCATGATGACTCTCTGGAAAGAAGGTGAACCGCTTGAGTCAGAATGGGAGAAAACAGCAGTTCGTGAATCAGATGGTGTAAAGTTTCGCAGAGTGGCTCACTCTTGGTTCGATCCTGTTAGCGAGTGTGAGCGTACAGAAGATTTGTATCAAAAAATAATTGATGACAAGGTTGTAATGGAAGAATTGCATCGACGCTCACCAGCAATACGTTCGTACAGTCAATCTCAAGCAAAAGATTTATTTGAAAAAGCTGGCTTCCAAAATATACAGTTGTTTAGTGAGTTTACCTTGCCAATTCGGGAGTGCAAAAGGATTGATTGTTATGGCGGACAATTTTGATGCACCTCTCCCCGACCTTAACGCGTATATGCCATGAGACTACTCCTCGATACGCACGCTTTCCTTTGGTTTATCGGTGGGGATGAGCGCCTCAGCCCAAGTGCACGGGCATTGATTGAAGACATAAACAACGATGTTTATCTCAGTGTTGCCAGTCTGTGGGGGATGGCGATCAAGATCAGTCTTGGCAGATTGCAATTGGCACAACCTTTTGAGACGTTCATTCCGCACCAATTGAGCGTGAATCGAATCAGGCTGCTTGGTATCACGCTTAGAGCCTGTTATGTACTTTCGAGCATAAAGGTAATGAACCGCTTCAGCCACGTGGACCTTGCCGCCCCCCCTTTCCCCCCCGCATGCGGGGGGGGCAGGGGGGGCGATTGCATGGTGCGCGCGGCAACGATCACCGCGCGCGGCGCAGGCGCGCGCCCCCCCTTTCCCCCCCTGCGGGGGGGGGCAGGGGGGGCGATTGCATGGTGCACGCGGCAACGATCACCGCGCGCGGCGCAGGCGCGCCCCCCCCTGCGGGGGGGCAGGGGGGGCGATTGCATGGTGCGCGCGGCAACGA
>CALGYB010000102.1 GCA_937935075.1 uncultured Roseiflexus sp. | reverse complement strand
CGCGCAGGCGGGCTTTGCAATCGTAGCCCGCGGCTTCAGCCGCCGGGCGGACTGCTGATGCCACTGCGCGGTCATGCGTCCACGACATGCCTGCCGGTGCGCGTTGACTGTTGCGCCTTGCGAACCGAACCCTCGAACATCGTGTCTGACTGATCGCCTGGTTGATCGCTCTATGAGGCACGAGCGAGTCGGCGACTGCCCCATCCACCCGCTGCAATCACCCCTAACGCCTGACGCCTGACGCCTGACGCCTGACCACCGGCTCATCACGGAACTGACGCCGATGCAGCTCGGCGTACAATCCATCGCGCGCCAGCAATTCGTCGTGCGTGCCGCACTCGACGATCCGCCCCTGATCCAGCACCAGCACCAGATCGGCATCATGCACCGTCGAAAGGCGATGGGCGATCACAAAACTGGTGCGCCCGCGCAACAACCGTCGCAGCGCCTGCTGGATCAACTGCTCGGTACGGGTATCGACGCTACTGGTTGCCTCGTCGAGGATCAGGATACGCGGGTCTGCCAGGATCGCACGCGCAATGCCGATCAACTGCCGCTGCCCCTGGCTGAGGTTGCTGCCCCGCTCACTGAGCTGCGTCTGGTACCCATCCGGCAGACGCAGAATGAATTCGTGAGCATTGGCAGCGCGCGCCGCCGCTTCAACCTCCGCATCGGTCGCGTCGAGCCGCCCATAACGAATATTGTCGGCAATCGTTCCCGAAAAGAGAAAACTATCCTGGAGCACAACCCCCATCTGCGATCGCAGACTGGCGCGGGTGACGTTCCGCACATCGACGCCGTCGATCAGGACCGCTCCCGCGCTGACATCGTAGAACCGCCCGATCAGGTTAACAAGCGTCGTCTTCCCGGCGCCGGTCGGACCGACCAACGCAATCGTCTGTCCCGGTTCCGCCGTCAGGCAGATGTCCTTCAGCACATACCGCTCTTCGTCTACCGGTTGTTCCCCCGGTCGAGCGCCGTAGCTGAACCAGACGTGATCGAACTCCACTCGCCCCTCGATCCGCCCCAGCGGTTGCGCATCCGGCGCATCGACGAGATCGGGCGGCGTGTCGATCAGGGCGAAGATACGCTCACCCGCCGCCAGCGCCGACTGCGCCGTCGTGTAGAAGGCGGACAGCGCCTGCACCGGTCGGAAGAACTGCTGCACATAGGTCAGAAATGCGACCACCACGCCGACGGTGACGGCGCCCTGGATCACCAGCCAGCCGCCGAACCCGGCAACAATCGCAATGGCGACTGTCGAGAGCACATCCACTGCGGGCATGAACGCTGACGTGATGGCGGTTGCATTGACGTTGGCATCGCGGTTGGCAGCGTTGCGTTGCGCAAACCGCTGCTGGTTGAGACTCGTGCGCGTAAACGCCTGCGCCACTTTGACACCGGCAATTTCCTCCTGGATTTCCGCCGACACATCGCCGATTGCTTCACGGGTGCGGCGGAATGCCCGTCGTGACATCTGCGAAAACAGACCGGTCATCCAGATCATCACCGGAATGACAATGAAACTCGCCAACGCCAGGCGCCAGTCGAGCGCCACCATCGCCACCAGGATGCCGATCAGCCCAAACAGGCTGCCAAGAACCTGCACCAACCCCTGACCCATCAGTTGTGTGATGACTTCGGTATCATTGACCAGGCGCGACATCAACTCGCCTGCCGGACGGCGGTCGAAGAAACGAAGCGACATCCGTTGCAGCGCTGCAAAGATCTCGCTGCGCAATTGCGCCAGCACCTGCTGCCCCACCTCGCCCATCAACATAAACTGGTAGCGCCCGGCAGCCATACCGGCAACAAAGATGACCAGCAACGTCAGCATCAAACGGTTCAATTCACCGCCATCACGCTGCGCAATCGCACTATCGATCGCCACGCCGATCACCAGCGGACCGAGCGCCTGTGAGGCTGCGGCAATCAGAACCAGCGCCAGGATCGCCAGCAATCGCCGCCAGTAGGGAAGCAGATAGCCCAGCAACCGCCGGGCGACCGCACCGCGATTCTCGGCGTGCTCTTGCGGTAGTTCAGCGACCCGTTGCAGCATGTGCATCATATGCGTTGCTCCCTGCCAGGCTTCACCATGCCAACCGGACTCAACCGCACAATGGGCAATCGCCGCGTGGTGCGTCGCCGGTATGCCTCATACGTCGGATAGATTGCGACCAGTTGTTTCCACAGACGTTCATATTCTTCGGGGTCGTCCACCTCAATCGCCACAGCCGGGGTAGCATAGCCGTGATCGTCGATCATCACGCGCGGATCGGAACGCAGGTTGAGATACCAGTGCGGCGGCGTATCATTGCCGCCCCACGACCCGACCACGACGTAGTCGCCACCGTCGCGCACGAATAGCAGCGGCGTAACGCGCTTCTTCCCGCTGCGCCGGCCAGTGGTTGTCAGCAAAATGCAGTGCCGTCCCAAGAACGGATGCGGCAACGCTCCGCGCATCAACCGGTAGAGCGCCACATGGGTTGCGGTTGCGACTTTGACCAGTTGTACAAAGATCGGATGATGTCTTGCCATAGAACGTCGTCAGTCCCCAGGACCCAAGACCTCAAGGATCGAGGGCGTTTCCGCTCTTAACCTTCAATCCCTATCGTCTCGACCTCTTCCCGCACTCCGCCAAACTGCGAGTCGATGATCTCGCCATAGAGCGCGCTGGTCGCCAGCAATTCCTCGTGCGTTCCCTGTGCGACGATGCGCCCGTTATCGAGCAGCAGAATGAGATCGGCGCGACGCACCGTACTGATGCGCTGCGCAATCACGAATGAGGTGCGCCCTTCCATCAACCGTTCAAGCGCCTGTTGAATCTGATACTCGGTTTCTGCATCAACCGACGAGGTGCTGTCGTCGAGGATCAGGATGCGCGGATCGCGCAGGAGTGCACGTGCAATCGCAATGCGTTGCTTCTGCCCGCCCGACAACCCAACGCCGCGTTCGCCGACGATGGTGTTGTACCCATTCGGCAACATCATGATGAACTCGTGCGCCTGCGCAGCACGCGCCGCCGCTTCAACTTCGGCATCACGCGCATCGGGGCGACCATACGCGATATTGTCGCGCACACTCCCGCTGAACAGTGTGGTATCCTGCAACACAATCCCGATCTGCGCTCGCAGACTCTCCAGCGTCACATCGCGCACATCGATCCCGTCAATCGTGACCCGTCCGTGAGTGACATCGTAGAAACGCGGAATCAGGTTGATAATCGTGCTCTTACCGGCGCCGGTCTTTCCCAGAACAGCGACGGTCTGCCCCGGCTCGGCGACAAATGAGACATCCTTGAGGATGTATTTGTCCTCGCGGATCGGATGACGGCCATCGAGTGTCGGATCGCTGTCAGCACGCACACCATAGCCGAACCAGACGTGCTCAAATGCAACTCGACCCCTGATAGGCGGCAGCGGACGGGCGCCGGGGCGATCATGCACTTCGCTTTCGACGTCGAGCACCTCGAAGATCCGCTCTGCGCTGACCGCCGCGCGCGTCAACTGCGCCATAATCATGCCCAGCATCATGAGCGGCATAATCAGCAGCGCCAGGTAGGTATTGAACGCCACCAGCTCACCAATCGTCAGGACGCCATCGATCACCCGATATCCGCCAAACCAGATCACTGCCAGCGTGCCCAGGTTGCCGATGAAGAAAATGAGCGGAAACGCCAGCGACATGGCTCGAACCGATTGCACATTGACGTCGAGCAGGCGCTGATTCAGATGATTATAGCGCTGCCACTCGTATGGTTCACGTGCGAACGCCTGCACAACGCGCACGCCGGCCAGATTTTCCTGGAGCGCCGTGTTGAGCGCGCCGAGTCGCTGCTGGATCTGATCGAAGAGCGGTCGCACGACGTTCATAAAGAAGCCGATGATCCCTGCCATCAAAGGAACGGTCAGCAACACCAGCAGCGCCAGTTGCCAGTTCATCAGGAGCATCGCACCAATGCAGCCGATGATCAGCGCCAGGGCGTTCAACAGTTGCAGCAACCCCATGCCGATGAAGGTGCGCACCTGCTCGACATCGCTGGTAATACGTGTCATCAACTGCCCGGTCTGTGCCCGGTCATGGTACGAAAAACTCAGCCCCTGGATTTTGGCAAACAGCGTATTGCGCAGATCGTAGGCGACCGCCTGTGACGCCTTTTCCGACCAGAAGCCAGACGTGAAACTGAACACGCCGCGCACGAGCGCAATCCCCACCAGTGCTGCCGCCAGCCACGCCAGCACACCGGGATTGCGTACTGCAATCCCCTGATCGATCAGCAAACGCAACACGTGCGGCGTCGCCAGATTGGCGCCAGCCGCCAGCGCCAGGCTCACAACAGCGCCGATGGTCAATCCAAGATACGGCTTCAGGAAGGTCAGCGAACGGCGAAGCGAACTCATCGGGTCTCTCCTGACACGGTCTCATCCGGCGTTGGACAGGAATGATCGATCAATGCGTACAGTGCGCTCAACCCTTCGTAGAGATGGGCGCGCTGGCGTTCGTCGAGTTGCTCTATCAGGCGCGCAGCGGCTTCCCTGGCGACATCACGGATGGCGGCATGCACCGCATGCCCGACAGGGGTAAGGCGCAGCACCACCTTGCGCCGATCATCCGGCGCCGTCGTGCGCTCTACCCACTTGCGCTGCACCAGGACATCCACCGTGCGCGACATCGATGATGGCGTCACCTGATGCGCTGCGGCAAGTTCGCTCAGACTCCACGGGCGCTCAGCCAGCTTTGCCAGCATCCGCATCTGCCCCATTGTTGGCGCATCGTCATCACCGTCTTGACGCTGACGCATAGCGCTGGCTATCGCGCGCATCAAGCCGGGGACGGTATCGAGCAGCAGTATGGCACATTCGTAAGCGGAAGGAGCCATTTCTGTGCATCCTACAACAATCAGATGATGCAACTATACACCTGTTTCCATCGTGTGTCAAATCCAGGGCAAGGTGAGAGGCACGAGGCGCAAAGCGAGCAGTGCGATGCGCACTCGTTTTGCGGTTACATTCGCTTATGCGCTATCCCGTTCGCGTGAGGCGAGAAACGAGCAGCCATCGGCGCGAAGCGACGGGCAAGAGGTACGTGGAAGGCAGGGAGATTGCAAGTTTTCATGCGCGGTCATTCGCACCATACTGCCGGGGCGCGCAGCAGAACGCCGGGGCGCTACGGGCTAAAGCCCTCGCTGAGGACGCAGTTCGACCATGCTCACTGCACGCGGTTCGACTGCGCTCACCGCAAGTGAAAGCCCCGCCGAGGCTGCTGATGCCATTGCGCAGTCATGCGTCCGCAACATGCCCACCGCTGCGCGTTGACCGTTGCGCCTTGCACAACGAACACGCGAACATCTTGTCTGACTGACCGCAATTTAGTATTAAGGATGACTTCACTGCAAAAAGCGGTTAACCGCGAAGGTCACAAAGGGACACAAAAATGAGATTCGTTCTTATTCACCTTCGTGCGCTTCGTGTCCTTTGTGGTTAAGCCTTTTTGCAGTGGACTCAAGGATGAAAAAAATGGACGGGCACGCGCAGAAACGCACTCCTAACCCAGAACCCTCTCTCAGTTCTTCCAAAACTGGTATAATGCCGTGGAAAACGCCAGATCACAAGACATCGGGGGCGCCGCTATGATCGTCCTGGTCGCACGCTACATCTGCAAACCCGGTCTGGGAGACGCCGTCGAGGAAGCATTACGCCGGATGGCGGCGCTGGTGCGGCGGAATGAGCCGGGATGTTTGCTCTATCACTGCTGCCGCTCGCAGGAGAACCCCGATATGTTTCTTCTGTACGAGCAGTACGCAACGCATGCAGCGCTGGCTGCGCATCGCGACACGCCACACTTCCAGGAGATTATCGAGGGTGAAATCGTTCCGATGCTGGAAAAACGCGAGCGAGAGTTCTACTCGCTGATCGCCTGATATGCTTGCATCACAGCGCGCTGCGTGGTACCATACACAGCGCGGGCCGCTAGCTCAATGGCAGAGCGCGTCGCTCATAACGACTGGGTTCCAGGTTCGAGTCCTGGGCGGCCCACCATCCACGCAAGGGAGTGTATAACCTCTAACCCCTGCACGAACGTGCACCCCTGCCGTTTTTGTAATCATTCACACGGCTGATTCTCGAAGAACCGGCAACGACGGAACAGCAGATCGCCGACAAGCCTGAAAGCGCGCAGTGGCGCTTCCATCTGCCAGCGCCACACATCGGGCCAGGTTAACCCGCGGCGCAGGTTCGTCTCTGCATTGAACACCGTCGCGTTCAGCACCAGCCCAAAGTTCCATCCAATCAGCACCACGGCAGGCACGAAAACCCCAAACCTGCCGACCCGTCGGATAAGCGCATCATTCAACAGCGCCAGCCCAATGACGAAGATTGGCGTACACTCAATCAGGCGTCGAAAGCCGAAGGCGCCGGTCAGATGCCAGGTCGTGCCAAACGCGCCATTGATCCAGGTCTGCGCCAGAAATATCGCCGTTAGCGCAATGGCGAGCAGGCGATCATGCCGCCAGAGCAACGCCAGACCGATCAACCCCAGACCGAGCGCCGGGCTCCAGACCAGCGCGCCCCGGCTGAACGGCGGAAAGGCGGCGGTGAAATCGCTGGCGCCGGGACACCAAAAATCCGGCGCGGGATTGAAGTCAATCAGGGTATCGATAAAATGCGGGCTGCACCAGTTCAATTTGCTGCTCACCTCACCCGCCGGTCGCGGCGCGCCATTGAGGATTTGATAGACAAGGAGTTGCGGCGTGATCGCCACCACAAACGTGGCAACGAACAACGCATGGCGCAACACCAACCATCCCCCCCCCTCGTAGGGGCGGGTCTCAGACCCGTCCCCGCCAGACCCGCCCCCGACCGCACCCGCGTCGGTCCCGCCGAGGAGACGCGCATACCGCCAGAGCGCCTCAATTGCCGGCGCGATCAGAAACAACCCCAGTTGCTCGCGAGTGATCGTCATCAACCCGCCGACTAACCCAAGCGCCAGCCACGCCCGCCAACCGCGCACTCGTCTCGTATCCGTTTCGTCACGTCCCCATTCCCGCGTTTCGTACCAGATCGTCAGGAACAGCGCTGTCAGGAACAGACCGGTGGCATGCGCAAACGGCATCTGAATGTACATGTAAAACACCAGCGGCGATGCCAGCCAGATCGTTGCACTGGCGAGAGTCGCCGCGTATCCCGAGGCAAAGCGGCGCGCCAGGCGATAGGAGAGCAGCACCCCCAGCAACCCGTAGAGCGCCGAGGCATAGCAGACAGCATACAGATACGGCGCCGAAAACCCATCCGCCGGAATGCGCGCGCCAAACAGATTGGCAAGATGCACCAGCGTATCCGCCAGCAGAAAGAACGGCGCCCACATGATCGCCGCGCCAACCGGCGCGATATTGCCGTACAACCCGGTTACGGGGCGGATGCGGTTGGGCTGGAGCAGGCTCCCCTCGATCCCCGATCGTGGGTTCAGTTCCGCAAAGCGGCGATAATCGTTGGCAAAGTCGAGATCGCCATCGAAGCGCAGCGAGCGCAGATAGACGTAGTATTGCACCTCATCGGTTGCATAGACTCGTGGCGTCGCCAGCGGCAGCAGGAGCGCAAACAGAACAATGAGGAGCGCCAGGCCACGGTCGCCGTGCACACGCGCGGTCATTTGCCTGGCGCGAATGGTCAACGCATCCATAACCTGCACGGGCAGGCAGGGTCGGGGCAGGAGGGGCAGGTCTGAGACCTGCCCCCTCCTGCCCCTACGACCTGCCCCTACCGTCCAATGATCGGCAACCGGATCGTTACCACCTCATACCCCGGATCCAGGGTCAGGGTCGTGGTGTAGGTCGCATCGCTGGCATTGCCCGCGCCGTCGAGCGCCTTGACATACACGCGGTAGGTTCCATCCTTCGTCAGGTCCGGTCCAAACCCGTTCGTCGGCGATGACGCCGTGCGATCCAGCACCCCGTCGAACAGATTGAACCGCACCCGTGCGCCGGCGGCGGCATTGGGAACCTCAACCGCCTGCCAGCGCAAATTGGCGAACGTCAACCCGCCGGTCGGGATCGCCGGGTACAGCGTCACGGCGTTCGCGCCCTTCCCCAGATATTCCACCGCAATCCAGAACCCCCAGAACTGTTTGGTCGGATCGCTGGAATTCGGCGGCGTCTGAACGTTTTCATACCCGCGCGTCGGAACCGACTCCCCGCGCCGATAGAGATTATCGGTCACCACCACCGTGTTGATAATCAGTTCGCGCAAGATCGTCAGCGTGTTCGTATTGGGGGTCAGATTGGTCTGGCTGAGGTCCATCACCGGTCGCCCTTCGCCGTTCGCTCCTGGCGGGTCATGGACCATACGGCGGGGGAAGGAAACCGAGTTCCCGGCGCGGTCGAACACCCGCAGCCTGAAGAGCGTTTCACCCGCCGCCAGCGCAGTGCTCGGCGCCTGTGGCGGCAACGGCAGATTGCTGGCATACGTGCTGGTAATCTGCACAGCCTGATGTAATGTGGCGTTATCATCAAACAGAACGTTGAATGCTGCTATCCCGCTACAATCGCCGATGTCGGCAATCCGCACATGCATCTGACCGATGCGCGTATACCCCGGATCACCCGCCGATGCGCCTTCACTGAACAGATCGCCTGCCGGCGGCGCTATCGGAGAAAAGGTTGGCGGAATGACACCGAACATATTTGGATTCATCACTTCGACTGCGGCATCGATCGGCGTTCCCGCCGCCTGGGGATCGGCAATGAACGTCACACTGCGCCACTGCGGATCGAACTGACTGCGATTGTTGGCGCGCAGTTGGACATTGACCGTCTGTGTGCACTGTTCCAGGTTCGTGATCGGCACATTGTACGCGCCCGACCACGCCGTTGCTGGCGCATTGGCGTCCTGCGCATTCAGCACAACCCGTTGTTCGGCAGGGGTGCACCCGGCTGATGCCGAAATTGTGCCGACCACGGTCGGATCGCGCACGACCGGCGGATTCGTTCCCGGCAGCGCATTGCCGATGGTAATGGTTTGCGCGAGACAGTTGCCGCCGAGCGAGCGGAACAGGTAGTAGCGAGTAACCAGCCCGCTGCCGCCAAAATACTCAACGACCCCATGCCCATAGGCGAAATCGGTGACCGTGACCGTCCCCATTCCGCTGGCAATAAAGGCGCCGGGATCTACAATGCGAAATCCCCACGATCCATCGGTTCCCTGCCGTGCATAGTAGACCTTCCACCCGTCGCCGCGGTTGCCGACCCAGAAGAGATGCGCCTGACCCTGGGGATCAACGCTGATCGACACGGTTCCATACGCTTCTGCGCTATCAAGTTGCGAAACCGGAAAATTCCCCTGATCATCTTCGCGTGCGACGTAAATCCGACTTTCAACCGCGCGCCAGGCGACCCAGATGCGATTATCAGGACCAAAAGCAATGGTTGGATCGGCAAGATAGAATTGGTTGTCCAGGATGCGACGCTCGGTGAACCCCGACCCATTCCAGATGCCGACGTAAATGTCGCCTCCTGAGCTTCCGTATGCGACCGCCATTCGGCTGCCGTCCGGCGAAACGGCAACCGAGGGCTGGTTGAGCGACTCGAGCCCCGATACCGTTTGCGTTCCCGACCATCCGCTGCCGCCGGTCACATCGGTTGTCGTGCGATAGCGGAAGCGTCCATCCTGGCTCCAGACGACCCACAGACGATTGTTCGCCGCTGCCACACGGGGATAGACGCGGAATCCGCCGCCGCGAATGACGGTTTTGCGATCGTCTGGATTCCACGGCGTGCTCTCATTGGAGCTGAGGAGATAGATCGCCTGATCGGCGATGTGGTTCCACACAACATAGATCTGTCCATTCGGAGCGATCGTCAGGTCTGAGGTGGCAAAGTTTGGCTGCCCGATTGCCGGACCGAGCCTTGTCGTCGCTGTAATGCTCGTTGTTCCATCCGCAATTTTGAACCAGTAGCGTGCAACATTGTTATCGCCGCTTCCCGCACTGCCTGCGAGATGAACAGTCCCGCCTCTGCTCCGGATCTGCGGATACTTGACATTATCCGAGAAGCGAACAGTCTCCTGACCAATAAAAATGATCTCCGGCGCCTGCGCCAGTGCGCTCGGCGCGCTGAGCGCGTCGAAGCGCGCTGCGCTGAGCCCGTCGAAGCGTTGTCGGGGTCCAGGCGCCCCCCACGCGCTGACGGTCAGCACAAGGATCGTCAGCGCGAACAGCA
>CALGYB010000101.1 GCA_937935075.1 uncultured Roseiflexus sp. | reverse complement strand
GCCGCGCTTCGGGCACGATTTCAGCCAGGTGCGCATCCACGCCGATGCGCGCGCTGCAACCGTGGCGCGGTCGCTCGATGCCCTGGCGTTCACCGTCGGAAACGACATCGCCTTCGCGCCGGGGCAGTATCAGCCGGGCAGTGACGACGGACGCGCCCTGCTGGCGCACGAGTTGACCCACACGATTCAGCAGACCGGCGGCGCGGCGCGGGTGCAGCGGCAGACACCGCCTGATCTCGGCAGCACGGGTACGAATCTGGGGCTTCCCAACAATACGCAGACACCCTCCTCCGGCAGTTCGCAGGGTGGCGGCGGACGACGCATGATCAGCTACGGCAGCCAGGGGCAGGACGTCGCCGATGCGCAGCAGTTGCTCAACCAGCATGGCGCAGCGCCGCCTTTGGCAGTAGACGGCATCTTTGGACCGAAGACGCGCTGGGCGACGATTGAGTTTCAGAAGAGTCGCGGGCTTGCACCCGATGGGATTATTGGACCGTTGACCTGGGGCGCGCTGGAGTCGGGAGCGCCGGGACCACAGCCGCAGCCGCCGGGACCGCAGCCGCAGCCGGTGGAACGCTGGACGAATGAAGACCGTGCGATGATTGCTGCTCATATTCAGCCCGGCATCCTGACGGCATACCAGGCATCGCGGATTGAACCGGCGGTCATGGCGCTCTCCGACGATGAGTACACCGCCTTCCGGGCGCTGCTGCAGAGCGCTGGCTCCAAGATGGAACGCGCGTTTCTGTGCAAGGCGCTGGCAGCGAGCCGTTCACTGAGCGACATCGCCGAGTTTGCCGCCACAATCCGCGGACTGAGCGACAACTGGTTGTTGCGCAATCTGAATGTGGTGGACCTGAACGAAGCGGATGGCGTCGAGCGCGGTATTATTCAGCAGTACGGCAACAGTTGCGGTCCCACGTCGGTGCAGGTCATCCGCGCCTCTGCCGACCCGATCTATGCGCTGGCGTTGCGCTCCGCCGGACCGATTGAACAGGCATCGGAACATGCCGTTAGCGCCCCGGACACCATTCCCAATCAGATGCTTGCCGGCGAGCAAAGAGCGATCCTCGACACGCATGCCGCGACGGGAACCGGCAATCCGGCGACCGATCGCACCCAGCCCACCGGCGGCGCGTGGGTCGAGGCGGAAATGAATGCGCTCGCCGGTGCGACCGGGGTCACCTATCAGACACGTATCGTTGGCACACAGATTACGCTCGATGCGGCGCTCGATGTGCTGAGAACCAATCTGACCGCAGGGATTTTCGTGCCAATCGTTGTTGGCGGCAGCGTTGGCGATACGGCGCACTATGTGATGGCAATGGCCATCAGCGGCAACCGCATCCAGATTCACGACGTCGCCACCGGCGATACCATCTGGCGCACCGAGCAAGATTTCAAGGACAGCACGTTGAACCTGCCGAGCGGGCACAAGATGCTGACCGCCATCGACGTGCCATCGGCTGTGCCGGCGGCGCAGCCGCAACCCGCGACGCCGTAGGCGTGCTGATAGCGAGGAGTAACCATGCCAATCGATCCGCACCGCGACTATACGCGCCAGGAGCAGATCGACCTCGATCTGACGGGGCTGTTTGCAGAAGGGCTGCGCGATGAAGAGGGGCGACTGCCGCTAGTGTTGCAGGGGATCGGCAGCGCAGCAATGGCGTTGCAGGTCGAAGAGGCGGGTGTGCCGCTGCCGATGTTCAACCGCATGCTGACGACCGCGAACGAGATCAGCCTGCAACGCGCCAGCGCCATGCCCGAAGAGCTGGTGGAAGAATTGGAGAGACGCGGTTTTCCGCAGATCGCGCGCATTGTGCGTGCGGGCATCGACGCCTGCCGCGATGAAGACGATTACCGCAATTTTGTGCGCTGGCTCATCCAGGTGCGCAACCTGATCGTGTTTCGCGCGCAGGCAGGCGGAGCTGCATCGCAAAAGTGACAGACCATGATCGCAGATGTTCATCTGGCCATCCGGCATATGATCCTGAACCGGGGGTTAATCCCGGCGAATGACGTTGAGATCCGCTTCGAACGACCAACGAAGGAGTGGGTCCATTCGCTGGTGCGTCCGACGATCAATCTGTACCTGTTCGATATCGATGAGAATGTCGATCTGCGCCAGACGAACATGCCGGTGATGCGCGGCGGCAGCGGCGCGTCGTATCGTATGCCGATGCGACGTTTCGATCTGCGCTACATGGTGACGGCATTCACCACGGTCGCCGACGATGAGCATCTGCTGATCTATCGCGTGCTCGCCACTCTGCTGCGGTTTTCGACGCTGCCGCCGTCGTCGCTGGCGGCGGCGATGGCGATGATCGCGGGGCGCGAAGGGTACGCTGACGAAGCGGCGCGCTTCACTGCGCTTGCCGGGGCCGGCGAGCGGACAACGCTGAGCGACCTGCGCAGCGCCCTTGCATCCGCCGAAGTCGGTTCGGCGGCGCGTGCAGCGATGATGGCGCTGATCGATGAGCCGCAGGTGACAGCCAAAATTGCCACCGCCGAAGACAGCCTGCGCCTGCTCGAGGTGTGGAATGCGCTCGAGCAGGCGCCACGTCCGTCGTTGCTCTACGTGGTCACCGTGCCGGTCGATCTCGACATCGTCATCGACACGCCGCTGGTGCTGACGCGAACGCTGCGCGTCCGACAGCGGACCGATGCCGATACGTCTGCGGAATTCATCCGGATTGGCGGAGCAGTGCGCGATCAGACCGGCGCGCCGCTTTCGGGAGTGACGGTTGCCATCGAAGGAGGTGCAATCGAATCGGTTACGAACAGCGAAGGGCGATATGCGCTGAGTCACGTTCCTGCCGGAGAAGTGACGCTGCGGGTGGTGCGCCCCGATGGGCGCGTTCACATCACAACATTCGCAACGCCGTCGGACTCATACGATATCTTGCTGGATTGAAAGGAGCGGTTCATGCCAGAATATCTCTCGCCCGGCGTGTACATCGAAGAAGTCAGCAGCGGTCCGCGCCCGATTGAAGGGGTTGGCACGGCAATGGCGGCATTCGTCGGGTTCGCCGCTGCCGGTCCCGTCAATCAGCCCGTGCTGGTGACCAGCTGGACGCAGTATGTCGAGAAGTTTGGTCGCCTCGACGAGAGCGGACGGCGCAACCCCCACATGGATGGCGCTTACCTGTCGCACGCCGTCTATGGCTACTTCCTCAACGGCGGCGGTCGTTGCTATGTGACGCGCATTCCGCAACAATCGGACGGCAAAGCGCCGCCTCAGCCGCGTCTCGAACTCCCGACGCGCGCCTCGAAGGCGCTGACGTCGCTGATCGTGACGCCGAAGAGCGAAACAAGCGGCGACATTCAGGTCGAGATCGGTCCGCCCGTCGGTGAAAATCCGCCGCCAGAAGCGTTCACGGTCAAGATCAGTATGGGGGAGGTGAAGGAAGTCTACGAGAATGTATCGTTGAACAAGCGACCAAAGGACGGAACCTCCTACGTTGTCGAGAAGATCAACAGTTCCAGCACGCTGGTACAGGTTGCAGAGGGACCGGCGACCGGCTCGCTGGCGGACCGCGTACCCGAGTTTGGCGTGTCGGTGATCAAGCCGCCAGCGCCGATCGTTCCTGCGCGCGTGGATGCCACGACGTTCGTTGGCAGCGCCGTTGATCGCAGCGGTGTCGAAGGGCTGGAGATCGCCGAAGACGTGACGATGATCTGCGCACCGGATCTGATGTCCGCCTATCAGTCGGGCGCGATCACGAAGGAAGGGGTCAAAGCCGTTCAGTTGGCGATGATTGCCCACGCCGAGCGTATGCAGGATCGCATGGTCATCCTCGATCCGCTGCCCGGCCTGACGCCGCAGCAGGTCAAACAGTGGCGCGAGCGCGACACAAACTACGACTCGAAGTTCGCTGTGCTCTACTACCCATGGATCAAGATCATGGGACCGGACGGCAAAACCGAAATGGAAATCCCGCCGTGCGGTCATATCGCCGGTATTTGGGCGCGGAACGACAACACCCGCGGCGTCCACAAGGCGCCGGCGAACGAAGTCGTCCAGGGGGCGCTTGGTCCTGCGATTGCGATTACGAAAGGCGAGCAGGACACGCTCAACCCGATCGGCGTCAACTGCATCCGGTCGTTCACCGGCATGGGGTTGCGGGTCTGGGGTGCGCGCACCCTCGCCAGCGACGCCGCCTGGCGCTATGTCAATGTGCGACGTCTGTTCAACTATGTTGAGAAGTCGATCGAACGCGGAACGCAGTGGGTGGTCTTCGAGCCGAACGACCCCAACCTGTGGGCGCGGGTCAAGCGTGATGTGGAGGCGTTCCTGACCGTCTGCTGGCGCGATGGCATGCTGTTCGGTCTGACGCCGCGCGAAGCGTTCTACGTCAAGTGTGACGAAGAATTGAACCCGCCCGAAGTGCGTGATCAGGGCAAATTGATCATCGAAGTCGGGCTGGCGCCGGTCAAGCCCGCCGAGTTCGTCATCTTCCGCTTCAGCCAGTTTGCTGGCGGCGGGGCGTAAGGATAAGAGGAGGAACCAATGACCGACAAAGACCCTCTGATTTCAGCATGGTTCGGTGTTGATTTCGGCGACGGCGTCGTGGGCGCCTTCCGCGAGTGCACCGGTCTCGGCAGCGAGAATGAAGTCGTCGAGAGCAAAGCCAGCGGACCCGACGGGAAGTACATCATCAAGAAAATCCCCGGTCGTATGAAGTGGAACAACGTCACCCTCAAACGCGGCATCACCGACGCCATGGACATGTGGAAGTGGCGCAAGATGGTCGAGGAGGGAGACATCCAGGGAGCGCGGCGCAACGGCACGATCACCATGTTCAACACCAAAGGCGAACCGGTCGCACGCTGGAAATTCGTCAACGCCTGGCCCAGCAAATTAACCGGCCCCGACGCGAACGCGACCAACAACGAAGTGGCAATCGAAACGCTCGAAATCGTCCACGAAGGATACGAGCGCGTCCAGTAGGCGCCGGTCTCAGACCGGCGCCAGGCAGAGGTGGCGGTCACCTGGGTCGAGCATGTGACCGTCACCAACAGGTAAGACACTATGCTCCAAACCGAGTTCTCATTCGTGCTACCCTGCGGCTATGTCGATGAGCAGGGAAACCTGCACCGTGAGGGGTCGATGCGTCGTGCGACAGCAATCGACGAGATCGAGCCGCTCGAAGATCCGCGGGTGCAGCGCAATGAGGCGTATCTCAGCATTCTGCTGCTGAGCCGGGTGATAACCCGCCTCGGCTCAATCGGCGCCATCACGCCAGCCATTGTGGAGCGCCTGTTTGCAACCGATTTTCTCTACCTGCAGGACCTGTACATTCAGATCAACGCCGCTGCTCCGCATCTGGCCGAAACGCAGTGCCCTGCATGCGGGGCGCGGTTCGCCATCGATGTCGGGGTTGGCGAGATGACGGGATAGCGACTATGTCTCAGCCAGAGTTCCAGCGTTCCAATGAGGCGCCGGCTTCGTCGCCATCACAGGATCAATCCGAACAACATCACGATACGATTGACATCGAGGCGCTGGCAGAGCGGGTCTACCGGTTGATGCGCGAAGAAGCGCGCCGGGAGCGCGCCAGGGGCGTGACGGTCGGAAGACAGCAACGGAAGAGGTGAAGCGTGCCGACAACTGAGGAAGCATATCCTTCCTATCGGTTCTATGTCGAAATCGCCGGTGTGCCGCAGGCGGTGTTCACCGAGGTAAGCGGGTTGCAACTCGAAACCGAGGTCACCGAACTCGAGGAGGGGGGCAACAACGACTTCGTTCATCGCCTTCCGGGGCGCACAAAGATTGGCAACATCACCCTCAAGCGCGGCATGACCAGCTCGAATGAACTGTTGCAGTGGTTTCTTAAGATCGCGCGCGGCTCGATCGACCGGCGGAATGTGACGGTCATTATGTACGACTCGGCAGGGAAGGAGTTGTTCCGCTGGAACTTTATCGAGGCGTATCCGGTCAAATGGACCGGTCCGCAATTTGCGGCTGCGTCAACAGAAGCGGCGGTGGAGACGCTCGAATTGACACACAACGGGATGACAGTCGGGTGATGCAATGATCCGTCGGATGCTGATCGCGCGATTGCGCCGCCATACGCGCCTCGCGCGCGCGCTCGCCGGGCGTGCGCCGCTTGCGTCGCGCACGGCGGTGGATCAACCAATCCTCTGGGCAATCGGGCGTGTGCCAGTGCCTGCCCGGCGAGCGCGCGCGCCGGTGTTTGCCGGGCTGTCGCCGGAACCCCCGGCAGGCAGCGTTGCCCTATTTCCGACTGCGCCGCCTGAGTCTGTTGCAGACGGCAGTGTGTTTTCCGCTACGCCGGCGGCAGGCGATGATGATCCGTTTTCCACGCCGCTGCCGTCGTCGGTCGCCAGCGGGGATGCGTCAGCGTCGGCGGTCTTGTCCCGACCGGCGCAAAGCGGGGGTGGCGAGTCTGCGGCAGGCGCGCGTGCGCCGGTCGCTACGCCGCCGCCTTCGGTCGCGGTCGAGGAAGCGCCAGCGCCGGCGGTCTCGTCCCAACCGGCGACGGACAGCGGATCTGAAACGCATTCCGCTGAACCAACAACGCCGGAAGCAGCGCAGGCGCCCGCGTTCCGCGTCCCCTCCGAGTCACCCGACGTGTCGGCGTTCGACCGCTCACCTGCCGCCTGGATGGAACGTCTGCGCGCCGATGATCAACGGCGACGGCAGGCAACGTCGTCGATCACGTCTGTCTCCAGGGTCGCGCCTGAGCATCTCGGAACGTTCGCTGCGGCGCTGTCGGGGAAAGAGGAGCCGCTCGGCGTTTCCCATGCGCCGGAATCAGAAACGCACTCTCCCGACCACGCGACGTCGCCTGTCGCTCCATTAACAGCGGCAGGAGCAGACAGAGCAGAAGATGTTCCATTTATCGCCCCGCACGACGCCAGCGCAGCGCAGGCGCCATCACAGCCTGTCGATCCTGCCGCCGCTATTGTGAACGCGGCGCGCGCCTGGGTGTCGCAACGGATGCAGGAGCGTTCTTCAGCACCGGTGCAACCGCCGCCTGCCCCGCCTGCTGCGCCAAAACCCCAACCGCAATCCCGGACTCCGGTTGAGATGCGGGTCGCTCGTCCGCCGCGTTTTGTTGAAGAACGCACGGCGCTGCCTTCGACAGGCTCAGGCAGCGCTATGGGCGCTGACGCGCCGTCGCGTTTTGTTGAAGAACGCACGGCGCTGCCTTCGACAGGCTCAGGCAGCGCTATGGGCGCTGACGCGCCGCCGCGTTTTGTCGAAGAACGCACGGCGCTGCCTTCGACAGGCTCAGGCAGCGCTATGGGCGCTGACGCGCCGTCGCGTTTTGTCGAAGAACGCACGGCGCTGCCTTCGACAGGCTCAGGCAGCGCTATGGGCGCTGACGCGCCGTCGCGTTTTGTTGAAGAACGCACGGCGCTGCCTTCGACAGGCTCAGGCAGCGCTATGGGCGCTGACGCGCCGCTGCCGGAGCCTGCTCCGGCTACGGAGACGCTGCGCGAGACGGATCAACCGTCGTCTGCTGGGACGCCCGCCTTTGATCGCTCGGTGGAAGCATGGATGGAACGCCTGCGCGCCGATGAGCGTCGCCGCCGTCAGAAAGAAGCCACGGAACAGGGACCGGATCGTTCCCCTGAAGAAACCGCTCGACCGGCGCCCCGCACACCCCCGGCTGGCGCCCTCTGGTCGAGTGATGCGATGTGGGCGGCACCGGGCAGCGAACAGCAGCGTGCTGCGCCGCAACCGATCAGTGCGCCTCAGCCGGACATTGCAGCTCCTCAAACGCGCACGACACGCTTTGTGCCGCCAGTGAGCGCTACTGTTCGCCCGACGGCGTCGGGTAGCGCACGGTTCCCTGCCCATGTTACGCGGTCTGCGCCGTCGCTCTCTGAGTCGAACCGGCGCTTCCTGCGCGCTGCCATTGGGGTTGATCCCGCAACCGTGCACGTCTTGCACGGACCAGAAGCCGCTCGTGTGGCGGCGGCGTACCGCGCCGACGCCGTGACGCTTGGCGACGATGTGGCGCTGGCGCCCGGCAGAGGCGACGAAACTGCCGAAGGTCTCGGTCTGCTGGCGCACGAACTGACCCACGTGGCGCGCCGGCGCAATCCGACTGCCATCCCGCCGATCGCGCGTTCACCCGAACAACGCCCCGGTCTTCGCCCGGCGCCGCCGGAACCGACAACGGACGAAGAGGCGCTGGCGCGCGCAGTCGAGGCGCAGACTATTCAGGCTGCACGGATGCGCTTTGCTCCGCCCGTTTTGCCTGCCCGCACAGGTGCTACGGCGGCGCCCGCGCCGAAAGCGCCAGCGCCTGTGCGCAGCGCAGAACCGGCTGAAGATGCGCCGGCTGCGCCGGAACGCGCGCGCTGGGGCAACCTGCCCGCGCCCTGGGAGCCGCTACCCGACTGGCTGGCGCCTTCCGGTCCGGCGGCGGAAGCGCCGCCGTTGCCGGTGATGACGATTGCGCCCGCGCCGCCAGTGTTGACGGCGCCGCCACACCCGGGAGCGCCGGTTGCGCGCACCGCAGAGACCGCGCGCACATTGCCCGCCGTTCAACAAACGGAAACGACTGCACCATCGCAGGAGCAATCTCCCGCGCCCGATCTCGATGACCTTGCACGCCAGGTCTATGCTGTGCTCAAGCGCCGGCTGGCAGCCGAGCGGCGGCGCAATGGCTGGTAGACAGGAGGAATGATCGATGCCCGATACGAGCCTGGTCAAAGCCAAGATCATCAACCTCGACAACCCCTCGCAGGAAGTCGAGTGCCTGTTCAATCCGAAGGAGTATACCTTTACCAAACAGAATAGCTGGAGCCGTGGCGAAACGCCAAGCACGAACGTGCCACAACTCGAGTTCAGCGGCGGGCAACCGGCGACCCTGGCGATGCACCTGTTGTTCGATACCTACACCAGCGCGCGCCCTGGATCAAAACCAAAGGACGTGCGCAAGGTCTATACCGACAAACTCTGGTCATTCATGATGATCGATCCCGACCTGAAAGACCCCAAAAGCACGCGCGGGCGTCCGCCGAAAGTCCGCTTCCAGTGGGGAACGTCCTGGTCGTTCAAAGCGGTCATCACCAACATCACGCAGAAGTTCACCCTCTTTCTGGTCGATGGAACACCGGTGCGCGCCGAACTTGACGTAACATTCCAGCAAATCGAAGATACCGCCAATCTGCAACCGCAGAATCCGACGTCCGGCGGCGTTGGAGGCGAGCGGGTCTGGCGGGTGCGCGAAGGCGACACTCTGTCGTGGATCGCATACAAATCATACGGCGATGCAACGCGCTGGCGCCCGATTGCCGAAGCCAACGGTCTGGAACGGGTGCGCGAGTTGACGCCGGGAGCAGTGCTAGTGATTCCCAATGAGTGATAATCGGCATGTTTCCGACTTTTACCTCAAGCTCGACGGCGCCGATGCGCCACCGGAACTCGTTCAGGATGCGCTCGAGATCACGGTCGAGAATAGTCTGCATCTGCCCGATGTCGCCACGCTGATCATCAACGACCGCAGATTGAAATGGGTCGATGACCAGCGGCTGACGCCGGGCAAAACCCTGGTGGTGAATGTCCGTGACAATCGCACAACCGAGACGATCTTCGATGGCGAGATCGTCGAGGTCGAACCGCACTTCGGGGCAGAAGGGGTGCAGGTTGTGGTGCGCGCCTTTGATCGACTCCATCGCCTGGCGCGTGGACGTCAGGCGCGCACGTTTCTCAACGTGACTGACGGCGACATTATCACGCAGATCGCCGGTGAAGCCGGTTTGCAGACGCAGGTGGACGCGACGACCAGAGTGCACGATTATGTGGTGCAATGGAACCAGACGAACCTGGAGTTTCTGCGTGAACGTGCGGCGGCGCTCGGCTATCTGCTGTATGTCGATGGGCGGAAACTCTGCTGTGTCAAGCCGCCTGCTGCGCGAGCGCCGGTCGAGTTGAAATGGGGTGAGGACCTGGTCGCCTTTCGTCCACGTCTGAGCACGATCGATCAGGTGAATGAGGTAACGGTGCGCGGTTGGGATCCTCAAAAAAAAGAAGCGGTGATCGGTCGGGAGACGAACGGCGCCGTAACGCCAGCGATCGGCGTTTCTGAGAAGGGTGGCGCGCTGGCGAAGAAAGCGTTCAACATCACAGCGAAGGACCTGTTGATCGAATCCGCTGTGCGCTCACAATCGGAAGCGGAGCAAATCGCAAAAGCGGTGCTCAATCAGCACGAAAGCCGCTACATCGAGGCAGACGGCACAGCCTCCGGCAATCCGAAGATCAAGGCGGGCGCAGCAGTCAAAATCTCCAACATTGGCAATCGCTTCAGTGGCACATACGTTGTCACCAGCGCGACGCACCGCTACAATGCCGCCGGGTACGCCACCGACTTCTCGGTGTCGGGGGTCAATCCCGATGCCTTGTTGAACCTGGTACAGCCGGAGACGCCACGTCTGCGGATCGAAGGGCTGGTGATTGGAATTGTGACCGACAACAACGATCCGGATAACCTGGGGCGCGTGAAGGTCAAGTTTCCAACCCTCTCGGATCAACAGAGCCATTGGGCGCGAGTGGTCGGTGTTGGTGCGGGCAAAGACCGCGGGATCGAGTTTCTGCCGGAAGTGAACGATGAGGTGCTGGTAGGGTTCGAGGCTGGCGATATGCGCGCCGCGTATGTGATCGGTGGCTTGTGGAACGGCAAGGACGGTCTGCCAAAGAAGAACAACGAGATCGTCAAAGGCGGGAAAGTCGAGCAGCGGGTGGTCAAATCGCGCTCCGGTCACGTGATCACACTGGACGATAGCGACAGTGAGCCGTCGATCACCATCGAGGACAAGAGCGGCAATATCATCAAACTCGACAGCAAGAAGAACGAGTTGACGATCAAGGTCAAAGGGAATGGCACGATCAGCGCCGATGGCAACCTGACGATCCAGGCGAAGGGCAAAATTGACATCAAGTCGCAGCAGGCGATGACCATCGAAGGCGCCACTGGTCTTGATCTGAAGACGAATGCAAGCGCCTCGTTGCAGGCGAATGCCAGCCTTGATCTGAAGTCCAATGCGACTGCATCCTTGCAGGCGAACGCGACGCTCGACGTGAAATCGTCGGCGGTTCTGACGATTCAGGGAACGCTGGTCAAAATCAACTGAAAGGAAACGAACGATGCCCCCTGCCGCACGCGTTGGCGATATGCATACCTGCCCGCTGTCTGATGGTCCAAAGCCGCATGTTGGCGGTCCGATCATGCCCCCTGGCGTGCCGACGGTGTTGATCGGCGGTATGCCGGCGGCAGTGGTTAGCGGCATGGCGACATGCGCGGGTCCGCCCGACACGATTATCAAAGGAAGCGCAACGGTGCTGATCGGCGGGATGCCAGCGGCACGCATGGGAGATCAGACAGCGCACGGCGGTGTGATTGTGAGTGGATTTCCGCAGGTTGATATTGGCGGGTGAAATGCAATGAGCGATTTTCTTGGCGTCGGATGGGCGTTTCCGGTCGGGCTGGATGCGCGTGGTCGCTTTGCGCTGGCGCGCCAGGAAGTCGATATCGAGCAGGCGATCATCATGATCCTGCTGACGCCGAAGGGCCAGCGGTTGATGCGTCCGACATTCGGCTGCCAGATCCACGATCTGGTCTTTGCGCCGAATGATGCCGCAACCGCCGGTCTTGCCGTGTACTACGTTGAAGAGGCGCTGGCGATGTGGGAGCCGCGCATCGATGTGCTGAATGTCGAGATCGATACCGATCCGCAGACGCCGGAACGGATGCTGATCACGATTGAGTATCGTATCAAGGCGACCCATGATCGCCGATCGCTGGTGTTTCCGTTCTACCGTCTTCCGGGTGAATAGATGAGGGTTGCATGTCGCTGCCAACACCCAATCTCGATGATCGCCACTTTCAAGACATCGTCGATGAAGCCAAACGACTGATTCCGCGCTTCTGCCCGGAATGGACTGATCACAACGTCAGCGATCCGGGAGTGGCGCTGATCGAGTTGTTCGCCTGGATGACCGATCTGTTGCTCTATCGGGTTAATCAGGTGCCCGATAAGGTGTATATCACGCTGCTCAATCTGATCGGCATTCGACTGGAGCCGCCGCAGTCGGCGGTGGCGCCGATTACCTTCTATCTGTCAGCGCCGCAGGAGACGGCGATTACTCTTCCCGCCGACACCGAGGTGGCGACGGTACGCACCGAAACCAGCCCGGCGGTCATTTTCACAACGGAGACCGACCTGACGATCCATCCGGCGGTGGTGGCCGATGATAAGGTGTACGTGCGCCAGGTGGAGCGACCGAATGTTCCGGCAAGCTGGCGCGCGCATGAGTTGCGCCAGTTGCTGTTGCCTAACGGGCGGATTGCCATGTTCGCGCCCAACCCGCTGCCGCACGACGCCTTCTACATTCCACTCCGGCACAACCACGGCAATCACGTGCTGGCGCTGGTGATCGATTGCGATGTGGCGCGTGGCGCCGGCGTCGATCCAACCAATCCGCCGCTGACATGGGAGGTATGGCAGGGGGGCGTGGCGCGCTGGTCGTCGTGCGAGGTCGAGTTCGACGGCACCGGCGGCTTCAATATGCCCGGCGAAATTGTGCTGCACCTGCCGCCGATGGCGCCCGATACGATCCAGGGTGTGACGGCGCACTGGCTGCGCTGCCGCCTGACCGATGCGCAGGCGGATACACCCGAGAATCGCCACAATCGCTACAAGGTCTCGCCCGAACTGCTGGCGTTGCGGATCGAGTCGCGTGGCGGGACGGCCAATGCCCGCCATGCGGTCACCGTGCGCAACGAGGTCATCGGGCGCAGCGACGGTACGCCCGGTCAGGAGTTTCATCTGCTGAACAAACCGGTGCTGGCGCGCAATCCACAGCGCGATGTCCTGATCGTCGATCCGCCACTCCCCGGTCGTCCGCGCGAATGGGTCGAGGTTCCCGACTTCGCCGCCTCTGGTCCCGATGATCAGCACTACACGCTCGATAGTTTGAGCGGCACGGTGAGTTTTGGTCCGGCGTTGCTTCAGCCCGATGGGTCGGTGCGCCACTTTGGCGGCGTGCCGCCCCACGGCAGCGTCATCACGATGACGCGCTACCAGTATGGCGGCGGCGTGGTCGGCAACGTTCAGGCGAATACGCTGGTGATGCTGAAGACGTCGATCCCGTATGTGTCACGGGTGACAAACCGCCGCGCTGCCGAAGGCGGTCGTGATCCACAGGGTCTCGATGATGCGCGCGCCCGTGCGCCGCAGATCCTCCGTACCCGCACCCGCGCCGTGACCGTTGATGACTATGAACACCTGGCGCAAGAAGTGATCGGCGTGGCGCGCGCCTGCTGCGTCGGGCCCGGTGCGCAACCGGGGGGACCGGCGGATCCGAGACCCGGTCAGGTGATTGTCTACGTTCTACCGCAGACCGATAACCCTGCCGGACGGATTCCGCCGGAGGCGCTGACGCTCTCCGCCGAACTGCGCGCCCGTGCGCTCGACTATCTGGATCGGCGGCGTCCGCTGGGCATTGCGCTCGATGTGCGTCCGATCCAGTATCTCTGGGTGTCAGTCGAGGTGCGCCTGCGCGTTCCGGCACGCAGTGATCAGGCGCACGCGCGCGCCGTGCAGCAGGAGGCGGAAGAGACGCTCTATCGCTATCTCAATCCGTATGTCGGCGGACCCGATGGCAACGGCTGGCCCTTTGGTCGCGATCTGCACGTGTCGGAGATCTATGCCTTGATGCAGCGTCTTCCTTCGATCGAGTTTGTCGAGGAAGTGCAGATCGGGTTGACCGAACCAGGGGGTACGGCGAAGCCGCAGGTGGTTTCGCCGCGCCTCGATGTGCCGCGCCACGCCTTGATCTGCTCCTGGCAGCATCGCGTGACGGTCAGCGCGTCGTAGTAGGGGCGTCCCCCTGTGGGCGCCCTGCGGGGACCGGCACGGGGACCTGCGGGGGGCAGGCACGGGGGCCTGCCGCGACCATGATGGCGGCGATGTAGGGGCGCCCCCCTGTGGGCGACCTGATGGCTTATTTGACACCCGGAGCATCTCAATGGAACCCGATTTTGGTAAACTGATCATCCGCTCCGCCGACGGCGAACGACTGGTACCACTGCGGCAGCCGCAGTATACCATCGGGCGCAACCCGGCGCGCGATCTGCACCTCGACTCGCCAGTGGTGTCGAATATGCACGGCCGGATCGAGGCGGGACCGCAGGGCGCGCAGTTGATCGATCTCGGCAGTACGAATGGTACATTCATCGGTGAACGCCGCCTTCCGTCGAACCAACCGTACCCGCTGGTTCCCGGTGAAGAAGTGCGGATTGGGCCGTTCGTGCTGATCTATGTGCCTCCCGGCGTATCCTATCCGCCCGAAGAGGTCGCGCTGCCGGTCGCAGAAGCGCCCGAACCGCCGCCGGTTGTCGCGGAACCGCCGTCTGTGGCAGAGGCGACGCCGGGTGAAGCGTCAGAAGGCGTTGCTGACGAAACAGCGGCGATGGTTGCGCCGCCCGAAGCGCCATCCGCACCGCCGCCCCTGCCTGAAGCGCCATCGGCACCGCCGCCGCCCCCGCCTGAGACGCCATCCGCACCGCCGCCTGAAGCGCCGGTCATCATTGCCCAGGAGTTTCCCGAACGCCTGCCGGTGCGCTACACTGCGCCGCCAGACGGTTTGGACAGTCGCTACCTGCGGTATCTGCCCTCGATCTTTCAGGAGAATGAGTTCCTGGGGCGCTACCTGCGCATCTTCGAGACGATCTGGGAACCGATGGAGTGGCGTCAGAACCATATCAACCTCTACTTCGACCCGCGCACCTGCCCGCTGTCGTTTTTGCCCTGGCTGGCTGGCTGGCTCGATATGACCATCAATCCGTACTGGCCCGAAGCGCGCATCCGTCGCCTGATCGCCGAGGCTGCCGATCTTTATCGCTGGCGTGGCACGGCGTATGGTCTCAAACGGTTGATCGAGGTGGTGACCGGACTGACGCCTGCCATCACCGAAGAACCGTCGCAACCGTTCGTCTTTCGTATTTCGCTGACTATTCCGCCTGGCAGTGACGTGGATGCGCGCCTGATCGACGATCTGGTGCGGGCGCACAAACCGGCGCACGCTGGCTATATTCTGGACGTTCAACAGTGAACGATATTGTGACAACTCTGGCGCGCAGTTATGACGACACACCTTATCCGGGGCGCGCCTATGCGCATACCCATCCGGATTACATGGCGGTTCTGGCGACGTTGCTCGGCTTGAAGCCGCCGCCGATCGCGCATTGTCGTGTGCTGGAAGTTGGCTGCGCCGTCGGCGCCAATGTGATGCCAATGGCGGTGAGCCTGCCCGAAGCCTCGTTCGTCGGCATCGACCTTTCGCCACGCCAGATTGCGAAGGGGCAGCAGACTATCGACGCGCTCGGCATCACGAATATCACGCTGCTGGCGCGCGATCTGCAGGATGTCGGTGATGAACTGGGGCAGTTCGATTATATCATCGCGCACGGGGTCTATTCGTGGGCGCCGGCGCCGGTGCGCGACCGGCTCATGGCGCTGATCAAACGTTGCCTGACGCCAGACGGTATCGCGTACATCAGCTACAACACCTACCCTGGCTGGCATATTCTTGGCGCGATCCGCGATCTGATGCTCTACACCGTTAGAGATGTCGAGGACCCGCAGGATCGCGCCCGCATGGCGCTGGCGCTGCTCGACATGCTGGCAGAAAGCGACTCGGAGCATGCCGGCGCCTTCAACAGTTTTATTGCCGCATATGCTGGTCGGTTTCGCGCGATGCTGGATCGCCTGGGTCCGCTGAGCCATGCGTTTCTGCTCCATGATGCGCTCGAGGCGGTAAACGAACCGCTCTCCTTTGCGCAGTTCGCCGCGCATGCTGCGCAGCATGGGTTGCAGTATCTCTGCGAAACCGAGTTTCCAATGGTGCTGCCGCAGGGGTTGAAGCCCGAAACGGTCGATGCGATACGTTCTTTTTCTCGAAGCGGTATCGACCTGGAGCAGTACATGGATTTTCTTCGCGGTCGGCAGTTCCGGCAGACGCTCCTCTGCCACGATCATCTGAAGATTCGGCGCACATTGCGACCAGAACGCCTGACGGGCATGGCCGTCGCTGCGCTGATGCGCCCCGAAACACAACCGGTCGATCTGGCGGGCGAGACGCCGGTTGTGTTTCGGAACCTGCACGATGTGGCGTTTACGGTCACAGCGCCGATCACGAAGGCGGCGTTGCTCTATCTGGCGGGAGCGTCGCCGCGCGCGGTCCCGTTCGAGACGCTGGTGGCCGAAGCGCGGCGTCGCGCCGCAGAAGGCGGAGCGGCGCTGCGCGATGCTGAACCATCGGCGCTGGCGCGTCGATTGGGGGGCGACCTGCTGCGCGCGTTTGCGACAGCGACCACGCTGGTGTCGTTTCATCTCCATCCGCCGCTTGTGGCGACACAGCCGGGCGAACGCCCGAAAGCGACCGCCCTGGCGCGCCTGGAAGCGCAGACCGGTATCGAGGTGACCAATCTCTACCACGATGTGTTGCAGCTTGATCCGTTCGATCGGTTGCTGCTCCAGGTGCTCGACGGTCAGCGCGATCGGGCGGCGATAGTGCGCGAGATGACGGGCGCGATCGCCGCAGGTAGAGTACAATACGTCAACGAAGCACATGTCTCCGCTCCCCGTGCTGGTCTTGAGGTCGAAATCGAACAACGGCTCCGCTGGTTTGCTCAGGCAGCGCTGTTGGTTGCATAAATGTGGAGTCCTTATGACGGATCTTGTCGGTCAGACCATCGGCAATTACCGGGTCGAAGCGTTGCTTGGCGCCGGCGGCATGGGGCAGGTGTTTCGTGCGCGGCACATCCACCTTGATCGCCCAGTTGCATTGAAGGTGATGCATGCCAATCTGTCGCACGATCCCGGTTTTCAGGCGCGCTTCCGTCAGGAAGCGCGGGCAATCGCCGCACTCCAGCATCCCAATATCGTCGAGGTGTACGACTTCGGTGAGCAGAATGGCCTGATGTATCTGGTGATGGAACTGTTGAGCGATGGATCGCTGCGCGGGTTGATGCAGAAGCATGCCCGCGAGGGCAAACCCTGGCCCCTGATGCTGGCAATCGACCTGGTGCAGCAGGCGGCGGAAGGGCTGGCATATGCCCATAGCCAGGGCATGATCCACCGCGACATTAAGCCCGACAATATGCTGCTCCGCGCAGTCTCCGGCGCACCAGGGCGCTATGCGCTCAAAATCACCGATTTTGGACTGGCGCGCATGGCGGAAGGGTCGATGATGACCGCGACCGGTACGGCGATGGGAACACCCGCGTATATGTCGCCAGAGCAGTGCCAGGGGGCGCATGTCGATCACCGGAGTGACATTTATGCGCTGGGGGTGGTGCTGTACGAGGTGACGACCGGCTATCTCCCGTTTACGGCGACGACTCTGAGTGAGGCGGCGTACAAGCATGTGTTCGTTCCGCCTACGCCGCCGCGCCAGGTGCGCGCCGATCTGCCGGAACCGTTGGAAGCGGTTGTGCTGCGCTGCCTGGCGAAGCGCCCCGACGATCGGTACGCCAGCGCCGCCGAGGTCGCCGCCAGCCTGAAAGCGCTGCTGGCGCGCCCCGATCCAACCCTGACCCACGCGACGGTGATGGCGCATCTCAATGAAGCGCCGCCGGTCTCGCCGCAGGGCGCTGCGCCACCCCCGCCGCCTGCCGTGGCGCCGCCGCAACCGACTGCTGTGGCGCCGTCGAGTGGGACGCTCCCGCCGGCTATTCCCTCGCTGCCCGGCGCATCGACCCTGCCGCGCATCCAGGTGCGCGATGCCAGCGGGAACCTGTTGCGCGTCGTCGAATTGACAAGTAACGGTGTGACCGTCGGGCGTCAGTCGACCAATGCGCTCGTGCTCGAATCCGAAGGGGTGTCGCGGTCGCATCTGCGTGTCGATTGGGACGGTCGGCAGGTGACGGTGACCGATCTGGGGTCGAGCAATGGCACCTTGCTGGGTGCAACGCGCCTGCCGGCGCGGGTGGCGCATCCATGGGGATGGCGCGAGGTGGTGCGCGTTGGTCCGTTCTGGTTGCGTCTGGAGCCGCCAGCACATCTCGCCGAACAGGGAGGCGCGTTGTTGCAGCAATTGCTCGATGCGCAACCGACTGCCACCCCGCCGCCAGCCGCTGTGACCCGCCCGATGCCTACCGGCATGGCGACCGCCAGTGTCAGCACCGGGCGAATTGGCGTGGTGCTGGAGGATACGTCGCTGACCCTTTCTCCAGGGCAGCCGGCGCCGCTGCGGTTGACGCTGGCGAATCTGGGAACGGTCGTGGATCACTTCAGCATCGAAGTGGAAGGTGCGCCCCAAGAGTGGGTGCGCCGCCCCGCTGATGAGATTCAGTTGATGCCAGGCGTGCAGGCGCCGGTGGTATTGACCGTCACAGCGCCGCGTGCATCGGCAAGTCGCGCCGGTGATTATCAGGTGACGCTGCGGGTGCGGTCGCGCGAAAATCCGGCGGAAGTCGGCGTGGCGCACGGACGTTGGACGGTGCTGCCGTTCACGGCGCCGTCACTGACCCTTGCGCCGAAACGGGCTGCCGGGCGCGGTCAGGCGCGCTTCACTACTACGCTGCGCAACGATGGGAATGCGCCGATCCAATGCACCCTGCGCGCCGAGGATGATGAACACGCGCTGCACTACCGCTTCGAGCCGCCAGAAGTGACGCTCGATCCCGGCGCCGAGGTCAATGTGCCGACGACCGTCACCGGTCCGCGACGCTGGTTTGGGCGTGAACAGACACGCAGTTTCACGGTCGGCGCGGCGGTTGCGGGCGGCGAAGGACCGCCGGTGGCAACCGGGCAGTTTGTTCAGATGCCGATCATTCCGGCGTGGGCGATCACGGCATTGTTTCTGCTCATCCCTCTGTGCCTGGGCGGGGTGTTCTTCGGGAATGAGATGTTCGTGGTGCGCCCCGCAGCAGCAACCGCAACCGCTGCCACCGCCGAAGCCGCCGGACTGATTGCGGCAGCAAACACCGCCACCGCCGCAGTCGTCGGCACCGCAGCGCAGGCGACGCTCGAAACCAAGGAGACGGTTGCGCTCATCCAGCAGCAGACGATCGCCGCCGCGCCGATCGAGACCCAGATTGCATTCCAGTCGGAACAGAATACCCAGGTTGCGCAGGCGCAACAGACGCAACAGGCGCAGCAACAACAGCAGCAGGCGGCGCAACAGACGCAACAGGCGCAGCAGGCGATCCAACAGGCGACGCAGCAGGCGGCTATTGAGCAGACTGCCGCCGCCGCCGCGCAACAGGCGACCCAGGCGGCGCTGGATGCGCAGGCGACTCAACAGGCGATTGATGCCCAGGCAACCCTCGCGGCAGCCGCAAATGCCGAGACCGCGACTGCCATTGCTGCGCAACAAACGACCCTGGCGCAGACTGCGGCAGTCGTTGCTGCACAGCAAACATCGGTGGCGGCGACGGCAACGACGCAGGCGGCGGCATTCAACGCCTTTCTCGGCAACTGGGTCAATGTCGATGCCAACACGAGCGGGATGACGCGCCTGGTGATCGATAAAAAAAGCGAGACAACGTACACCTTCCGGGGCTACGGCAAATGCACGCCGAGCGACTGCGATTGGGGCGAGATCCAGGTGCCATATACGCCGGGGCAACTGGTCGGCGTCTATGACTTCGGGTTCAAGACCACAAGGATTACTGTGCGCTTGCAGGGTGAGGACCTGCAAGCAGAAGTCTTCGATGACTACCGTCCGTCCGATCCGCGCCCCGACCGGACAACGAACTATGTGTTGCGCCGGCAGTGGATCTTGCGCCCGGATATCATTATTCGACCACCGGATATTTTGAATCCCATTATTTTGGCGACTCCGACCCCATAATCCGGCGCTGTGTCAGGACAACAGGAAACGCAGGAGCCATCGTTCATGACCGAGTTCATCGGCAAAACCATCGGCAATTACCGCATCGAGGCGCTGCTTGGCAGCGGCGGGATGGGGCAGGTGTTTCGCGCGCGCCACATCCACCTCGAGCGTCCGGCGGCGCTGAAGTTGCTGCACGGCAGTCTGGCGCAGGACCCGATGTTCCAGACACGCTTTCGCCAGGAGGCGCAGGCGGCGGCGAAACTGCGGCATCCCCATATCGTCGAGGTGTACGACTTCGATGAGTACGATGGCATGGCCTATCTGGTGATGGAACTGGTCACCGGCGGCTCGATGCGTGGCTGGCTGCGCTCGGCGACACAGCAGACCGGCGTCAGTCTGGTGCAGGGGTTCGAATTGGTGCGCCAGGCGGCGGATGCACTGGCATATGCTCACGCGATGGGCATGGTCCACCGCGACATCAAGCCGGACAATCTGCTGCTCCAGCCTGGTCTGATGGGCAGAGGTCCGACGATGAAAGTGGCGGACTTCGGATTGGCGCGGATGACCGAAGGGAGCAACCTGACGGCGACCGGCATGGCGATGGGGACGCCTGCCTATATGTCGCCGGAGCAGTGCCAGGGGAAGCCGCTCGACGGACGGAGCGACATCTATGCCCTCGGCGTGGTGCTGTACGAAGTGGCGACCGGTACGCTCCCGTTTGTCGTCAAGACGATCAGCGAGGCGGTGTTCAAGCATGTGTACGTTCCTGCGCCATCGCCGCGCCAGGTGCGCCCGGACTTGCCCGACATCGTTGAGACGGTTGTGTTACGCTGCCTGGCAAAGATGCCGGAGGAGCGGTTTGCTACCGCCGCCGATCTGGCGGCTGCATTGTATGAGGCAATCAGCGCGATTGCGCCCGATGTGGCGATTGGAAGTGAAGAAGAAGGCGCACTGCTGACCGAGATCGCGGCACGCACTCGTATCCAGACGTTGCATGCCGCGAGTGCAGCGCCATCGGCGCCGACACTGATGGGGGGCGGTTCGCTGCCGCGCGTTCAGGTGCTGGACGACTCCGGCACGCTGCTTCAGGTGGTGGCGGTGCGCCCCGGCGGGCTGACGGTCGGGCGGGTCGAGCGTAACGATGTGGTCCTGCCGGGTGAAGGGGTGTCGCGGCATCACCTGCGCCTGGAGTGGGATGGCACGCAGGTAATGGCCACCGATCTGGGGTCGAGCAATGGCACGCTGCTGGAGAGTCAACCGTTGCCGCCGCAGCAATCGGTTGCCTGGCCCTGGCGCACTATGCTGCGCGTCGGGTCGTACTGGCTGCGCCTCGATCCGCCGGAAGGCGCTGAGGGCGGCAAAACCGCGACGCCGCCCGGCGTCGCGCTGACGACCCCGCAGACCGTTGCGACGCCAGGAGGCGGCGTGATGACGGTGCCGCCGCCGGTGAGCGGCGCAATGCCGTTGCAGTACTCCCAGGCGTTTGTGACCACCGGCATGGTGGGGATGGCGCTCGAACCGGAGACGCTGGCGGTGATGCCGGGTCAGACAGCGACCGTGGCGGTGACGCTGGTGAATCTGAGTGATCAGGTCGATCATCTGACGGTCGGCGTCTCCGGTGTGCCGCCGGAATGGGTGACGCTGCCGCCGGCTGCTCAGATGCCGCCGCGTGGACAGACGACAGTAATGCTGTCGGTGCAACCTCCCGCCGTGTCAGATGCGCGCGCCGGCGAGTATCCCGTCGAGGTGACGGCGCGCTCGCGCGCGCGCCCGACCGAGGGCGGGTCGGTGCTGGCGCGCTGGACGGTGCGCCCGTATGTGCGCGAAGAACTGGCGCTGACGCCAGGGCGCGCGCGCGGGAGGCTGCGTGGCGTGATGAAGGCGACTGTGCGCAACCTGGGGAATGCGCCGGTGCGCTACCGATTGCAGGGTGAGGCGGACGAAGCAGGCATCCAGACAACGCTCACACCGGAGGAATTCGCGCTCGAGGCGGGTGAAAGCGGCAGCGCAACCGTGATGGTGGAAGGTCCGCCCACTCCGTTTGGCGGCGAGACGACGCACGGTGTGACGATTACGGCGACGGCGGATCATGGGGCGACGCTGCGCGCCAATGGGATGTGGATCCAGGGAGCGTTGCTGCCGGTGTGGAGCCTGATTGCGGCAGTGCTGATGGTTGGTTTTGGGGTGTCGCACCTCTTTGGCGCGCTGCCGGCATCACTGGCGGGCGGGCTGCCGGGGTACGCCGTTCTGCGCAGTGGCGGGAACGTCAATGCAGACGTTGCCGGCCAGTCAGGAATCATACCAACAGCAGAACCGACGACAACGCCAGAACCGACGGTCGAACCGACCGCGTCGGTTGCGCCGACGGCTACCATCGATGCGGCAACGCCAACGGTTGAGACCGGTGCAGTCACGACCGACGACCAGGCGACTGCAACGGCGGTCGCTGCGTCTGGCGGAACCGGCGGTGACAACGGCGCAGGCGGCAGTGGGGGCGGAAGCGGCGGGACCGGCGGAACCGGAGGTTCGGGGGGCGCAGGCGGTTCAGGAGGAACCGGCGGAACTGGCGATACGCCAACCGCAACCGCGACTCGCACAGCAACGCCGAGTCCAACCGTTGCGCCAACAGCCACGCCGTTGCCAACGAGCACACCGGAACCGACCAGCACTCCGGAACCATCTGCAACACCTACCGATGTGCCGATTGCAACGCCAACGCCGTCTCCAACCGAGATGCCGACGCCGACGGCAACCAGTACGCCGACGCCGACGGCAACCAGTACGCCGACGCCGACGGCAACCAGTACGCCGACGCCAACAGCAACCAGTACGCCGACGCCAACGCCAGACGTGCTCATGACGACGCCGCCAACGCAGTTGTCGCCGCCGAACGGCGCTACATTCGACATCTTTCCACGCACAACATTGCTCCAATGGTCTCCGGTGCCGGGCGCTGCCTCGTACCGGGTGGAGATCGACTGTTTCCACTGCTGCCAGTTCAATGCCTGGTGCACCGATATCGGTCGTACCTGGAGTGTGACGAATACGCCGTCAACCGAGTATCAGTTCAACTGGGTCGGGGCGCAGCCGGGGCGCTGGCGGATCTCGGCAATCGATGCCGGTGGTCGCGAGGGACCACGGACGGGTTGGTGGGTCTTTACATATCTGCGATGACGAACGATCTGCTGGGACAGGTGATCGGGAACTGTCGTATCGAGGCGCTGCTGGGCGCCGGCGGTATGGGGCAGGTGTTTCGTGCGCGCCACGTGCATCTTGATCGCTTGCAAGCGATCAAGATCATGCACCCGCATATGGCGAGCGATCCCGGATTTCAGGCGCGCTTCCGCCGGGAGGCGCAGGCGATTGCCGCGCTCGAACATCCGCATATTGTGCGCATCTTCAATTTCGACGAACAGCAAGGGCGATACTATATCGCAATGGAATACCTGCCCGATGGGTCGCTGCGCACGCTGCTCGATCGCCGCGCGCGCGAGCGAACAAAATGGCCGCTCAACTTTGGGCTTGATCTGGTCCGGCAGGCGGCAGAAGCGCTCGATTTCGCCCATGCCCGCGGGATTGTGCATCGCGACATCAAGCCGGACAACATCCTGATCGAGCGGCATGCCGGTCCTGGCGGGCGATCGCTCTATGTGGTCAAGTTGACCGATTTCGGTCTGGCGCGGATGGTCGAAGGCGGCGGCGGCATTACCGCCAGCGGCGTGACGGTCGGCACACCGGCGTATATGTCGCCGGAACAGTGTCAGGGGCTGCCGGTCGATGGTCGCAGTGACATCTATTCGCTCGGTATCGTCCTGTATGAAGTGGTCACGGGCTACCTGCCATTCACCGTCAGCCGGATCAGCGAGGCGGTCGAGAAACACGTCTATGCGCAACCGCCGTCGCCGCGCACGGTTGCACCCGATCTGCCGGTCGCGGTGGAGTCGATTATTCTGCGCTGTCTGGCAAAAAAACCGGAGGATCGCTTCGCAACCGGTGCGGAACTGGCTCTTGCGCTCCGTCAGGTGATGCAGGCGCCGGTTCCCCCGCCGCCGCCGGTCCCCGAGGGCTTGATCGTCAGAGTGCTCGATGCGGCAGGTCAGGCGGTGCAGCAGGCGCCGTTGACAGAGCAGGGGTTGACCGTTGGACGCCGTGCAGGGCATCGGATTGTGCTCGACGATCCGGCAGTGTCGCGCAATCATCTGCATATCGAGTGGAGCGGACGGCGTGTGCGCGTGAAGGACCTGGGATCGCGCGGCGGAACGCTGCTCGATGGCGCGCCAATCACGCCGCACGAGTCGCATACCTGGGAAATCGGGCAGCGTCTGAAAGTCGGTCCGTTCACACTGGAACTGGAGCAACGTCGCAACGATCAGATTGGCGTGACGCTGGCGCCTGGTCAGGATTCGCTTCAGGTCGTCGCCGGTCAGGACGTGGCAGTCGAGGTGACGCTGGTCAATCGCGGGACGTCCGCCGAAACGCTGACGCTGGCGGTTGAAGGATGGCCCGCGCCCTGGATACGTCTGCCGGAGGCGCCGGTTCGCGTGGAAGCCGGGGCGCAGGAAGTAGTGCGGCTGACGCTGTGTGTGCCTGCAACGTCCGGAATGCACGGCGGAACGTATTCGGTGCAGATCCACGCACGTTCGGTTGACCAACCACAGACCGGCGCATCGGCGCAGGCGACGTGGATCGTCGCGGCGCCACCGTTGTTGAGCCTGTCTATCACGCCGGGAATGGCGCGCAGACGTGATCAGGCGCAGTATACGGTTCAGTTGACCAATCGGGGCGGAACGACAGCGCATATTGTGCTGATGGCGGAAGATGAACGTCAGGCGCTGGCATACAATTTCGCGCATCACGAGATTCATCTTGCGCCGGGAGAGACAGTCGAGGTGTCGCTCGAGGTGCGCAGTAACCGGAGAGTCTTCGGCGGCACGCAGACTCATCGTTTCACTGTGACGGCGGCGGTGCTGGGCGGCGGTTCGGTGAAGGCGGAAGCCGTCTTTGCGCAGACGTCGCTCCTGCCGATTTAGAGCCTGTCCGGAAGATCTGGTTGGGTAGGCGAAGGCATTGGCATGGTGATGCCTGATTGTGGAGCGAGATGCGTATGTCGTCAGATGAAGCCTCTCAGTCGGAGGCATCGCCCAACCCGTACGCGACGCAGGTCGTTGCTTCGTCCACGAGCGAAACCGCTGCATTTGTCGCCTTGCTCAACGCGCAGGGACAACCGGTGCAGTATGTCGAGGCGACGTCGGCGGGCGTGGCGATTGGGCGCCTGAAGAGCAGCGATCTGGTTCTTGAGGATCCGACCATCTCGCGCAACCATGCGCGTGTCGAGTGGGACGGACGGCGCGCTACGGTTGTCGATCTTGGCTCGAAATCGGGAACGTTCCTGGGCGCCACGCGCCTGGCGCCGCAAACGCCGTATGAATGGTCGCCCGATCACCTGCTGCGCATTGGCAGATATGCGCTGCGCCTGTACCCTGGCATTCCTCCGGCAATTCCGGTTGCTCCTGCGGTTGCCGCTCCTGGCATCACCGGCGCTCCAACGGGCCGTCCAGGTCCGGTGGAACCATCGCTGCCATCATCGCCGTCGGCGGCGGCGCCAACCGGTCTTCTGTCGCCTGAAGAAGTTTCGGCACAGCAAGGCGCCGGGGCTGCTGAGGAACCTGGGGCTGCGGCAATTGTCCTTGCTGTGCCGCCGGATCAGCGCACATTGACTCTGACGCCTGGCGAGCGCACGACGATCAGTGTCGGTGTGACCAACCATACAACGATACCGCTGACCGTGTCCCTGATCATTGATGGTCTGCCGCCAGACTGGATTGAGGTTTCGCCGACGGTGCTCATTGCGCCTGGCGCACGCGCTCCTGTCGCACTGGACGTCTACGTGCCGGCTGCGAGCAGCAGCCGCGCAGGATCGTATGCGGTCGCCGTTCAGGCGTTTGCCGCCGAACTGCCGACACTGATGTTCGAGGCGCCGCTGGAGTGGCGTATCGCTCCCTTCCTGGCAGGAGAACTGTTGATTGCGCCAAAACGCGCCAGGGGCAGCGAGCAGGCGGTGTATACCCTCACCGTTCGCAACAATGGCAACGTTCAGGCATCGTATGCGCTGAGCGCGATGGATGAGCGCCAGGAGTTAGGATACTCGTTCGCGCAAGAGCGCCTGACTGCCGGACCTGGCGAAACCGCCGAAACCGCGCTGACCGTCGTTGCCGAACGGCGTGTGTTTGGCGCGGAACGACAGCATCCGTTCACGGTGCAGGCGGTCGAGACCGATTTTCAGCAGGCGCTGCGCGAAGTTTTGAGCGTGCAGGCGCAGTTCGTGCAATCAACCGTCTTTCCGCTCTGGTGGATACCGATTGTGCTGATACTGCTGGCGCTGGCGCTGCTGTGCGGTTTTGCTGCGTTGCCGGTGTCGCTTGCCGGCGCACTGCCAGGGTATGGCATTTTTGCCGCGCCAACCGAGCCGCCGCCGGACACACGCGCGACGGCGGCAGTGGAAGCGACCGCGGCTGCACAACAGTTGCAACTCATCGAACAGCAGGGGCAGGCGACCCTCGCGGCGCTGGCGCAGACGGCGACTGCTGCGCCTGCCGATCAGCAGGTGGCGCTCCAGGCGACGCTCGCAGCACAGTTCGCCACTGCAACCGTGATTGCGCTCCAGTTCACGGCGCTGCCGACGCTCCCGCCGCCGACGGAAGCGCCGTTTGCAACGGTTCCGCCGGGGACGTTGCCCGCGCCGACAGTGACCCGGTCTGCTGGCGCGCCATCGCCAACGGTCACACTGACCCGTACCCGCACGCCGACGACAACGCCGACTCCGGCGCCGACTCAGACACCGGCGCCCGGCTTGCCTGAATTGACCATCGATGATGCATCGGTGCAACGCCTTACAAGCGGCGAGACGACGATGACCTTCACCGTGCGTCTGTCTATCGGCAGCGCTGCGACGGTGAGCGTCGAATACACGACCGAAGATGATACTGCTCAGGCAGGTATCGACTATCGCAGCGTCAGTGGGACGCTAGCGTTCAATCCCGGCGAAACCGAACGGGTGATCGTCGTGCCGGTGCTGCCAAGTTCCACAACCGCGACCGATCGACGGTTCCGGGTGGTTCTGACCAGCGCTGCCGGGGCGAATTTCGCCGATAATGTCGCGGTCGGCACGATCCGGCCTGCGGCTGGCATTGCCACTGCTACGCCTACAGCCACGGTCACTCCTACGCCGACGCCGTCCACGACTAACACGCCACTGCCCGGCGCCACCGCCACGCCGACCAATACCCCGGCGCCGACGGCGACGCCAACCAATACCCATACACCAACGCCACTGCCGACGGCGACGCCCACCGAGACGTTGACGCCAACTCCCACCGAGACGTTGACGCCAACGCCGACGGAAACGCCAACACCGACGCCGACCGAGACGCCCGAACCGGTTACTCTGACCCTGACCGCGCCAGCGTCGGTCAATGTCACCGGGGGCGCCAGCGCACCATGGACAACTATCAATGGGGTGATCATTGGCGGCGGGCCTGATGGTGATAATGTAACTGTCTCACTCAGCATTGAGGGGATCAACCCGCTGAACAATGCGGGAGAGATGCGTATTACTGGAAGCGGCGGTTTCAATGCGACATCGTTACCGCAAATGTTTACAACGACTCTGACAGAGGCCAATGATCGCCTGACGCGGCTCCAGTATCGTCGCGGCGCCACCGGACAGGCGCGGATGACCATCACCGTCACTCATCTGAACAGCGGCCAGGTTCGCACTGCACAGATCGATCTGCAAATCAATCCGCCATAACATTTCTTCCCGTCAACGTTTCAGGAGGTATGCATCGTGCCCGACATCAATCCATCCAACACCCCCGGCGATCAGCCGGCGCCTCCGTCTGGCGACGAGTCGCCGCAGGTCGTCGTGATCGATGCGCAGAGCGGCTCAGTTCGCGTGATCGCGCTGACATCCGCCGGAATAACCGTGGGTCGCCTGGCGAACAATGCGTTGCACCTCAATACGCCGATCATTTCGCGCACCCATGCCCGCATCGATTGGGATGGCAGCCGCGCGACCATCACCGATCTGGGATCGAAGAGCGGTACGCGATTGGGACACGTGCGCCTGACGCCTCAGACTCCGCAGGTGTGGGAACCCGGTCAGGAGGCGCATATCGGTCCGTATACCTTGCGCCTGCAGATCGGCGCAGCGTCGCCTGCCAGACCTTCGTCGGATGCGTCTCCCGATCTCCACGCTGCGCCAACGCAGCGGGTCGCGGGTAGCGCTCCGGCAGGATTGGCGCTTGCCCTGTCGCCATTGCAGACGGCGCTGACCCTGACACCTGGCGAACTGGCCGATGTCGAGGTGCGCGTCACGAACCGGACCGCTGCTCCACTGACTGTTGCGCTTTCGATCGAGGGATTGCCCGAGTCCTGGATTGAGCCGGCGCCAACGTTGCGAGTGCCGCCGTTTTCGATGAAGACAACCAGTGTGCGGGTGGAGGCGCCTGCCACCTCAGAAGGTATGGTCCGTCCATACGATGTGCGTTTGCGCGCTGTGCCGCAGGAAGATCCGTCTGCCGCCGCCGAACTGGCACTGGAATGGCGTGTTGCGCCATTTCTAGCGGGCGAGATGCATGTATCACCGCACCGGGTGCGTGGGCGCGACCAGGCAGTGGTGACCGTTCATCTGCGTAATAATGGCAATACTCAGGCGACGTACCATCTGCGTGCAGGCGATGAGCGCCAGATGCTCAGCGCAGCATTTGCGCAGGATGACATTACACTTGCGCCGGGGGAAGCAGCGGATGTTCCGTTGACGATTGCCGCACCCCGTCGCACCTTCGGCGCTGATCGCGGGCATGCGCTGACCGTCGAGGTCGAGGAGCGGGACGATATTCACGGTTCACCTTCCCGCACCTTGCGCGACGAGGTGCGTTTCGTTCACACTGCGCTTCTTCCAGCATGGTCGCCGTTGGCGTTGCTGGCGCTGATCTTCCTGTTCTATGGGCTGAATATTCCGTCGGCGGCATGGTCTGCCGTGCCTGGCAGCGGCTTTCTTGCCGGTACGCAGGGTGGCGGCCTTGCTGCCGAGTCGGCTCGCGTTGCGGCACGCGCGACCCAGCAGGCGGCTCAGGGGCAAACAGCGCTTGCCGAGGCGGGGGCGGCGCTGGCGGCAACTCAATCCGCCGTGGCAGCATTGCCGACCGAACAGCAGGCGAGTGCGCAGACGGCGCTTGCCGGAGCATTTCAGGCGACGGCTACTTCGCTGGCGGCGGTGCAAACGGCTGAAGCACAGGCGCTGGCGGCGACCGGCGCCGCGCTCGAAGCGCAACAGGCACAAACTGCTGCACCACAGAATCAGCCAACAGCGGCGGTGCAGGCGCCAACCAGCAGTTCGCCGGCTACGACTGCGCGCTCGACGGCAACGCCGTCGCCAGCCGCTGCCACGCCGCGCCCGACGACGACCATTGCTCCTTCGCCGACGGCAGCGCCGCAGCCAACGACCGTTGCCGCAGCCAGCGGCGAGGTCGATCCCGCATCGATTGCCTTTGGCAGCATCAAAAAGGGAACAACCGGCGCACCGCGCACGCTTGTGCTGAAGAATACCGGCAGTGCACCACTGACGATCAACGAGATTGTGATCGGCGGCGTCAATGCAGCCGATTTTGCGCGCGTCAGCGGCGCCGATACCTGTGGCGCGTCGCTGGCGCCAGGCGCTTCATGCACGGTTACCCTGACCTTCACGCCCGCAGCGGCAGGGCAGCGCACGGGCCAACTCCGGATTGAAACCTCGTCCGCTGGCGGGGTCTTGCTGGTCAGCCTGAGCGGAGCAGGCGCCGAAATCCCCGAAGTGGCCTCGATTGTGCGGGTCGGCAACAGCCCGACCAACGCCGCAAGCGTTCAGTTCCAGGTCAATTTTAGTGAAGCGGTCAAAGGAGTCTCGGCATCGAACTTCAGCCTGGTGACCCTGGGCGGCGCGGTCGGCGCCAGCATCGCAGCGGTATCGCCGGCGAGCGGCACATCCGCCAACCAGTGGACGGTGACCGTGAATGCTGGCGGTGGTAACAAAACCATTCGGCTGGATGTTGTCAACAGCAGTGGTGTGACCAACGCCGATGGCAATGCGGTGGAGAAACTGCCGTTCAACGCTGGCGATCAGATTGTGATCGATACAACGGCGCCAACCGTTGCGATCGGCAATACGCCGCCACAGTTGACGAACAACCCGGCGGCGCCGTTTACATTTAGCGGCAGCGACGATGTAAGCCCCAGTGTGACCTTCGAATGCCGCATTGGTAATGCCAGTTTTGCGCCCTGCACCAGTCCGTTTACACCATCCGGTCTTGCTGACGGCAGCCGCACCTTCAATGTGCGTTCGCGCGATCAGGCAGGTAACGTCAGCGCCTCGGCAGCCTATACGTGGATGCTCGATACCGCACCGCCCGACACGTCCATCTCTGGCGGTCCTGCGAATAGCAGTACGACCGGTCCAACGGTGGCATTTACCTTCACCTCCGAACCTGGCGCAACGTTTCAGTGCCGGGTTGATAGCGGGTCGTTCAGCGGATGCACCAGCCCGTTCACGATCACCAATCTGACCGACGCTTCGCACACCTTCAGCGTGCGCGCCATCGATGCAGCCGGCAACGTCGATGCCAGCCCGGCAAGTCGCACCTGGACGGTTGACGCAACTCCGCCGGACACGTTGATCACCGGAGGACCGACGGCTGGCAGCACGACCGGTCCGAATGTGAGCTTTACCTTCGCTTCGGAAGCAGGCGCAACATTCGAGTGCCGGGTTGATAGCGGGTCGTTCAGCGGATGCACCAGCCCGTTCACGATCACCAATCTGACCGACGCCTCGCACACCTTCAGCGTGCGCGCTATCGACGCGGTCGGCAATATCTCAACCCCAGCGACCAGAAGCTGGACGGTCGATGCCATACCGCCAGCCGTGACAAGTGTGACCTCTTCAACGCCGGATGGGACGTATGGGGTTGGCGCCAGCATTAATGTCACGGTCAACTTTGGCGAGTCGGTCGTGCTGAGCGGTGGCTCGCTCCAGGTGACGCTCAACACCGGCGTGACGATCAATATTGCGCCCTTCAGCGGCGTCAGCGCCAGCGGAACCTATGTGGTCGGCGCGGGGCAGAACACCGGTGATCTCAACTCCACGGCGCTCACGCTGACCGCAGGCGCGACATTGCGCGATGCTGCCGGGAATAACGCTGTGCTGAGCATTCCGGCGGGCCAGTCGCTGGCGGATTTGCGCAATATTGTGATCGATACAACTCCGCCTTCCTCTCCGACAGTCACCAACCCGATCAGTGCAACAACGGTTCCATCCACGACAACCGCCTTCAACATCTCGGGAACCGCAGAAGCCAACAGTCTTGTCGAGGTCTGGAACGACACGAACGACAATGGTGTTATTGACGGGGGCGAATCCGTGGTTGGATCGCAGCAGTTGACCGGCGGCGGAACCAGTTTCTCCATCAGCGTGAACCTTGCAACCGGCGCCAACAATTTCGTCGTCACGGCCACCGATGCTGCCGATAATCGTTCGACGCCAGCCGATGTGCCGACGATCACCAGGAGTCCGTGAGTAGAGGTGTGCTGTGCCAGAACATATATCCGTGCGCCGTCGAGCAACCGGGTCTTCCGGTTGGCGCCACTGGCGATATTCTGACCATCACACGAAAGAACCTTGCCAGCCATAATGCCGGCTTCTGGATCATCGAGCGTATCTGAAAGCCATCATTCCGCTTATAATGGAGTATCGCCCGTTTCTGTGACGAAAGCCGCTTCTATGCCCGACCCCGCTGCACATGAGCAGACCATCGGCGCTTATCGCCTGGACGAGCAACTGAGCGTCGATAGCGCCGGCGCCGTTTATCGTGCGTATCACATGCCCACGGGTCAGCCGGTGGCAATCCGGGTGTTGCCGCCTGACAGGGTTGCTGCGCCTGGCTTCCGTGAGCGCTTTGAACGCGAAATGCGCGCCGTCGCGTCGCTGTACCATCCCCATATCATCGAGCTGTACGAGTTCAACATCATCGAAGGACGCGCATTCATCGTCAGTGAACTTCCATCCGGCGGGTTGCTGCATGAGGTGGTTCAAAAACGTTCGTTACCGTTGCGTCTCTCTGTCGAGCTTGCGCGTCAGATGGCGGTTGCGCTTGGCGCAGCGCACGCACGTGATGTGGTTCACGGCGCCCTGAAGCCGGAAAGTGTCGCAGTCTTTGCACAAGCAGGCGGGGCGTATCTGCTGAAAGTCGGTGATTTCGGCATCGCACGCCTGATCGCTCCGATGACCGCCAACCCCTCCGCCTATCGCGCGCCGGAGCAGCGCGCCGGCAGTGACCCTGACCCGCGCGCCGATTGCTATGCGCTTGGGGCGCTGCTGTACGAGATGATCGTCGGCTCGCCTCCACCGCTCACCGCCATTCCGCCGTTGCGTCTGGTGCGCTCTGATGCGCCCGCGGATCTGGAAGCGCTGGTTGGGCGCTGCCTGGCGCCGGCGCCGGCGGATCGTTTTGACCGGATGAGCGATCTCGCAGAGGCGCTCGAAGCGCAGGTGGCGGCAATGGGTGAGCGCATTTCAGCCGTCGCCGCCAATGATGTGACGATCATCGAGCAGCGTCCCGCCGCCGATGATGTGACCGTCGCCGCCCATGCCATCCCGCCAGCGCCCGCTGATGTGACGATCATTGAGGCGCCGCCGGCGCCGCCCGCCGCCGCGACCATGGTGGTCTCTGGCGAAGAGACGGTGATCGAACCGGCGCCGGCGGCGACTTCAGCCGATGCAACCGTCATCAAGGCGGAAGAGAGCGAAGCAGCAGCAACAGCGCCGCCGGCATCCGCCGAAGAGACGCTGATCGAACCGACACCTGCCAGCGCCGTCGCCGACGCGACTGCGGCGCTGATCGCTGACGCAGCGCCGCCCCAGACGCTTCCGATAGACGTTCCTGCCACGCCGGCGCCGCCAGAAGCGCCTGATGAGATGCCGACGATCCTGCCTGAACCTGCGTCGCAACCTCCAGCCTCTGTCGGCATGGCGGAAGAGGCGTCTGTCGTTCCGCCCGATGAGGCAGTCACCATTCTGCCCGAACCCGCGCCGGCAGCCGGTACGCCCCTGCCCCAAGTCACACAGTCGCTTGTGATCGCCACGCCGCCTCCCGGTTTTCCGGCGCTGCCGCCGCCGGCGAGCATGCCGCAGGTTCAGGTGCTCGATAACAATGGCGCTCCGTTGCACCTCGTCAATCTAACCGGCGATGGTCTGGCGATTGGACGAGCGGAGAGCAATGATCTGACATTGCCCGATGAGAGCGTTTCTGAGGAGCACGCATTTATCGATTGGGACGGGCGGCAGGTGACGATTACCGACCTCGGATCGAAAAATGGCACGTTCGTTGCCGGTGTGCGCTTGCCGCCCCAGGATCGGCATCTGTGGCAGGGTGGCGCTTCGGTGCGCATTGGGGTCTACTGGCTGCGACTGATTCCGCCGCTGATGCAGGCGGCAAGCGTGGTAGCGCCGGTTGCCTATGGCGTTCCCGTTCCCACAGCGGTTGCAGTGCCGCCGCAACGCGCAACCGCGCCGGTTGCACAACCGGCTGCGCCCGCGCCTCGCCCATCGGCGCCGGTGACGCCAAGTTTCGGCGCCCCTGTGATGACTCCGCCGACTGCTGCGCCGACGCAAATGCCGACGCCTGGCGTCGCGCGCAGTGCGTCGGCGCCACAGACGCCGCCATCGCCGTCTGGCGGCGCTCTGCCGGATGTGGTTGGCGTGACCCAACCGCCGCTCAGTTCGAACCGCTATGGGGTCGAACTTGAACAGGATGTGATGACCCTTACTCCTGGCATGCCATCTGTTTTACGCCTGACGCTGCACAACTATGGTGATAGCGTCGACCATTTGCGCGTCGAAGTGCAGGGTGTGCCGGAGACCTGGATTCAGGGTCCGCTTCCAGAACCGCAACTGTTGCCGAACGGTCGTGCGCCGGTTGCGCTCAACATCAATGTGCCGCGCACGCCGGAGAGTCGCGCCGGTCCATATCCGATCACAGTGTATGCCCGCTCGCGCAGCCGCCCGAATGAAGCGGGAACGGCGCAGGCGACGTGGAATGTTCAGGCGTTTACCGAGCATCGGCTGGAATTGAAACCGCGTCGTGTCGCCGGCTGGCGCAAAGCGGCGTATAACCTGACTTTGACCAACGCTGGCAATGTGCCGGTGCGTTACATGGTTACCGGCGAGGACGATGAACAGGCGCTGAGGTTCAATCTGGAGGAGGATGCGGTTGCGCTGGAACCAGGCGCATCGCTTAAACATCGGTTGGTGGTGCGTGGTCCGATCCGCTGGTTTGGATCGCCCCAACCGCGCAGTTTTTCGGTCCATGCACGCACGGAGAAGCGCTCCGAAACCCAGACGTCGTCGGCACAGTTTGTGCAGCGCGCACTGATACCGCCATGGCTTATCCCGATAGCGCTGCTGGCGTTGCTGGCGATTGTCTATTTCGTGACGCGCCCGCCGATTATTCGCAATCCGCGCTTTGAGCGTTCGCCGCAGATCGCCGGGCAACCGGCGCGCCTGATCTACGAAATCGACAATGCGCAGCGCGTCGAACTGGCGCCGCTTGGCGTGCAGGCGCCGGCTGCATCCGGTCGCCGCACCTTCGAGTTTCTCGACGCGACGGCTATTCCTCCCGATTTGAGCATTCTGGCGGTCAGCCGCTTTGGCATTCGCGCAGAGGCGTCGGTTGCCGTCGCTGTGGTGACGCCAACCCCTACGCCGCAACCGACTGCCACACCGCCTCCGCCAACTGCGGCGCCAACCGCCGAGCCGCTTCCACTGCCAACCGTCGCGCCGGCGCCGCCTCCTGCACCGCCGCCGCAGCCGCCTCCGGCGCCGCCTGCGACGACGCCCACGCCAGAAGTTTCGCTGGCGGAACTGGTGCGGTTCGAGTGTCGTTCGGGCGACCGGATTGTGATCACCGGCATTGGACCGCCGCGTGAGTCATTTCTGCTCTACTTTGGAAAGCGTGCGGTCAGTGGAGGAAGCGTGGCGCCCAATGGCATCTACCGGATCGACATGCTGGTTGGACCGGAGCGGCCGGGTGAGTACCAGGTCAGCGTCCGCTTGCGGTTAAGCGACCGCCCGCTTCCGATCCGCACCTATCAGTATGGCACGGAGCGGTTGATCAATCTCAGCAGTGTGGCCCCAACTACTGTGCCAACTGAATTGATGTGCGTCGTGCCGCGCGCCGAACCGACACCCACAGTGGCGCCGTAAGCAAGAGCATCACTGCTCCGGGTAGGTTTCGAGAACCTCTTTGACCGCCGCCAGAAATGCGTCGGCGGTCGCTCCATCACAGGCGCGGTGGTCGAACGTCAGCGACAGGTAGCACATCGGGCGAATGACAATCGCATCACTCCCCTCATGGGTCACAACGACCGGCCGTTTGACCACTGTGCCGACTCCCAGAATGCCGCTCTGCCCGCGGTTGAGGATCGGCGTGGCAAACAGACTGCCGCCAACGCCGTGGTTGGAGATGGTGAACGTGCCACCTTCGGTGTCGTCCGGTTGCAGCCGGCGTGTACGGGCGCGTTCAGTCAGGTCGTTGAGGGCGCGCGCAATGCCAGCCAGGCTTTTTTCGTCGGCGTCGCGCAGCACAGGAACGATCAATCCGTCTTCGAGCGCGACTGCCACGCCGATATTGATACGCCGGTAGGTGATGATCCCCTCATCGGTGAAGCGTGTGTTCAATGCCGGAACACGGCGCAGCGCAGTCGCAACCGCCTGCGCCACATACGCCGTCAGGGTCAACCGGATGCCCTGTTGTTCAAAGGAAGCGCGATACCGGTCGCGGTGCGCCAGCACGCGCCCCATATCGACCTCGAAAACCGTCGTTGCCTGCGGGGCGTCGCGCAGGGAGCGCACCATGTGATCGGCGATCACACGGCGCATGGTTGTCAACGGTGTGAGGGTCGCATCATCGGGCAGCGGTTGCGCAGCAGGCGCGCGCGGCGTGGCTGGCGGAGCAGGCGGCGTTTCAGAGACAGGTGCGGCGGGGGGCGCTTCGTGCGCCGGAGGAGGCGCTGTGGGAAAAGGCGCGGCAGGGGGCGCTTCGCGTGTCGCGGGTGAAGGCGCGGATGGCGCTTCAGTCGTTGGAGCGGCAGCCGCCTGTTGCATCTCGATATAGCGCAGCACGTCCTTCTTGCTCACACGCCCGCCGGCGCCGGTGCCGCGGATCCGGCTCAGATCGATGCCATACTCGGCAGCAAGACGCGCCACAACCGGCGTGATTGGCGGGCCATTACCGCGGCGGGTGCGAGCCGGTTCTGACGTGGCTGTTACTTCCCGAAGCGGCGCCGGCGCCGCACTTCCAGTCGCTTCCACCGGTTCGCCAATGCGCGCCAGCAACGTGCCGACCGGCACAGTGGCGCCTTCCGGGGTCATGATCTCGAGCAAAACGCCGCTGGTGATCGAGGTCACTTCGGTCGAAACCTTGTCGGTTTCCACTTCCACCAGCGCCTCGAAGCGTTCGACGCGGTCGCCGACGCGCTTGAGCCAGCGCCCGATCGTGGCTTCGGTCATACTTTCGCCGATCTGCGGCAGAACGATATCAATCGCCATGGGTGTCTTCCTGGAGGTGATAGACGCGGATGCAGGCGCGCAGGCTGAACGTGCGCGCTGTCTGAGGGCAATTATATATGATCATTGCGCCATCGCATGCCATCCGTCTGGCATACGTCAATCCACGCGCCAGTAGATGCCGCCATCGCGCTGCGTAAGCCCGGCTGCGATCAGTTCGCGCCGCTCCCCATCGGCAAGAATGCCCAGGATACGGAGGCGGGTTGCGCGCGCCATCACCTTGAGATAGCGCACCGTCGTTGATAGCGCTTCCGAGTTCAACCGTCTCTCCTCGCTCCGGTGTCAGCGCACCTGCGCCAGGGACAATGCTCTCCGGTGAGATGAACCGCCTGCACGCCAGGGTGGAGGAACGGGCGTAATGAAGACAACGATACGTTCAACGCCCATCACCTGGCGTCGAAGAGGTCAGTCACTGCAATCGTCAACCCTGGCAAGAGCGCAGATTTGATCTGTTCACCCCGATGGTAGACGCCGTCCTCTGCATAGGAGTTGCCGTGCAACGTAAGCACGGAGATGCGTTCGTCCTGGGGTTCGATAATCCAGTATTCCGGGATGCCAGCTTCGGCATAGTCGGTGCGTTTGACGACAGTATCACGTTCGGGATCATCAGGGCTCACGATTTCAATCACAAGGTCGGCGCCCCGCCAGTACCGGTTCTGACGTCGCGGGTCATCGGCGCGGCGCACCAGCAGCAGATCCGGTTCGCGAAACTTGCCCTCACGGATCTGGAGGCGGAGGGGAGCGTACAAGACCGTGCCGCCCAGCGGCTGAATGTACGCATAAAGAGCGAACAGCAGAAATCGCGAGATGACCTGATGCCGGTCGGTTGGCACAGGCAAAACCTCGATGATGCCATCGACATACTCAAGTAAGCGGCGGCTATGGTCGGTGAGCGCCAGGTATTGCTCCACTGTCCAGAGTCCCTGGAGTGGTTGGAGGTTGACGATGGTTTCATCGTCTTCTGTGGCTATGCGAAGTTGTGGTGTATACGGTACGGAAGTCATAGCCGTCTTTCCCTCGCCACGCGGGTTGTCGCGCGGTCAGTATACCTGGTTGGGATGCGCGTTGCAAGGGTTGCGCTTCCCTGGTTCATTCGTTTAGTGCGTCCCAATGTGCAACGTCATGGTGAGCGCGCCCCTCCCCGTCCATTCCGCGGGCGCCGAGCCACCCGTGGCAGGCGCGCTGCAGACGCGCCCTGCCTGCGCATCTGCAACCTGCCCACGTTCAACATGCAACGCCTCGCGTCTTGCGCCTACGGCTGCACCACTGCCACCTCGAAATGCATGCCGTCGAGCCGGGGGAAATGCCCGCCCCAGTAGAACCCGAAATGTCGCGCAATCGCGGCAAGTTCGCGCACCGAGCCATGTTGCCCGACCAGCGCGGGGACGGCGTTCAGCCCGTTGAGGTTGGTCGCCGGATCGTAGTTAATATCGAACGCTGTGCCGAATGCGTGATTGCTCAGGCTGTTGGCGGTATCGTCCTTGCGCCCGCGAATGAAGCGCGGGCTGTACGACCCATTCCAGATGATGACACGGTCGAGCAGTCCTGCTTCTTCCCATGCTTTCCACAGCCGCAGCAACTGGTTGACCGCCAGCCGGTGCCAGCGGATCGCACCGTTGGCAGGCGCGCCGCGAATGGAACGCCCGATGAGTTGCGGTATCTGAACGGTTACAATGTTCTCCTGCTCCCACGACCCCAGAATGCGGATGCCGTCCCGGTCGCGGCTCGGATCGGGCGTGAACTCGTAGGCGCCAAAGAGCGCCTGGCGCTGCGCAGCCGTCACGAGCGGCTTGAAATCGGGCGGCGGGGGCCAGTTCGGACTGCTGCGGTCGCCAGGCGGCATCGGGAAACCGCCAACCGGCGCCGTCACCGTGCGAGTCACAGCAGGTTCGACAACCGGCGGCGGCGCGGATGGCTTTGGTTGCCACTGTTCGACCTGCGGCGGCCGCGCCAGTTGGCTCTGGCGTTTGACTGGTCCGTTGCCGATACGGTAGAGCGTATCGAGCGCGAAGACCTGGATGGCAAGCATCGTTCCCTGGAACGTCTTCTGGCAGACATCAGTCAACGGCGCGCCGATGCGAGCGGCAACCGCCGCCTGACAGAAGGGAGATGACGGATCATACGGTACGCCGCTCGCTTTGTACGTTTCAGCCCAGAGATGCTGGTGCAACGGGCCGACCGGCGTCTCGCTCAACCGGCGCACATCGTTCCAGTTGGTCTTCGTTTCGGGGTTGGCGACGGGGGTGTACAGCGTATCGCCGCAGAAGACCTGCATCGAATACTGTTGCCCCTCGACCGTGATGCGGTAACTGCCGCTCAGCGGCGGACCCAGTTGCTGTTCCGCCGCCAGGCGATGGAAGGCCCATCCCGGATTGAACTGCGTGTTACCGTTCTTCGATTTGCTCACAGCGATACCTGCGGTGAATCCTGATTTCAGCAGTTCGAAGGCAAGCGTTCCGGGCGCGGGAAAGTTGCCGGCGATCAGGGCGCTGAGGGATTGCACCTCAGCCCATTTTTCTCCTTCGTTGAACACTGTGTCGCGCGCAAAATGCTGGTAGTTGTACTGGCGTCCGTTGACCGTCAGCCAGGCGGATCGCGGCGAACTTGGGGCGATTGGCGCGCCCAAGCCATGCTTTGCGGCATGCAGGTGAAACGCAGCGCCGGCATTGAAACCGCCAGCCTGCCCTGCGGCTTCGTTCTGCAGGAACAGCCAGAGTGCTCGCTGTTGATCTGGCGTATCATCGAGCGCCAGCAGTCCGAGCAGCGCCGATGGCGGCGCTTCCGGCATCGGCGGCAACCTGAAGGGGGTAAGCGTTCCATAGGCGGCGCCGGCCCGCGGCGGCGACCAGGAGAGCAGCGCGGCTTCAGCCAGCAGATCGTAACGACGCTGAATATCCAGCGTCAGGGTGCGCAGCGCAATCACCTGCTCCGGCGGATGCACGGCGCGCGGCGCGCCCTCGATGGCGACGCCGATGCTGATCCGGTCGATGTTGCGTATGCGCTCCATTTTTGCCAGACCGCTGTGGCGCGCCGCGCGCGCTTCGTCAACCAGTTGTGTGATCGTTCCATCGGCAGCGACGTGGTAGTGAGGTGCGCGGGTATTGGCGCGCGCCGTATACCGCGCGATCGCCTGTTCGGCAGGAAGCGGCGTATTGTGGAAGACGATCATCGTCACTGCGGCGCCGCGCCGCGACTCGCTGGCGGAAGATGGCGCCATGCGCTGCTGAGTGACCGGTTGTTCGCTCATCGGTGTCCCTGTCGCTCTACCTGTGTACGCATTGCTGGTCAATTATACTACGGCAATCGTGAATGGCATGTCCCTTGCAACCATTTGCAACCATTCCTTCTTGTCGCCTTCCTTGCAGAGCCGTTGCATCGCAACAGATCCGCCTTTCGCCTTGCCACCTTCCACCTTACATCATCGCCTTCCACCGCGCATTGACCCCGGCGCCCCACACATCGCCCCATTGCGGCGCTGCCGCCGGTTGCCAGAGATCGACGATGTCGTTCGCGGTCAGGAGTTGCCCAAATGTGGTTGGAATGAAAGTCACACGACGCAAGCGCCGGCTGGGGATGGCCATTGGCAGGCGCAGCAACGAACCCAGGGAGAAGCGGTAGTAGCGCAGAGCAGCGCGTGGATGCCGCGGCTCGTCGGGAATCAGTTCGTAGCGGTATGCCAGATCGACGGCGCGCACCGCCGCCAGGTAGCGCACTGCCCAGCGTTCGGCGTCGAATGCCGCCGTCTGGTAGAACGCCAGATACCCGACCGCGAGCGACACGCGCGCCCGCCCAACCGGTATACGGTACCATCTCTCGATGCGTACCCGCTCGAAATCCGCCGGGCGCGTCACCACGCACACAAGCACCGGCGCAGCAGCGGGAATGTCGTCGAGCGACGGATCGTTGGAGCAATCAGAATGCATCTCACTCCTCGTAAGGGCGGGGCGGCGCCTCGCCCGCAGCGCCGCCTCGCCTGCGTACGGGCAGGTCTGAGACCTGCCCCCAACGGATGCCCTGCGTAATGATTTTGACTAGCGGATCAGCCGGGTGTTGCCCAATCATTGCCCGTGTTGACCGTCGTGCGGCGGACGTTGGCTGAGCCTGTCGAAGCCAACGTC
>CALGYB010000100.1 GCA_937935075.1 uncultured Roseiflexus sp. | reverse complement strand
GGTCAGGGAGGGAGCGCGGCGCCTGAGCCGGTCGAAGCGACGAAGGCCCGCTCCGCGTCGCTCACATCGCTGGGATAGGGTTGACGTGTCATACTGAAATCATACCACGTGTATCTCTGAAGTGCATAACAGGCTCTAGGGGGTGAATAAGCGCGCACAAAGGCGCAAAGGCGCAAAGATACCGCATATAAAGCCGTTGGTGATGGCTCGTTTTTTAGAGCAATCATGACTTCACTGCAAAAAGATGTAACCACGAAGGTCACAAAGGGACACAAACGATTCACTTTCGTGCGCTTCGTGTCCTTGGTGGTTAGCCTTTGTGCAGTGGACTCAATCATGATGACCCTATGACCCTGGAGATCAGGACCGCACCTGTGGCGCGGATGGCGGCTTAACTGCGGTTGGCTGAGCCGGCGTTGGCTGAGCCGGCGTTGGCTGAGCCTGTCGAAGCCAACACCAGTTCCACGACACACACTGCGGGCAACAGGACGCATCATCTGGTTGCTCACTCTACGATAACAGAACTGCCCAGGCATGGCAATCGCGCCATTGCCATCGGCGGCGCGCCCCTTGTGGGCGTCCGCAACCGACATCCGCATCGGCGGCGCGCCCCTTGTGGGCGCCCCCAACCGACATCCGCATCGGCGGCGCGCCCCTTGCGGGCGCCCCCAACCGACATCCGCATCCAATCAGGTGTATGATAGACACACACTGCATGACAGAAATCGGAGTTCACCATGATCCGCGGACAGGTCACATCGGAAGAGTGGCAGACACTCTGCGCCGCGCCGTGGGCTGTGGGGTTGTACGTTGCCACAGCGGTCGGCGGTAAGGTGCAGGAGGTGCGTGAACGTTTGGCGCTCGGCGCGGCGCTGCACCGGGCATTGGAACGCGACCACGAACAAGACCTGATCGGCGCAGTGGCGGCAGACATTCTGCGCGAAGCGCCGCCGGGCGCACGCTGGACCTGGCAGCCCGGCGATCGCCCGGCAATGTTACGCGCGGTCACCGCTGCCGGGACAATTGCCTCCCGGCTTCCATCCGGTCTCGCCTTCCGCCGCTGGTTGATGGACCTGGCGCTTGAAGTGGCGGCTTCTGAGATCGATGGCGGCTGGCTGGGCATCGGCGCCGAGACGATCCACCAGATGGAACAAGCCGCGCTGATCGATCTGGCGAACGCACTGGAACTGCCAAGCCGAGCATAATATCAGCCGCGCTCCCAGTTTCTGAGCGCCGGCTTCCGCCGCGCCCGACGCAACCGCTGCGGGATGATCGTCACCGGCGCCGGCCCGCCATGTTCACGCAGGAGTTCCAGGCGTCCCGGCGGATCGACCCCGAGGCTCAGCGACAGGCTGCCGTCAGGACAGGCATTGATGCACGCCTGGCACAGGATGCACTCGCTGGAGAGCACCCGCACGCCGTGATGCGTGTAATCGGTAATGCGAATATCCATCGGACAGGCGGCAACGCATTCGCCAAGCGCATTGCAGCGCTGCGGGTCGCCGCGCACCTTGAGGAGCGAGAGGCGCGCGGTAGGCAGCGCAAGCACGCCCGCCGGACACAGATACTTGCAGAAGGCGCGATTGTCGCGCAGAACGAACGCCAGAGTCACGCCGAGCACATAGTACAGGGCAACTCCGCCAATAAACCAGATCAGGGCATCGACGCGATCCGGCAGATACCGGAAGCCAAACCAGAGCAGCGCAATAAGCGCCATGCTCACAACCAGGTGCAGATAGCGCAGGTAGCGCCAGACTCCGCCACGACGCCCGTCGCTATGACGAAACGGCAGCAGATCGAGCAGCGCGCCCGTCCAGCACGCCCATCCGCAGTAGACGCGTCCGAAGATCAGCGGACCAAACAGTTTGGCAATGGCGAAGTGGAGCAACGCCGCTCCGAAAACACCGCTGAACAACTCGAAGAAGAACCCCTCGACTGCAACGATCGATTGTTGAGCCAGAACGCGCGCCAGCGCCGCAGCGAGCATCCCGATCCCAATTGCGGCGACCAGCGGACGACGACCGGCGATGCGTTTCGCCGGCGGCAGACTCAGGTAGAACAGTATTCCCGAAGCGATGATCGTTCCCAGATACCCGAAAAAGATCAGGGGCGCGAGTGACTGACTGATGACCCAGGCGCCTGCCCCAATTCCCCACAGCGTAGCAGCAGCGCAGCCTGCGGCTATCAGTCGCGTGCGCAACGTCAGCGCTTGCATCCGGCGCCCCTTTCGCTATGCGGTGTAACAGGGGTAAGACGCTCCCGTTGTCTCCAGAGTTTCATTGTTCAATCTTCATCAGCCGCCGGGCGGATGGGCTGCCAGATGCGCATCGGCGACGGCGCCGCGATGAGCGTTCCGCCACAATGTGCGTGCCGGCGCTCCCAGCCACGGCTGCGGTCAGCAGTTCAGGCGACGTGATGATGACTTCTCGCCCTCCGTGTGCCAGAAATCGCAATGCCGCCTCGATTTTCGGTCCCATATTGCCGGGCGGAAAATGCCCTTCGGCGGCGTATCGCCGCAATGCTGCGGCGCGCACACGCTGCAACGGCATCTCGTCCCGCTGGCGATAATGAAGATAGACACACTCGACATCGGTCGAAATGATGAGCAACCGGGCGTGCAGCAAGCGGGCAAGCAGCGCCGCCGCCAGGTCTTTGTCGATCACCGCCTCGACGCCAACCAGCTCACCGCCGCGGCGCACCACGGGAATGCCGCCGCCGCCCGCAGCGATGACCACATAACCAGATGCCGCCAGGTCGCGGATGGCGTCGATCTCAACGATCTCACGCGGTTCGGGCGAAGGCACAACCCGCCGCCAACCGCGTGCTGCATCCTCGACGACCGTCCACCCCTTGTCGCGGGCGCGCTGCTGTGCCTGTTCAGCCGTGTAGAATGGTCCTACCGGCTTCGTCGGGTGCTGGAAGGCGGGATCGGCGGGATTGACGACCACCTGAGTCAGCACGGTTGCCACCGGCGCCTGCACACCGGCATCGGCGAAGGCATGGATCAGCGCCTGTTCGAGCATATAGCCAATGGCGCCCTGTGTGCTGGCGCCGCATACGTCGAGCGGTTCGGGATACACATGATTGGCGGCGATCTCTGAGCGCAGCAGTTGCGCGCCAACCTGCGGTCCATTGCCGTGGGTGATGATGATCGCGCGCCCACGCTGCACCAGCCCGGCAATCGCGCGCGCGGTTGTGAGCGCATTCGCACGCAGTTCTTCGGTGCTGCCACGCTGACCGGAGCGAATGAGCGAGTTGCCGCCAATGGCAACAACGGTTGGTCTACGCACGGTCTGCTCCTGGCTGACTCATCAGATCGATCATGATCGCCTTCTGGATGTGGAGCCGGTTCTCCGCCTGATCGTACACCACCGACTGCGACGACTCGATCACCTCATCGGTAACTTCCTCGCCCCGGTGACACGGCAGGCAATGCATGAAGATCGCGTCGGGACGGGCATACGCCATGAGACGCGCATTGACCTGATAGGCGGCAAACGCTTCACGTCGCACGGCCGCTTCCGACTCGCGCCCCATACTGACCCACGTATCGGTATAGACGACATCGGCGCCCATCACCGCCTCGCGCGGATCGTCGGTCACTTCGATCACTGCGCCAGAGACGCGCGCATCTTCACGCGCCATCTGGACGATCCGTCGATCCGGTTCATACCCGTGCGGCGTGGCGACAACCAGGTGAGCGCCGCTTTGGGCAGCGCCAAACATGAGTGAATGCGCGACGTTGTTGCCGTCTCCGACGTAGGCGATGCGAAGACCTGCCAGCCGGCCCTTGCGCTCCAGCATCGTCAGGTAGTCCGCCATCGCCTGGCAAGGGTGCAACAGGTCGGTCAGACCGTTGATGACCGGCACAGTTGCGTGCCTGGCTAACTCCACCACAGTGTTATGCTCGAATGTGCGCGCCATAATCCCATGAACCCAGCGCGACAGATTGCGCGCCACATCAATCACGGCTTCGCGCTTCCCCAGTCCAATCTCCTGCGGTCCCAGGCAGACGGCAAAGCCGCCGAGTTGCTGGACGCCAACTTCGAATGTGACGCGCGTGCGAAGCGACGGCTTCTCGAAGATCATCGCCAGTGCCTTGCCCTTGAGCATATGCGCATATGCCATCGGCAACGCTTTGATATGGCGCGACAGGTCGAGCAGACGCCAGAATGCCCCTTGCGGAAGATCATGGATCGAAAGGAAATGTCGGACGTGCATAGCGCTTCTCCCTTTGTCTCCAGGGAACGCTTTACCGTCTCAGCCGCGACCGCCGCGCTCGCGCCAGAAACGGGCCAGCGTCGCATTGATCGCGTGAGCCAGCCCCGGCGCAGTGCGCTCTTCGAGTTCATAGCGCACCCGCACAACGGGACGCTCCAGCGCCATCAGGCGCCGCAGGTCCACCGGCGTTCCCAGGATGACCAGATCGCACGGCGAGCGCCGGATGGTTTCTGCCAGGTCGCGGATCTGATCCGTGCCATAGCCAACAGCAGGCAATACCGCGTCGAGATGGGGATACTCCTGAAATGCCCGGGCAACCAGGCCCACCGCATAGGGACGCGGATCGACGATCACCGACGCTCCATAGCGCTGTGCAGCAATCATTGCAGCGCCAAAGCGCATCCCGCCGTGCGTGACGGTTGGTCCGTCCTCGACCGCCAGAACGCGGCGTCCACGGATGGCAGCCGGATCATCGACGGTGATCGGCAGCGCCGCTTCGACGACGGCGGCGCGCGGATTGACGCGGGCAATGTTTTCGCGCACAGCGGCGACGCTTGCGGCTGGCGCAGTATCCACTTTGGTGATCAGCGCAACATCGGCACAGCGCAGGTTCACCGCGCCCGGATAAGACCTCATCTCATCTCCGGCGCGATGCGGATCGATCAGGGTAATGGTCAGGTCGGGTCGGAAGAAGGACGCATCGTTGTTGCCGCCGTCCCAGACGATCACATCCGCCTCGTCCTCCGCAGCCTCGAGAATGGCGGCATAGTCGACCCCGGCGAACACTGGCGTTCCGGCGAGGATATGCGGTTCGTACTCTTCCTGTTCTTCGATGGTGCAATCGGCAAGCCGGAGATCGTCGATGGTTGCAAAACGCTGCACCTGCTGGCGTTCGAGCACGCCATACGGCATCGGATGGCGCACAACGACCACCCGAAACCCACGATCACGCAGGAGGCGACAGACAAACCGTGATGTCGGACTTTTGCCGCAGCCGGTGCGCACTGCCACAACCGCAATCACCGGTATATGCGCCGCCAGCATGGTGTGCGCCGGAGCAATCAGGCGAAAATCGGCGCCTGCCGCCGCCACCCGCGCAGCGCATTCCATGACATAGTTGAACGACACGTCCGAATAGGCGAAAATAACCTCGTCCGCCTCCAGGCGACGGATCGCATCATCGAGAGCGCTTTCCGGCAGGATCGGGATGCCGTCGGGGTATAACGGACCGGCGAGTTGCGGCGGGTAACGCCGGTCGGCGATGTTCGGGATCTGCGCAGCGGTGAACGCAACGACGCGGATAGACGGATCGGTGCGAAAGATGACGTTGAAGGTATGAAAATCGCGCCCCGCCGCCCCCATGATGATGACTCGACGGTGAGCCATTGGCTGATCCTTTCTCAACGCTGAGACAGGCACTCTCAATGCTGCGTGTTTTCCATGATAAGCCACGCAACCAGGAGTGGCGAAAAGATTCGGGGACGTGGAGGGAATGATTGACTACGGGCAAGGGGCGAGAGGGGAGAGGAGGAACATCCTTCGTGCCGCTTCGTGTCCTTCGTGGATGATCCAGCATGCATCCAGGCAGAGGCAAGAGGCGAGAGGCGAGAGGCGCGTCAGGTGGGAACGAATGCGACCTTTGAGGTCTGTGCCATGTACGGCGCTCTGCCAACGATGATCGCTGGCGGGAAGGCTTGCCTCCCCTGAATGCACGTCGCCATGACCTCAAAGGTCTTCGCCAGAGACGCGAGGGGTTGGCAGATGCGAAGGTTGAAGGTCGAACATGTCCGCATCACTGCGCCGCCAGCAGCGCCTGCGCCAGGTCGGCGCCGGTGGCGTAGCGATGCGCGAATGGACCGGTGGCGCGCGCAATGACGTGCGCCAGCGCTGGCGGCGGAGCGGGCACGAGCGCCGCTAGGGTCTTCCCGATGGCGTACAGGTCGTTGCCCGGCAGCACCATGCCACGCAACTGCTCGGGGCTGGCGAATTCCGGCGTGCAGGTGATCGAACGCAGGTCGTAGGGCAAATCATAGCGACGCGCCGAACCCCAATCGATCACCACGAGCGTGCCGCTGTGATCCAGGATGAGATTGGCAGGCTTGATGTCCTGATGCACATACCCGGCGCGGTGGAGCGCATCGAGCGCCATGCACGTCTTCGCCAGCAGACGGACGAGGGTCGAGAGCGCAAGATGCCCCGCGCCTGCCAGTTCCTCAATCGTCTGCCCGTCAATGTACGACATCGTCAGCGTGCTGCGGCCATCGCGCTCTTCATAGGCGATATACCGGGGCGCTGCAATCGGCATTCGCGCCCATTCGAGCCAGAAGAGCATACCCGCCTCACGGCGCAGATCGTGAACCGGCGCTCCGGGGAGCGTCCGTTTGATAATCACGCGCTGATCGGTGCAGGCATCGTGCGCCAGCAGCACCTCGTGCAGCGCCGTGCGACGGAGATGCACCAGCGCCCGCCGCCCGGACGTGAAGTGCGGCGCGGCATGATACTGCACCATTGCGCGCGCGTCAGAACGTGACAGCACCACGGTTGCACTGTCGCACACCCGACGGCGCACGCCGGTTTGGCGTCCTGGACACGATGCCATCGGCAGGCGCTGAACAGCCCTGATGCAGGCAACGAAGCCAACCCCGGACGACACCCGGCGACGGATGGCGACAAGGATGCGCTCGACCAGCACCAGCGCCAGACCGATGGAGCAGAGCGTGATGCTTTCCGCCAGACGCGACGCGCTCTTGCCAAGCAGCAGTATCATCAACGCCAGTGTGAGCAGTGTGAGCGCAAGTCGTTTCATTGCACCCTCCAGAGCGCCGGAATGCGCTGCAAACGAGCGATTTCCTCCTTCAACCGCCGGAATTCGCCGATGTTGCGCACGATCAGAACATCATCATCGCGGGTGATCGTGAGGCGCCCATAGTCGAACAGGCGTCCGAGCAGGCTCTGAGTGATCAGCACATCAACGCGATGCAGCGGGACCTGTTCCTCGCGCCAGAAGAACAATCCCCGCCGCAGCAGCAGCGTATCACCGCGCACGATGAGGATCGTCGTCAGTTCGTGGTACGCGCTGCGCGCCGCCAGAACAAGGAAAAAACCCGCGATGGGCACAGCGATGATCGCGGCATGTGCGATGCCTGCCAGCAGCACGCCAGCGCCGAGCGCCAGGAGAACGACGATTTTGCAGCCAACGATGCTCGAATGCGGACGAAACACTCGATCCTGGAGTGATGGATACACAGACGTTGCCATTGCACCTCCTCGACACTACCGGAACGACGCTGCTCATATGAGCAATGTCAGCAGAAGTGTCGGTTCCATGGTATCCAGGCGATTGAGAAATAACTGAGATACGACTGAGAAATTCTATGAGATATTGAAAATGAAGGAATAAGCGATTTATATTGGAGATAATCTTGATAATACTCCGCCCTCATTCAAGATTATCTCCAATATCAGAGGCTGCACACTGTTGGAGGAGGCGGTGATTGCCGCAGCGCTGCGCAATGCGCCTGACGAGGTTCACGACATCAGAATCACCCTGGCTGCGTGTCAGCAATGCGTCTGCGAGGCGCGACATCCGTTGTCGGTCTGCATCGGTAAGGTCGGGGATATTGAGATAGATCGAAAGCAGACGCTGCTCGATCATCGAGCGTTCGCACTCCCAGCGATGCACTTCATGATCGATGCGATACTCGGCAGCATCGAACTCTTGCAGGTAATCACCGTGGAACAGGCTAAGCGCCTCTTCGAGCAATGCGATCGCACTCCTCATCCGACCGGCGGTGATGTCCTGTTCTGCGCGCCGATACAATGCGATCACCTGATCGGTATCGGTTGTCCACGATGGATGACGTTTCAACGTTACGGTTGTGTCGGTAATATCCAGTGCATCCGCCATGCCCCAGCGCTCCAGCATCTGGCGCAGCCCGGAGATGTAGTGGGAGGAGTTTGGCAGATCGCTACGAACGCCAGGTTTGCGGCGGCGGCGATGATCGCCGGCAATTTCGATAAGTGTGTCGCGCGGGATGCGTTTTTCCACATTGGCGACCAGATACATGAGCATGCCATTGAGCATGTGGCGTCCAAGACGCCCCTTGTAGGAGACCTCCTCCCCGTTTACTTCAACCCTGAACGGTCCCAGGGTTGTGATGAAGACCGGCGGGCGGTGCAACCGATCCAGTGCATCGTGCATCTGCTGCACATCGCGCGCCTGTTGCTCGAGGCGATGAATATGCTGTGGAACGGTGATCGGTTCGGACTCCGTGCGCTCGATATAGTGAGCGAGCAGCAGCCCGATCACTTCCAACTGCGCCTGTTCGTCCGGCATCCGCTTCCGACGGCTCTGACCGCCGATCAGCAGAGCGCCATGCTGTTTGCGACCGACGTAGAGCGGCAGCAGCAGATCATAGCCGGCAAGCTGATGGAACGGTTGCAGCCGTGGTGCGCGGAGAACATCCGCCTGCACAGAAGCATCCGGCTTCTGACCATACGCGGCGAGCAGATGCGCTTCGTTTGTCGTGAACCAGAAGACGGCGACGCACTCTGCGCGCAGCCCCTGCGCCAGCGATCGCAGCACATCGTCTATTACCTCGTCGCGCGGCTTTTCAGACCCGATCTGTCGTGTGATGGCGCGCAACATGCTACGCACCCGGCGCTCTGCATCGCCAACACGCAGCCAGTCGAGCATGTCGCGCAGCTGATCGAACCCGAAGTGGGTGGCAATGATCACCGGGATCAGGACAATCCCCAATACGAGCGCCTGATGCGCCGGCAAGACCTTCAGCGTTACGGAGCGAAACATTATCAGCACGCTCTCGTACACTGCCACAATGCCCAGGCTGGCAAACCCGCTTGCCAGGTAATCGCGTCCACTGTTGCGCCCCATATGACGTTGCACATAGGTCAATGCACCGTAGCCCATCACCACAATGCCACAACAGAGCAAAGCATATCCGACCTGCTCGATCCAGGCGGACGCCTCCGGCTGCGCTTGCTTCAGCGCTGATGCAGCCGCCACAGCGATGACACTCACACTAACCATGCTCGTTGCAATCAGCAGCCGGCGGGAGACAATCCGTTCGAGCGGCAATGCCTCGCGTCGGTACAGTCGCCAGGTCATTCCCCAGGCATGGAGCAGCACACCGCCGAGGTACACGCCGATCAGGAGCGGGGCAACCCACGGCTGAACAGTGGGGACGGCGAATGTCACGTCCCCAGGAATAAGACCAATCACAACCGCGAAGAGCGCATAATTGAGCGCGATACCGAGATGAACCTTGCGGACAATACCCTCTGTGCGCGTAAGTCCACGCACGCCGACGAGCCATCCGTGCCAGAAAGCCAGCGCAATCAGTCCTGAGATTGAACGGAGCAACGGGATAACGGCGGGTTCGAGAAGTCCGAGAGGCGACTCAAGCGTTGCGAAGAGAAAGTGGAGGCCGAGGAAGACGAACGACCAGCGCAGCCAGCGTGTCGAGCGATGATACGCGGTGCGACTACCGAGGAAGAAACAGACCCAAAACCCGAGAATACCTCCGACAACCCGGATCAATAACGGGGCGTCCACAACAATGCTCCTTCCATACTGATGGGAGGATACGGACAACCTCGATATGCGCTCGATTCATACCCGTATTACCTGGGAATTTCGAGAATTGCGCCGGAGAACAGTGCGCTCATACACGCTTCTATAGTAGATCGAAGGAATACGAGAGTCAAGTAGAGATTTCCTAAAAATCAATGACAGTAAGCGCCGTGTTCGATTGCTAAAATGACATTTTCAGATTGACCGGCGGACGACACCCTTCGACAGGCTCAGCGTCCGCCGGTCGAAGATCTGAACGGTCTCTGGCTGATCGCGCAAAGTATCCGATACATGATTGAGTCCGCTGCACACCGGCTTCACCGCCAGGGACCCGAAGTGCGCGAAGGGGAAGCAACAAGAAGCGCATGTCCTTCGTATCCCTTGGCGCCCTTCGTGGAAGTCATGGAAGGATCAACCACCAAGGGCACGAAGTGCACGAAGGTGAACAAAAATGAAGCGCATGTCCTTCGTGTCCCTTGGCGCCCTTCGTGGAAGTCATGGAAGGCTCAACCGCCAGGGACCCGAAGCGCGCGAAGGTGAACAAAAATGAAGCGCATTTTTGTGTCACTTTGTAACCTTCGTGGTTACCGCTTTTTGTAGTGAAGTCATGATTGTCCAAATAACCGCGCATGAGTATGAAAAACCGCCGCGTGAAGGACGGCGAGACAGGCGAAGGCGATGCCTTCGCCAACCCGACGAGATTTTCTGGATAGCGTCTCAGTCGTCAGCCGCGCGGCAGGCGTTGGCTGCGACAGGCTCAGCCAACGCCTGCTGCCGGGGTTAAAACGATGGCAGTTCTGGGGAAACCTTCACGCAATGGTCCACACGCCATTCTGGAAGATCTTCAGCGTGCGTTCACACCCGCGGGTTTGTTCATAAATGGCATCGATGATCGTCGTCAGACTCGACCGCAGCACATTACGGTCGTTGTGGGAGAGATCGTACAGTTCCTGATACGATAGCGACTTGAGCGCAGCGCTGATCGTAATTGTTGTGCGTTCGGTTCTGCCCTCAATAACGACCGGCACCATCTGCACCCGGCTGGCAATGCGCCGAATGAGGACGATTGCCTCTTCGAGCGTATATCCATCGAGCACCAGCAGGGTATGATCGTTCTTGAACCAGTACCCCCGAACGTCGGGTGAAATGTGCGTCACTGCCTGATGAACATGGCGCTGCGCTGCCAGCAAAAACGGCTCATCGCTGCGGTGACGTTGGCGGCTGTGATCGATGTCGAGCACCGCAAGGGTCACATACTGACGTGACAGGCGTTCGACGACCGTCCGCACATTGGCGGCATCTTTGAACATCGCTGCAATTCGCTCCCAGATCTGCTCAATGTTCTGCAACCCCTCATCAAACTCAGGTCCGTGCATATCCATACCCTTAAACCAGCGCACATACTCTTCCACATACGTGTGGAGCAGATCATCATGTTTGCGGCGCAGGCGCGTCAGCCACCAGCGACCCAGCAGTTCGCTGAGAATATTGCCGAACACCAGGGCAACGAAGGCGGTTTCGCTCCAGATTGGCGAGACGGGCCGCTGCGATGCCAGATAGAGCACGCCAAACGGGTGCGTATCCCAATGAGACAGAAGCGGCGCCGCGAGCGCCACCTGGCAGCGCTCATCCTGCGCGCCGAAGACGCGCATATCGTGTGCGGCATCACGGGTCAGAAACGGCTCACAGGTATTGAAGGCGCGTCCGCTCAAGCCTTCCCCTTCGCCGTGGAGGTTCAGCCGGACACGACGCGCAACCTCATCGGGATAGCCGGCGTGCGCCAGGATCGACAGATATGCTGGTTTGTAGAGATCATTGGGCAAGAGCAAACATGCCAGACTGACGTCGGCATCATCGCCAAAGATCAAATCGCGCACGCGAGCCATCAGACGGTTCAGCGCTTCGCGGGTATGCGACAGACGATACCCGTCGGAACGATAGCGATAGTTGTGAAGGCGCGTTGCCTGACGGAACTCAGGAAAGATCGCGCGGCACATGCGTACCATCCAGTCGAGGAGATGATCGCGCGCGGATGTGGCAATGAAGAGATCCGCCGGAAGAACGTCGCGCGCGGCGGATCGCACCATAAAAACCACCGTTGCATCCGGCGCCGACGGCGGATGGTAGCAGCAGAATTGCGCATCGTCCGGCACGGGAACACTCCACGGTTCACGGCTATAGAAAAGCACAATACTGCTCTCGTCATCACTCCACACGCTCTCACCGCTATCGGACGCCTCCCCGACAACGGCGGCGCGATCAACAGCGACCAGCATATCCTGCGGATGCGCTGCAATCTCTTTCCCGGTCGTTTCGAGTTCTGCGGCTGAGGAAGCGTCGATACGCCGCTCGACGAGAAACATGGCGATGATCCGGGCATCCGGCAGGCGACCGCGAAGTTCGCGCTGCGCCGCAAAAATCACCTGGCTCGCCAGCCGTGAAAGGAGAAAGCCGTCGGTGATTGCGTCACCTTCCTGGCGCAATACATCGGTAATGGTGTACGCTGCGCCCTGCTCAATCATGCCCTTAAATGAACGCACAATCTCCGTTGCCTGCGCCGGTCGATACCCTTCCCTGAGCAGTTCGGCAAACACCGCCAGCCGGCGGAGATCGGTCAGCGAATACGAGCGGGTGCTGCCAGGATGCGCATCAGCATTGTCATCCTGCCGGTAAAGTTCTTCAAAATAGCGGATTTGCGTATCCTTGAGACCGGTGAGTTCCGTCGCCCGCCCAATACTGACGGTCAGATGCTCACGCCATTCGCCAACCTTCGAGAGCACCCGGTCAATAAGCGCCTGAACCTTCACATCGTCTCGAACTGCGGCTGAAGGCCGCGATGAAACACCATTGCTCAGCACCCTCAACCCGTTCAACGCCCCATTCATGGGTCGATCAAGACTCGTTTTTGTGGTCATCGGTTCCTCTCCCTCTAAGTAAGGAACCCGTCCAGGCACGATCAATGACCACGCCGGGACGGGTTGACCACAACCCGCGGTACCACCCCGCTTAGCACACTGCAACAGTCGCTGTGCTCACTCAAAGCGCTTAACGCGCGCAACGGCCGGGTTCGCCATGTGAACAGGTTTTCCCCGACATACGTCACAGCCGGATACAGGCGCGCTTTGCCTTCGGCTTTCACCCTTCCGAAGTCGCTGTGGCACGCTCACGCCCTTTTCTCTGTGACGATGCGCCTCGACTCGTAGAAGAAGCGACTGTCCCACAGGTTGCCGGGAAGTCGCCAGATACGAGCATACGCATGACACTCTTTACTTTGTTCCTCAGTATACACCTCTGACAGACATGTGTCAACATCTTTCCGAGAAATTTTTCGTGGTGGATCGCAAATCTTCGACACATGATAATAAAAAGTGCACAATATACGCCCATAATTGAGAATATCAAGAAAGTTCCGAGTTGACAATTGCGAATGTTCCGTCATCCAGAGCCGGGCGAAGAACGTATCTAATCCTGGAAATCCTATACCTCTGGACATGCCGGGCGACCTGAACTATCATTCAGGCGCATCGTTATTGAAATCCACAACAGGAATACTATGACACACACACCTGTCTGTCTTGTTACCGGCGCAACGTCGGGTATTGGTGAAGTCACCGCGCGCGAACTAGCGCGCCGCGGGATGCACGTGGTGATCGTCGGGCGCAATGCGGAGCGCACAGCAGCGACCGTGGCGCGCATCAAACAGGCGACCGGCGTCGATGTCGAACCGCTGATCGCCGATCTGTCATCGCAAGCCGGCGTTCGCTCGGTGGCAGAAGCGTTTGTGCAACGCCATACACGGCTCGACGTGCTGGTCAACAACGCCGGCGGCTTCTTTGCGGCGCGCCAGGTCAGCGCCGATGGCATCGAAATGACCTGGGCGCTGAACCATATGAATTACTTCCTGCTGACCAATCTGCTGCTCGACACCCTGCGCGCCAGCGCTCCGGCGCGGGTCGTTAATGTCTCATCGGACGCGCACCGCAGCGGGAGGATGCGCTGGGACGATCTCCAGTTCACGCGCGGCTACAACGGCTGGGCTGCGTATGCCCAATCGAAGCTGGCGAACATTCTCTTCTCGAACGAACTGGCGCGCCGACTGGCAGGCTCAGGCGTGACATCGAACGCGCTGCATCCGGGATTCGTCGCTACGCGGTTCGCGCACAACAACGGCGCTTTCTGGGGTGGAGCGATGGCGCTGATGCAGCGTTTGTGGGCGATCAGCCCGGAAGAAGGAGCGCAGACTTCGATTTATCTGGCGACTGCGCCAGAAGCAGCGACCATCAGCGGCGGATATTTCGCTAAGTCGCGTGAGACAACGCCGGCGCCACAGGCGCAGGATATGGATGCTGCCGCGCGTTTGTGGGAAATCAGCGAGCGGATGCTGGTCAGCTCTGCGCCAGTTCCTCGAGGCGGCGCACATTCACCAGCGTAATGCTCGAACGGTCGATTTCGAGCAGGCGCGCATCGCGGAATTGATTGATCACTTTCGTCACCGTTTCGCGGTAGGCATTGATCATCTCTGCGAGTTGACGATGGCTGTGACGCGGCACGCTGGCGGCGTGCGGCCCGCCGTGGCGACGGGCAAGGTCGAGCAGGAGTGATGCCAGGCGCGCTGGCACCGACTTGAACGCCACCTCATCGAGACGCCGGCTGATCACCGCGCGATGCAGCGCCATGTCTTCAACGAGCGCAATGCCCAGTTCCGGCGTGCGCGCCAGCAGATCAGCAAGTTCATGGCGCGCAACGCGCACATACTGCACCGGCGAGGTCGCCTCTGCAAACGTGTCGTAGTACGTTTCGTCCCCCGCGCCGACATGCCCGAACACCTGCCCGGCCTCGATCAGGCGCAGCGTCATCGTCCGTCCTTCTCCCGATCGAAGGTGCAGGCTCACCGTTCCCGCTTGCAGGACAAACAGCGCATCGGCGGCGTGACCTGGGGTGTAGATCAGTGTCCCGCGTTCTGCACGCTCGCCGGTGCGCCCGGCGACCAGGGGCGACCACGCGGTATCGGGGTAGTGGTGCGGTGCAGTACTCATAGTCACTCCATTGAAAAGGAACGCGCCCTGTCGTCAGGCGTCGGCGATAAATGGCGGCAGTAGACACAGACGGATGGTAGACTTGCCGGAACGACACGTGCAATGTGTCACAAGCGTATTGTACCATATCTGGTTTCGCCGAATACGCAGGGATGTGCGCAAACAATGCCGCAGTATGGTATAGTCAGCATCGATCACGAATCCCGATATCGTTGCCGCACATGTTTTCCAGAGGTTACGCATGATGTCAGCCAGTCGCCAGGTCACCGTCGTCACCACCTATCTCGAACTGCCGGATCGGATGGCATTCCGCCCCTGGGTTGCTGCCGACCCCGACGTGACGGTGATCGAGTCGCACATTCCATTTCCGGCATTCTACCGCTTCCTGTACCGGGCTGTTGGCGAGACGTACCACTGGACAATGCGCCTCGACTGGAGCGATGAGCGGTTGCTGGAGTATCTGTCGCGTCCGTCCGTTACGCTGCTGGTGCTCTATGTGCATGGCACGCCAGCCGGATATATTGAACTCAACGCAGAGTCGGAAGAGCCGGATGTCGAGATTGCCTACTTCGGGTTGGCGCCGATGTTCCACGGGCGCGGGTTGGGAAAGCATCTCCTGTCAACCGGCGTGCAACGCGCATTCGACGATGGCGCCGGTCGCGTCTGGGTGCATACCTGTACGCTCGACGGACCTCACGCGCTGGCAAATTACCAGGCGCGCGGGTTCCGTCCGTACAAAACCACGACGGAGACGGTTGTTCTGCCGGGTTGAACGTTGAATGTTGAAGGTTGAACGCTGAGGGACGGCGCGTTCGTTTGTTTACAGAACTTACGCAGTGACGCACTTTCTGGCTTTGCCAGAGCCTGCGGCAGCATGGCGCTCCCGAATCGAGGTGGTGGGGTGCAGCGGCAAAGCCACCGCACCCCACCACAAAAGAAGACAAGCACCGCTCCGCCGAAGGCAAAAAGAGCCATCACGCGGCTCGTCCGTGAGGCGACCGCGTAACTCCTGTCATATCACCACAGAGGCGCAGAGGGCACAGAGAGGACTATTTTTTGATTCACCGACGCAGAAGAGGAGCAGGCGCGATGCTTTCAATTCGCTGGATTTCGATGATTATGACAAGCCTGGTCATCACCGGCTGCGGCGCGGCGCCGACGCAGATGTCGTCCGCCTCGGATATGCGCAACGCACCGCTGGCGGCAACACTGCCCGCCACGCCAGCCCCGCCGACGGCGACACCCCTGCCGACGCTGGCGCCAACTGCAACCGCCTTGCCTACCCCCCTCCCAACCGCCACACCCGCACCGACTCTTCCGCCAACGGCGCCACCCTCCCCCATCCCGACGGCGCGACCAGAAGCGGCGCCGCCGGTCCGCCTGATTATCGACGCCATCGACATGGATCGCGCCCTGATCCCGGTCGGCCTCGACGCCGACCGTGTCCCGGTTGTGCTGGATCACGATGTGGGGTGGTACAAGTTGGGCGCGATGCCGGGGCAGGGAGAGAATGTCGTCCTCTGGGGGCATGTGTTGCGCTTCCGCAAAGCGCCGAACATTCCCGCTCCATTCGCTCGCCTGAAAGAACTGAGTCCCGGCGCCAGCGTGATACTCATCGATGCCAATGGACATGAACATCGCTACATTGTTACCCGCCAGGTCTGGGCGGAACCTGATGAAGTCCACTACATCCTGCCGCAGGGACGCGAGATGGTGACCATGGTCTCGTGCATTGGCGATAAAGTCATCACCGACGGCACGGTCGAGATGACCCACCGGCTGATCACGATTGCCGAGCCGGAAGAAGACGTTGCGCGTTGAACGTTGATTGCCGACGTCCCGAACTACACGAGTAACGGTTCACGGTTGGGGTAAACGATGTCGCTGGTCGCCCAAAAGGAGGTGCGGGGCAGCCCCCGAAAAGGAGAAGCAGCGGCGGAATGGCCGCAGCAAGCGTCAACACACGGCGCCCCGCCGCTAACGCACGGCTGGTTCCAGGCATGCGGCCACACCAGGGTGAGGGCGCGGCAGCGCCTTTCATGCGATCAGCCCGACGGTTCAGCGTCGGGCAGCGCGGCAGACTGCCGCCTGACAATTCATGCCTGCCCCCTGGGCGCACCATAATTCCCAAATGGCTGGTATCATGATACCTCACAGGTTCCTGATACAGACAAGGATAGATATGTGGATACACAGGTTTCCGATACCCTCGACCGTCTTGAAGTGATGGGGCGGGTGCGCCTGGCGCTCGATGGGTTGATGACCATCGAGCGGTATGCGTGGGACAGTCGCGGTGTGCTGACGATGGTCGGCAAACTTCACGCCCCCGCCGACGCGATTTACCCGCAGATACGGGCGGGCATGGAGGCGCTGGGATTCACACCGTTCCTGCGCAAATATGGCGACGATGTGGAAATCATGGCGCTGCCGTTCGTTGTTTCGGCGGCTAAACCCAGGGTTGTGCTGCCGATTGTGCTGTTTCTCATCACGATTCTCTCGACGCTTGCAGTCGGGGCGCTGTACGACGGGATCGATGTGTTCAGCAATCCGGCGGGGATTGTGGCGGGTATTCCCTTTTCGGCAACGATCATGGGCATTCTGTTCGTCCACGAAATGGGGCACTATGTCGTCGGGCGCTGGCGGCGCGCGCCGGTCAGTCTGCCGTACTTTATTCCTGTGCCGCCGATCCCGATCCCTGGTCTCGGCATTATCACCTTTACCGGTACGCTCGGCGCGGTGATCGTTCAGCGCGAGCCAATGCTCGACCGCAAGACCATCCTGGAGATCGGCATCGCCGGTCCGCTCGCCGGTCTGGCCGTCGCCATTCCGCTGCTGTTCTACGGGCTGGCAACGTCGCCAGTCGGTCCACCCCCAGAAGGGGGCTACATTCAGGAGGGGAACTCGATCCTGTACGCAGCGGCGAAATATCTGGTGTTCGGGCAGTTCTTGCCGGGCAATGGCTTAGATGTGCAGTTGAACGCCGTCGCCTGGGGAGCATGGATTGGGCTGCTGGTGACGATGATCAACCTGCTGCCCATCGGTCAGCTCGATGGCGGGCATGTGGCGTATGCGCTGCTCGGCGAATATGCCCATTATCTGGCGTATGCGTTCATCGGCGGGTGTGTTCTGCTCGGAATGCTGGCAGCGCCGAACTGGCTTCTATGGGGGGTGCTGGGGCTGCTGATCGGTCCGCGTCATCCGCCGCCGCTGAACGATGTCTCGCGGATTGGCCCGGCGCACGTCGCCCTTGCCGTTCTCGGATTGATGACCTTTGTGCTGCTGTTCATGCCCAATCCGTTGCAATTGGTTGGGGGGTGATCTCACGCACCAGGGTGACAGCCCCTTCCCGCCCGGCGCCTGATGAACATCCGTGTAGCCTGCGCAGGCAGGCTTCGCAACCGTAGCCCACGGCTTCAGCTCGCAGCGCAATGGCGTATCGTGATCGTATCCCGGAATCAGCCCCGCCGGGGCTTGCACTTGCGATGAGCGCCATCGAATCGCCTGCGGTGAGCGCCGTCGAACCGCCTGCGGTGAGCGCCGTCGAACCGCGTGCGGTGAGCGCCGTCGAACCGCGTGCAGTGAGCGCCGTCGAACCGCGTGCGGTGAGCATGGTCGAACTGCGTCCTCAGCGAGGGCGTTCGCCCGCAGTGCCCCGTCAGTGTTGTACGAATGACCGCGCATTCGTATGAGAAAGCGCATGCGCTGAGGCGAGGGTGCGAGAGCGCCCTTCGTGTGATCTGCTCAACGGTTCAGCGTCGGGCGACGCAGTGGAACTTTCATGCTCAAGTCTCTGGTGAACCGGCAATAGTCAGGGATGGAGGACCCATGGATCATACCCTCATCTCCCCCCTCGACATGCACATCCACTTTCGCGAAGGTGCGATGTTGCGCACGGTGGCGCCGCTCTCGGCGCGCGATTTTGCCGGCGGCGTCATTATGCCGAACCTGGTCCCGCCCGTGGATAACCTGGAGCGCCTGCTGTACTACCGCGCTGAGATCGATGCAGCGATCGGCAGCATGGGTTTCACGCCGTACATGACCCTCTTCTTCCGCGCTTACAGCGAAGAGGAACTACGTGCCGCGCAACCGTATATCATCGGCGTCAAACTCTATCCCGCCGGTGTGACCACCAACAGCGAGGCAGGGGTGCAGCGCATTCGCGACATCGAACCAACGCTGGAGATCATGGAAAACCTCGGCATTCCGCTCCTGGTCCACGGCGAAACCGGCGGGTTCGTCCTCGACCGTGAGCGCGAGTTTTTGCCGATCTACGTGCATCTGGCGCGCCGCTTCCCCCGCCTGACAATCGTGATGGAACATATCACCACCCGCGAGGCAGTGGCGCTCCTCGACGAACATCCCAATCTCTACGCGACCATTACGCTCCACCACTTGCAGATCACCCTCGATGACGTGGCAGGCGGATTGTTGCAACCGCACCTGTTCTGCAAGCCAATCGCCAAGCGCCCCGAGGATCGTGCTGCTCTGGTGCAGGCGGCGCTCGCGCCGCACCCCAAGGTCATGTTTGGCAGCGACTCTGCGCCGCATCCGGTGAGCGCCAAAGAAGCCGCCGCATGCGCCGCCGGCGTGTTCAGCGCGCCGGTCGCGCTGCCGCTGCTGGTGGAACTCTTTGAACAGCACGACGCGCTCGACCGGTTGCAGGCGTTCGTCTCGGACCATGCGCAACGGATCTACGGTGTAACACCGCCGCACAAGACCGTCGTTCTTCAACGCGAACCCTGGACTGTGCCGCAGCGGTATGGTGATGTGACGCCGTACTATGCCGGACGCACGGTTGAATGGCAGGT
>CALGYB010000099.1 GCA_937935075.1 uncultured Roseiflexus sp. | reverse complement strand
GCCTTTGCGCCTTTGTGTGAGTTATATGGCAGTGAGGTCGGAACTAACAGTCCCCCGGCGCTTGTGCGACGCGCCAGGTATCGAGTTGCTGCACAAGCGCCTCCATCGCACCGCGGTGATAGCGCTCCACCCAGCCGGGATCGGTCCAGTCGATAGGACCATCGCGGATGTCGAAGAGGGTATGTTCAGCGCCTTCAGCGATGTACAGCGCCGCCGAAGAAGAGAAACGCGCGTTGTGCGCTGCTACCGCTTCAGGTCCAATGGCGTTCAACTCTGGCTCACTATCCGCCACAATGATGATGATCGGCGCCTCGATGCGCACAATGTCGCTGGCGTGGAGCAGGCTGGAGAGCAGAGCAACGCCGCGTGGCGCATGCGCCTGAGCATACTCCGCGAACCGCGCCGCGAGATGCTGCGTGCCAATGCTCTGTGCGACGATAAAGACCCGACAGCGATCAATGCCCGGCTGCGCAACTGCTGCGCGATAGGCTGCCAGCGCATCATCGCTTTCGCAACACCCATACACCCCACCGCTCGCCCCGGTCCCACGCTTGTCGAAGCGGAACACCGCATACCCGGCGCGCAGCAGAATCTCCGCCAGATAGCCGTAAGAGTCGCGTGGCACAGGACCGGAGTGATGAATGATGAACGCCAGCGGATGCGGTCCCGCGCCCGGCGGAAGATCGAGTTCCCCCGCCAGTTCGGCATCGCCGCTGACGAAGCGCACCTCACGGCGCTCAGCGACGATGCCAGCGAGTCGCGGCGTTGGCAGCGCATCGGTGATGAGGGGTGTTGGTTGCGCCACAGCGCCTCCAGACCCCGTTGAACCCCGTCCGGTTCCCACACATCCCACCAGCAGAGCGCTGAAAAGCGCAATGGCGATCAAACCGGATTGGATCTGGCAGCGTGGCATCATTTGAGCTGCGGGCTAATGAAGATAAAATAGTTTGGTGCTGTCGCGGCGCTGCGGGCTGAAGCCCTGGCTGAGATCGTGCAAGCCCCTGCAGGGCTTCAATGTCCTGAGCAAGGGCTTTAGCCCGCTGCTGCTCAAAGAACATGCGACCTGGCGGCACAGGTTTACAGATTTATTTCTTAATCCGCATAAGCGCTCGATGGCAGTACAGGGTTATTCGAATACTCCCCACTCCCCGCCCGAACCTGGTACAACGCATACGTCCCAATCTGCGCCACCCGAACATAATAGCGTTCCAGGTCGAGTGTATTGTACACACCGGTATAACTGCCGAAACTCCCAACCACAACATATGCCGGTCGATCAGCATACCAGTTGTACCGCACAGAGTCGCCTCCCAGCCAGGTATGCCGCACCGCCTGATCGAGCGTCGGTTGGGGCGGATAAAGATAGCAGTGATCGGTCAATACACCCAGTTCCGGCTCCCAGGTGGCGATGATTGCCGTCTCAGGAACATTGGCATCCAGATATGCGGCGAACCGCTGTGCGCTGTCGTCGGGTGTGAAGACAACGCGCGCCGTCAGTGCAATCGGCAGCGCGATGATGACAATCAGGTAGATGGCGGTAATTGTTGCTGCCGCCGGCAACACACGGCGCAGCCAGCCGATGGCATCAAACGCCAGCCGCGCGACGGTCAGCGCGCTCAGCGCAACCGCCGGAAAGGCGTAGCGGGGCCAGCCGAGGGACACACCAACGAACCATGCCAGCCACAGGCCAATGATCAGCGCCAGCAGCGCTTCACTCAACCCCTGCGACGTGCGGCGGCGCGCGCGCCAGATGGTGTACGCCAGCGCCGGCACAACCAGCCCGCCGAACAGATCAGGACGCAACAGGTAATACCCAGCGCGCAGGGTCGAGCGCAGGTTGAAGACGAAAATCGCCCCACCGGCAGCCTGCCGGGTTTGCTGAAGATTCTCGAAGAACGTGCCCGGACCGAGCAGCGCGAACTGCACCACTGTCCAGAGCGCAAAACACCCAACAGCAACAATGAGCGGAACCAGGCGCAGCGTCCAGGTTCCAGCCCGGTAGTAGCGCCAGTCGAGCAGCGCGATCAGCACCAGCGCCAGCGGAATGATCAGCACAAACTGATTCTTCGTCACCAGCGCGAGACCGAACCCCAGCCCCGCCAGAACGCTCCACATCCAGTGTGTGCGTCGCATCGCCGGTTGCGCCGCGGTCTTCAGCGCCGCCAGCCACGCCAGCATGCCCAGAAAGACGAACGCAACGCCAGGCGCCTCGCCGAGCACCTGCCGTCCATATTCAATCAAACCCTCGTAATTGACCGTGCGCGATGCCAGGAGCAGCGCCAGGGCAATCAGCGCAGTCCAGCGATCATATAGACGCTGTGCAAGCGCGTACCCGGCAATAAGCGCGATAGCGAAATAGATCACAATCACCAGTCGCCCTTGCGTCAGACCGATGCCGAACACCTGGTAGACCGCCGCAACCGGCAGCATAATCGTCGGACCGATGCCGATCGTGGGTCCGTGATAGCGGAACTCGACGCCGCCATCGGGAGTGGCGCTGATGTCGGCATATTTGCCGTGCTGCACCAGCGTCTTCGGCACGTGCAGGTGCGACCCCTCATCGAACCAGGTGCGCGGCGCGTAGGGCAGATTGATCGTCGCCAGCAGCGCCGCTACGACAAACAGCGTCGTTGCGAGAATCCGATAGGCAACAACGGTCATTGACGTTGTCTGAAGGTGTGAAGGAGTGTGCGCTTCTGGATGGATCATGGTTGAAATGCTCCTGTGAACCCGCATCAGGGCGCCCACCAGGGGCGACCCTACTCTTGAACCCGCATCAGGGCGCCCACCAGGGGCGACCCTGCGTTGACCGCCACCGGCGCCGATGCTCACAGGTCTCGGTTCTCACTTCTCAATTCTCGGCTCTCACTTCCTGGTTCCCGACTCTTGGTTCCCGGTTCTCAGTTCTCGGCTCTCGCTTCTCAGCCCGACGCTTTTCTGCCTGAAATGACGGCTTCGCTACTGAATGGAAGAGCATGACCATCCCAATCAACACGACCAGCGCCAGCGGCGTCAGGCTTGCCCAACCGCTGAGATCTAGCGCCATACCGAGGTTGCGCGCCACATTCCCCGTCGCCAGTTCCGGCAGCGAGTAGTCCAGCAATGGGTTCGGCTGGTACTGCGGGAAACTCTGCCCGCCAATCGTCTGCGCCCATACATTCAGGAACGACCAGACGCCGGTAATACCCAGCGCCATGCGCGCCCACCAGTGCGCTCCCCATATCGCAATGAACACCCCAATGCCGAACGCCAGAAACGGCAGCATCGGCACAAGGTAGCGCGGTCCGACGCCAAAACCGCCGCTCCACATCACCGACGATCCGTTGAACAGCAGGAAACTGACGACCGCCCAGGCGCAGACCGCCAGTTCACGGCGGTGCGTTCCGCTGCGCCACCAGGCGACAAACCCCGCCAGGCCGATCAGCAACACCGGCGCCAGCAGGAAGAGACCGCGGTGCACGCCGAAGGTGATTCCCCACAGCGCCTCACTGTTTGGACCGGCAAGACTCATGAAGCCAGACTGATGTTCAGCCTGCCACAACTCCGAGTATTTGTAGCCGACCGGCAGCACCGTGTTAAAAATCGCGTCGTTGTACGCCATCATCAACGCCAGCGGCGGAACACCCGCCAGCGCCGCGCCCACGATCCAGCGCCGGTCGGGCAGCGCCGCCAGCAGATACAACCCGACACCCGCAATAATCAGCGCCGCTGGATACTCGGTTATCAGCGTCCATCCCAGGAACACGCCGATGAGCAGCGACCAGCGCGGCGACACGCGGCGCTGCCCGATGAGAAACGCGATCCAGAACGAGGCAAACAACAACGTCGCCACCTGCTGATGCCCCATGAACGCATTCGAATAGGGGAAAGCCGGCGTCGCCAGTCCATAGATCAGCGTGATGACCACGCGCCAGCCAGCCGCAAGATTGAACAGTTCGAGAAAGCGATAGAGCACAACGCCGAGCAGCGCCGAGGGAACAGCAACCGTCACGAACGACGCGATCATCAGCACCAGCGCGAAGTAAACCTTCTCCGTCGCCAACCCGCTCCCATCGGGTCGCAGCGTCTCGCCAAAGGCGGCTGACGAACCGATGCGGTCGATGATGCGCTGCACCGGCGCCGTCTGGAGTATCGGGCGAACGGCGGCGTACACCGGAACGGCAAGGAACGACGTGCCCGGCGCTTTGTCGCTGTAGTAGTGCCCGTTGTACTTCGCATAATCGCCGGTATTGGCAACAAACCGGTCGATTTGGAAGGAACCGTCATCCACAATCGCCAGCGTCAGGTTCAGGCGCGAGTTCTGATTCCAGTCCGCCCAGCGTGGCGGAAAATAGGCGTAGCATGCCAGCAGAATCAGGAAAAGCAGGATTTCAACCCGGAACCGGGAGATGATGCTCATAGTATGCTATCCATTCGGCAGATGTGCCGCTGTTACGCGGTAAATCGTCGTATCGCCTTCAGAAAACGCCACCGTCAGATAGCGCCCAACCGCCGGATCGAGCGCAGCCCTCGCCTGGTCACGCTCACGCACGACAATGTATGTCACCCCATATGAAGACAGAATCTCCTGACGGCGCGCATCGGAAACGATGGGATCAAACACCTCGCGCACCATCGCCTTTTTGCCGAAGAAATCGAGGGTGCCTGCCCAATGCGCCAGGAACGCGCGGGCATCGGAGCGCACCGGCACATGCTGCCCATACTCGAGATCCGCCAGCACCACATCCCCGGCAGTAGTGTGCGCCTCAAGCCACACCAGCGACTCCGCCTCGCCGCGTGTCAGATAGTAGGGCGCTTCGAGACGGCGGAAATCAACAAACCGCCAGACGACGAGGTACACATTTGTCGCAACTATCAATGTAAAGAGAAGGGCGAGCGCCGGTTGTAGCAACAGAGAGCGGCGCTGCTGCAACCAGGGAATAACGCGAGTTGCCAGCGCCGCAGCCGCCAGGATAGCAATCGGCATCTGCCAGCCGAGTAGCAGGTGGATCTGAAACTTGACCGGCAGATACGCCAGTACAAAGTGGAGCACGAACCAGACGGCGACGAGCGTTTCTCCATCGCTCCGGCTTTGCAAAGCGCGAGGGCGGAAGTGGAACAGCGCAAGCAGGAAAGGGACCCCCAGCAGGATCGGCAACTCCCACGGCGGCGGCGTCCAGGCGCCGGCATTGTCGAACTGGCTCAATTTTTTGCCCCACGTGGGGTCGAGAAGCACCAGCGCCGACAGATACGCGGCCGCCGGCGCCGAGAGGGCGAAAACGATCAAACCGCAGCGAAACAGAAACGCCGGGAAGCGCCGGTCACGCAGCCAGACAAGCAGACCAAACGATCCCATGACGGCATAGATTGTGATCAGGTCATAGGCATGCTGCAACCCCAGAATTGCCCCCAGAACGCCGCACGCTACAGCGTAGCGGTAGCGTCCTGTACGCATAGCCTGAAGCAAGAGCGCCATCATTGCGACAATCAACGCCAGCGCCATACCGAAATGCGGAAACGCCGTTATGATCCAAAAGGTGTTGGCTTCAGCAGTGTAGATGTTGAACGGAAACGGCGCTTCGGGCAGACGGTAGACGTATTTGACAATCACCCAGATAAACCCGAGACCACCGCCGAAGATAAAGATCAGGTACGCCAGCCGTCGTTGCTGTGCATCGGCAACCGCCAGACTCAGGAAGGCATACCCTGCTGCCAATACCGCTACTGCCGCCACAAGCCGCAGCCCCGACCAGAGCGCAGCGTACTCAAGTCCGGTCAACGCCCCGATACGCCCCACCGTCCACCAGAGCAGATTGAAGAACGCGGGAGCGTTCGGTTCCGGCGTCAGCCGATTTGGCGCCAGCGGCTCATGCGCCAGGTCGCGCATCCAGGCGAAGTACTGCGCGTGGTCCGGCATGTTGTACACGATCCCGACAAACTGATACTCTGAAGTTGCAAACAGATACCCCGCCAAAACAGGCAGCGAACTGAATATCAGCGCCAGCGCCCATACCAGGATCATAAATACACGCTCATGCGAGCGCGCCGCCGGTGTTGCAATGTCTGCCGATGCTGCTGAGGTGGTGACCGCCATAGGATCGTCTTCCCTGTGCCTGCTGGTTCACTCAAAAACGCTATTTGGACGGATATACCGTAGCACGTCGGGATGACGGCAATCTGTATTGCAGTGGATAGTGAGTGATAATTCTGTAACTTATGCTAACTTACGATCAGTCAGACAAAATGTTCGCGCGCTCGTTGTGCACGGCGCAGCGGTCAATGCGCACCGTCAGGCGTATCGTGGACGCAGACTGCGCCCTGGCATTAGCAGCCCTGGCGGGGCTTCCACTTGCGGTGCGCCCCGTCGCACCGCGTCCTCAGCGAGGGCTTTCGCCCGCAGCGCCCCAGCGTCTCGCTGCGCACCCCGGCAGTATGATACAAATGACCGCGTATTAGTTTACGTCTGCATATCAGTCGGCAGCGCGATACACATTGAGATGAAGTCTGGCCAGCGTGCATTTTTCAAAGATGCTCTAATTGGGCGAAGGGTGGAGTGTTCCACACCTCGAAACGAGTGAGAGGCGGGTTGCGTCGCCAACAGCATGGAGGGGCAGCGATCAGATCGCCTGGTGCAATAACAATCGCCCGCTCCCGCCCTACCTGCGTCGCCTCCATCGGCGCAACGCATAAACGCCGACGACGATGCTGATCGGCGGCAGCAGCGCTAGCGCCAGCACCGGCAGCGCCGCCGTTTCCCAGCGGGGAGGACCGTCGATCGGCGGCGCTGTCACTGCATCCGCAGGAAGAGGAGTGGGAGTGGGAGGGATCGGAGTGGCGGTTGGCGCAGCGGTTGGCATTGCCGTCGGAACTGGCGTGAACAATGGCAATGGCGCCGTTTCGGGAAGATCGATCTGGCGTGAGCTGTACCAGATACGGTAGCGGTCGCGTTCGTCTGCTGCCATGCCATCCGCTCTGCGCGTGTACCAGACGGCGTGAAGTTTATTGCCGTTCGATACGGCAATAACGGGCCATTCTGGGTAGAACTCATTTGCCGAAACGATTTCGGGCAGGCTCCAGCGCGAACCATTCCATGCCAGGTGCAGCACCATCGACGGCATAGCGCCGGGAACGATGCCGGACATCGTCGTCGGATAGCCAACGACCAGCAGATGGACGTTCCCTTCGCCGTCGGTGGCCATCGAATACTGGTCGAGATCGTTCCCGCGGGTATCACGGGCAACGACGCCGGGCAGCGCCTCTGGCCGACTCCAGGTATCGCCGCCGTCGCGCGAATACTGGTAGTAGATCGTTCCCTTCAGTGTGCGATACACCACAATCGGATTATCGCCGGCCGCAATGCCGATGGTTGTCTGCTGCACGGCATCATCAGGAACGGTGAAATAGACCGGCGGTCGCCACGTTTCGCCGCGATCATCCGAACGACGGTAGACGCCCTGTTTGGGTAAACCCAAACCGACATACCAGTCCTTCCCCTGATCCCAGACCACGTGAACTCGATCGCGACCGTCAACTTTCACCTGCGGTCGGTTGTCGCCATAGGGCGAGTTCGACAGGTTGACCGGTTCCGACCAACTCTTGCCCCCGGTATCGGAATAGCGGTAGAACAGATTGGCGCAGTTTGGACACTCCGGGCGCGGTTTTCCCGGTTCATCAGGAACTCCCTGCGACCAGAACGCATGCAAGCGCGCCAGGCTATCGACCCCCAGCGCCACATAGTAGCCGCTGGCGCCAACCGTGCGCGGCTCACTCCACGCCGCCGCCGTCCACGCGCGATCCCAGGGAACGCTGACGTGCCGGATTACCGTGCCCATGCGCAGTAACACGTGCAATTTTCCGTCACGGCTCATGACAATACTGTTACGAACGGTATATCCGCCAATAGCCGTCTGCACCACATCATTGAATGGCGACCAGGCGCCATCGCGCAACTCGCGGTACATCAAAAGATCGATGCTCCCTTCATTGCCGGCCGTAGTTGCGATGCCGCTGTACCACACAATATGCACGCTGCCTGTCGGACCAATCGCCATGCTTGGAAACCAGGAGGAGCCATAACGCACTTCTTTTTTCTGGCCCGAGGAAAGCGGTGCAGGCGTCACCTGTGCCGGCATTTCCGCCGAGACCGGCGGCGACACCTCGAACGGCGTCGTCCAGCGGCTGCGCTGCGCCGATGCAGGCGCCGACGGCTGCGCCAGACTGATCACGCAAAGCAAGCCCACCAGTAATGTCGCCAGGGGTTTCATATGTTTACCGTCTCGGTTGCTCGTTGACGCTCGATCATATGCCGCAGACTAATCAAGAATCCGACGAAAAACCAGCTATAGACCGTGTACTTGAAGCCAGTAATCGTCTGATTGTATGCAAACGGCAGAATCCAGTCGCCAAAGAACATGGAAGCCTGCGCACCGATCCAGCCGCTCACGACAGTCAACGCCGCAGTCCTCAGAAAACCGGGCGGCGCATCATGGTACAGCCGCAGCCCTTCGCGCGTGCTCGCAATGGCGAACCAGAGCCAGATAACGGACCCGACTACGCCAAACTGGGCAATAATATCGAGGTAGTTATTGTGCGTCGAGCGCGCATCGTGAGGGTAGTACGTCATGTAGTAGGGCGCATATCCTGCAGGACCGGTGCCAAAGAGCCAGTGATCGCCAACCACACGCAGATTGATCTCCCACATGCCCACCCGACCATCCGCACCTTCGTTCAATTCATCTTCAATCATCTGATAAAAAAAGTCCTGCTGCACATAGACGAGCACGACCGCTGCGATGACGAGCACCAGGAACCAGCGCCATGACCGAATAAATGTTGCTGCAAATATGGCAATAACTGTCGGAATCCACCCGGATTTCCAGAGCAGATTGACCAGCATAGTCTGATAGAGGTTAGCGATAATGAGCGCCAGGAGTAGTGCTCTCCAGCGCCAATCGATTCCTGGATGAGCGATCAGCAAAGTATACGCTGGAATAACGGTCCACAATCCCCATAAACCACGGTCAGCCAGAATGCCATGCTCGATTTTTAAGATCTGAAAGATAGTCATGAGCGACCCAAGCACCAAAAAGCATCCGATGAAATATTTGATGTAACCTTCATTCTGCAGAAAATTGCCGATCAACAGAGCAACGCCAATCGAAACCGAATAGGTAATAAGGGACGCCAATTGAACGTTGATAAAGTTTGAAAAAATACCCATCCGCAGGATCGGGTCACGCCATACAATCCCCCAGATCAACGATATAGCACATGCTACGCAAAACGCCAGCATTGGACGATTGATCGGCGATGGCGACAGAGTCCAGTTCTTGCGCATCGCCATTGATGTGATCCATATGCCGCAGAGCGCCATTGCGAGAACCAGAGAAACAGGTATTCTGGTATATGTTCCGGTCGGTATATCAAGGGGGATCGCCATTGCTGCAATCGGCAAGAGCAGAATCATCAACCTGAAGCGCCGGCTGATGAAGAACAATGCCGGTATTGCTGCTATCGGACCGAAGATCGCCAATGCGACAAGCTTCCGATCTGCGCCGATAACATACCCCGCCGCCAGGCTCAACCCGATGACGCCAAAGAGGGCGCTGGCGATCAAGAACCAACGCGAGGCAAGGATGGACTGCCCCCGTGCTCTGTCGCTTTTCAGTCCAGGCGCCTGCCGGTCAAATATCACGTGCATATCGGTTCACAGAAAATAAGGTCCTATCCGAATAATAGCCGGATATTATTCTGAATGAGTCGCCACTGCTGGACTATGCGTGGCGCAAGCGCTGCGAGGCAATCCTGCCGCCTGATACGCCTCGCGCAGCGATGACAACGCCTGATTATTCCGATAGGCGCAACGTCCCATGTTTCACATCGTATGATTGCCCGTTAGAGCGCCTGACAACGAAAGAGGCCCAATCCTGACACTGTCAGGCGACATGGAAGGCGCTGACCCTCTTCCGACCGGCAGAGCACTGCTGATACACGGCAACCGTCTCACGAGCGCAACGCTGCCAGGAGAAACTTGCCGCGCGTTGCAAGCCGCGCGCCATCAATGCATCACGCAGCGCCGCATCGTTGAGCACTCGTTCCATTGCCTGAGCAATGCTCGACGGACTTTCAGCGTCGATTAGCAGCGCTGCATCGCCGGCAACTTCAGGAATTGACGAATTGTTCGCGGCCACCACCGGTACGCCACACGCCATTGCCTCCAGGATCGGCAGACCAAACCCTTCGTACCGCGACGGAAAAACGAATAATCCAGCCGCATTGTAGAGGTTGACCAGGTCTTCGTTTGAGACATGTTGCAGGAATCGTAAGCGCTCTTCGATGGCATGCACGCGCGCTTCCTCCAGAATCGACCCCGCCAGTAACGAATGTGTCCAGACAATAACCAGATCATGTTTCGTCCGTAATCGTTCCGGCAGAAGCGCATAAGCGTGCAGTAGCGTTGAGATGTTCTTCCGCGGGTCGGCGGAGCCAAGCGCCAGAATAAAACCTTCGCTCAGACCAAAACGTTGTCGCACAGCATCGATTGCAACTGATCGATCAATGAAGCGGTAGCCAGGCGCTGCCGCTTCATAGGTGACAAACACGCGATGTGCAGGAATGCCAAGATGCTGCACAATCGCTGCGCGCGCATCGCAAGACACAGTGATGACAGCACGTGCCCGTCTGGCTGCCATCTTGGGTACATACCGGTAATACAGATCCATCAGGGATCGTCTGACTCGTTGCTGCTGCCGGGTGAAACGATGGGGAAACATCCAGATCGTGTCGTGAATTGTCACAACCAGCGGGCAGGGCGCATTCACTGGCGCTGTCAGGCAGAGTGCGTGGAGCACGTCGATCCGGTCGCGTCTGGCTTGCATCGCCAGACCGATTTGCTCACGCCAGGGCATGCCGATGAACGGCGCCGTTCCTGGCACGACCCGCACGGTTGCATTAGGCGCCAGTGGTGTGATCATCTCTGCGATAGGCGGACGATCAACATACAGGATATACTCATTGTCGGGATCGACTTCCAGCAATGCGCGAATCAACTGCTCGGTGTATGTCTTGAAACCGCCTGGCTGCGGATGGGTCAGAAAACGCGCATCTATTCCGATCCTCATAACCGTTATCCCTTCAGTGCAGGTGTGGGACGCTCAACGCCCGGGTGAGAAGACGAAGATCGTGATATGCCTCGGCTCGTCCGCTTATCTTCTCGACCAATGCCTTTCCGTGCAGTACAAGACGCAACGTCAGGCTCAAAACATACGCCTGACGCCGACCATAATGCTTGGTGTAGAAGCGTATCTTGCTGCGGTAGAGCTCCGCCTTCATACGCGCACTTGCCTTTTTGCTACTCTGCCCGCCAAGATGCACGATGGTCGCTTTCGGCAGATAGCAGATCTCCCAACCGGCTCTGCGCACTCTGAAACACCAGTCGGTCTCCTCAGAATACATGAAGTATCCCTCGTCAAGAACGCCAATCTGTTCGATGACCTCACGACGGATCATCAGCGCGGCGCCGCCGACCCAGTCAACCGAGTACGCTGCACTTCCATCACGGGTGCAATACGGTCTGCGTGACCGAATATTGCGCCCTAGCAGTTCCGACCAGAACGACGGAAAGGCGGACCATGAAGGTTGAAGTGTGCCATCAGCATTGAGCAAGCAGGCGCCGACGACGCCAACCCGATGATGGACATCCAGAAATCGGGCCATATGCTCGAGCGCCTGCGCGTGAACAATGGTGTCGCTGTTGAGCAGCAGAACATAATCGCCCCGCGAAGCCTCTATAGCCTGATTATTCGCTGCCGCAAACCCCCGATTCTCTGCGTTTTCAATGACCTGAACATACGGATAGCGCTCACGCACCGCAGCAACACTGCCATCACTTGAAGCGTTGTCAACCACCCAGACATCGTAAGACCGCGAAGGCGGATGTGCAGCGATTGAGTCGAGGCAATCGAGCAGAATGGCACGCGTATTCCAGTTGACGATAATAATCGACATTGTGTTCATATCAGGCGTTCCTGATGTGTTCGAGTCCTGGTGCAACGACCCGGCGGCGCTTTGCAACCTCATGGATCAGGTCGTTCATCCGCTCGCCAATAACGCGCCAGTCGTACATATCCGCAACGCGGCGGCGGCCCTCAATCGCCAGACGTGTGCGCAACTCTGGTTGCTCCAGCAGCCGCAGCGTCGCCGTAGCAAACGACTCTGGAGTATCGGCAACCAGCACGTGGCGGTCATGTTCAAGCGCCAATCCCTCGATCCCCTTTGAGGTCGAAACTACCGGCGTGCCAAGCGCCAGCGCTTCCAGCACCTTAAGGCGGGTGCCGCTGCCTTCACGCAATGGCACGACCTCACACCACGAGCGCGCAACTTCGGCGCGCACATCAGGAACAAACCCTACCACATCCACGCCTTCGAGCGATGGGAATGCAGCGAGGTGTTCCGGCCCGGCGCGTCCGGTGATACGCAGCCGAACACCTGGTCGTTCATGACGTATCCGCGGAAAGATGTCTCGCAGAAAGTAGTGCATTGCGTCTAGATTAGCGCTGTAGGTGAGTGAACCCGGATAGATAAGCGTGTCCGGTTGTGGCGCGCTCCAATTGCTGCGATCTTCGCCGACGTCGGCGCCGTTCGGTATCAATGCCAGGAGGGTGTGTGCAGACGCCAGACGACGCACCAACCTCAGCTCTGCTTCCGAGACGACACTACAGGCATCAAAAGAGCGCAAGAGATAACGAACATATGCGCATTGCTTGTACCACGTCAACCATGCGCGCAGCTTCCCGCTTGGGGAAGGCGCTCGATGCCAGGCAGACAGTCCAACCAGCTCCGGGTCATCAAGGACGCGCACTACGCCAGGAATAGAGGATGCATAGACAGCGGTCGCCAGTTCGATTGACAGAACGACGTCCGGCTTTAGCATTGCTGTTCGTTCTTTCACCAGGGCGCTAAACTGCGGACTCCATCGAACACGCACCGATGCCGGTTGGACACGCCACAAACTGGCAACGACATCTCGATGACGTGGGTTCACCTGCGGCGCCGATAGCGCCATTGCCGATGCGCATATTTGATCGATTTCCTGGCGTTGAGTAGCGCCGATGCCGTCATGGACGAGCGCGATGAGATGGATTTCATGGTTGCGCGCAAGTGCGCGCAGCAGATGGCGAATCCGCAATTTGATGCCATTATCCGCCGGCTCGGGCCACCAGGATGTGAGTGCCAGGATGCGCATTGTCGTCACCTCAGCGACTCGCTTTTACCGCAGCAGATGCGCAATACGTCATCTGCGCCGCCTGCTCGTAACTCTCCAGGATCCGCTGCGCGGTCTTGCGCCAGCTGAACTGCGCCGCGTGCGCCAGCCCACGTTCGCGCAATTGCGCCGCTTCTGATGGATCGGTCAGCACCCTTTCCAGATAGCGGGCAAGCGTGGCGTCATCCTCGGCGTCCATCACCAGCGCCGCGCCACCGGCGACTTCCGGCAACGGACCGCGATCCGAGACGATGACCGGCGCGCCGCAGATCATCGCTTCAAGCACCGGGATGCCAAACCCCTCGAACCAGGACGGGAACACGAAGACGTCCGCCATACTGTACAGCGCAACCAGATCGGCGCGCGGCGGGTTGATCAGCAGCAGCGCATGGTCGCGTTCGACCGCCTCGAACACCACCGGCAGCGGCGTTGGATGGCGTGAGAAGAAGACGATCCGGTGACTCTCGCGCACTGAGTGCGGCAGTCGCCGCCAGGCGCGCACCAGCACGCCGGGGTTCTTCAGCGCGTCGGCCAGCACAAAACGTCCTGCGATCCCGTGGCGCTGACGCACAGCGTCGAGCGTTGTACGATCCTCAATCCGTCGCATATCCGGCGTCGGTGCGTGCGGGATGGGGATGATCCGCTGTGGATCGAAACGACAGTAGCGCAGAATATCCTGCCTGGCATGCTGCGAAACGGTCAGCAGCAGATCGGCATCGCGCAGCATTAACCGCGACCCGATGTACAGGTAGACGGTCATCGCCATTGAACGCAGCGTGCGCCGGGAACCGGAACTGAAAAGCGTCTCGCGCAGCGGCATAATGGTCAGCGCATCGTGGAGAGTCACAATGGTGCGCGCGCCGGGGACGCGAAATCCGTAGTTCGCCGGGTAGTGCGCCACATCGAGACGGTCGCGCGCCATGGCGCGCCGCAACCCAACATAGTCCAGGTAGACGCTGGAATGCGGACCGCAGTACGGCAGCAATCGCAGTGTGACGTTTGACGGCAAATCAGTCAATTCAAACGGACGTTTGGCGTCTGCATACAGGAAGACGTGGTGATCGGCAGCGATCATGCACAGTTCTGCAACGAAGTGTTTGATATAGGTATGGACCCCGCCCACCAGTCCGTGGGAGAGATAGCGCACGTCGATGCCGATCCTCATGGTTGGCTCCTACTGTCCGATGACAACGTCGCCTTCATTCAGACCGCTGAGAATTTCCACCCGGTCTGGAGTTGTCAACCCTGTCTCGATATCCACTCGTTCAGGTCGATCGCCGCGCTGCACCAGCACATAACTGCGCGAGTCGGCGCGAATGGCTTTTGGCGGCAGCCACAGCACGTTTTCTCGCCGCGCCAGCACGGCGGTCACGACTGCCGCATCACCGGAGACCACGTTCAGATCGGTCGGCTCATAGGCGATGTGATAGCCGCTCAGAGCGCCATTCGCCCCGCTACCGGGGATGCCGGTCACCGTTCCCTGATAGGTTGCGCCAGGGTAGCGCGCAAACGTGATCGACACCGGCTGCCCCACAACCAGCGGGGCTGAACCGCTCATCACCAGCACCTCCAGAGCATCGGCGGCGACCGATGGGTCCAGCGCAATGAATGCCAGTTCTCCGGCGCGAATGACAGAGCCAGGGGCGATGTTGACCGCCAGGATTTGCCCGTTGAACCCGGCGACCAGTTTGAGCGCCTCAATCTGGCGCTGGATGTCCTCCACGCCTTTCTTTGCTTCCTCGGCTGCCCGTTCGAGTGTTGGATCGACCTGAATGGCGCTGCGCGCCTGTTCGACAGCCAGTTCTGCCAGCGCAACATTGCGCCGCGCTTCCGCTACTCTCAGCGGATCAGGACCTCTGAGCAGTTCGTCGAGCGCCGCCTGTGCGATAGCAACCTGGGCTTCCGCAGCCTGGACGGCGGCAATCTCGTTGTTGCGCGCGGTGTCGTACTCGATCTGAAGACGTGCGACTTCTTCTTCGGCTGCGCGCAGCGCATCGCCGGCGCGGGCGAGACGCTCCTGTGCGCTGTTGTTGGTTTTATCCTGTTCTGCGGCATATGAAGCGGCGCTGAACTCCGACTGCGCAGCGATCAGACGCTTCTGCGCCTGTTGTAGCGCAAGTTCTGCGCGGGTCTTTACTGCGGACGCATCATTGCGCGCCCGGTCACGGGCTGCCTCTGCCTGCTGAACTGCTGCGCGCGCCGCCGCAACTCTGGCAGGATCGGGAGGAGTGAGCAATTGTGCCAGCGTGGCGCGCGCCGCTTCCAGATCGATCTCGGCGCGCCGCAGCGGGAAGCGCAACTCGCCAAGCGCGCGCTCGAGTTGCCGCCGCACCTGCGCGTACTGCTGCTTCGCCTGCGTCAGACGATCACCCAGTTCGCCAGGGTCCAGCTCCGCCAGCACCTGACCTTTGGTGATTTCGGTGTTGGGCGTCACATAGACCGCTTTGACCACCCCATCGACCGCAAAGGAGAGTTCGCGTTCACCGACAGCAGCGACCCGTCCCTGCAATTCGACGCTACGCTCGATTGTGCCGCGCTGGACAGTATACGTCGTCCACGGCGCACGTGTCGGCGTCGGGATTGTGGTGGGTGCAGGAGTCGCCGTCGCCGGAGGCGGCGTCCACGTTTCAGGGGTGGGGGGCGCCGATGCAATCGACCCACAGGCAGAGAGGATGATGCTCCCGATCAGGGTAATGCCAGCAATAATCTTCCGCATAACCGCGCTCTCCTTCCACGGATGCCACGCCTGTATCGCTGACAGGCAAGCCTGAAAAGACTATAGCACGCAGCGGTGACGGCGCTCTAAATGGGGAGGGGGAGTGATTGACGATATTGTCATTGTGAGATCAGGTGGATCTTACCGCTCCGGTCACGCCTGTTCTTCTGAACCGCAGAGCCACAGAGGGCACGGAGAGGAGCAACACATGCACCATTCGCTCGCACATCTGCCACGTGTGCGCCTGCTGGTTGGAACCACAGAGCCGCAGAGGATGCAGAGAGGGTCATATGTGCGCCTTTCACCTGCGCACCTGTTCTTCTGAATCATGGGGCTACTGAGGTGACTGTTTACACTCTACAAAGGGCGCCCACAAGGCGCCCCGACGCCTTGCCGCGACCCCACGGGCGCCCACAAGGCGCCCCTACGTATAACGTTTCAAGACGTTGCGGCGCAACGTTGGCGCCGTCGCATTCAACGACCACCCGCAACCCCTCTCGCCTCGCCCCTCGCCCCTCTCGCCTCGCCCCTCGCCCCTCTCGCCTCGCCCCTCTCGCCTGAATGAAATGTTGTTAATCTCACGTCATCTCCCACCTGCCGAACCGTCCGCACCAGAAGTCGATCCAGGCACGCCGCATCCCGGTGCGTCCCGACCGGTTGCGCCATTTCGGGCGAAGTACAAGACTGAGGTAGGTGCGCAGGTCCTGCCGGAAGAGAACATCGAGCCAGGTGCGGAGCGGCGCTCCGGTCGCGCGCAAGAAAAGGAGGCGATTGCGGGTCATGTAGTACGCCAGATACTCCTTGTCGAAGCGCGCATTGAGCGGAATCTTGTGCAGGACGCGCGATTGCGGTACATGCAGAATGCGGAACCCGGCGCGCCGGATGCGCACGCACCATTCGGTTTCCTCAAAATACATGAAGAACCGCTCATCGAGCAACCCGGCGCGCTCCAGCGCCGCGCGCTTGACCAGCAGCGCGCATCCGGTCACGAAATCAACCTCGGCTGGCTCACGGTACTGCCCGATATCGACTTCATTCGTGCGCATGACAGCGATGCCGCGCTTCCAGTCGATCATCCCGCCAGCCGACCAGATCAGGTCGGGACGTTCGTAGTAGGTGATCGTCGGTCCCACGGCGCCAACCGTCGGATCCGACTCGGCGACCTCGACCAGGCGCGTCAGGAAATCCGGCGCGACTTCGGTATCGTTGTTGAGCAGCAGGGCATAGTCGTACCCGTGGCGCAGCGCATAGCGCAGCCCGACATTATTGCCGGCGGCAAAACCGAGGTTGGCGCCGTTCTCGATAACCGTGACCTGCGGAAACCGCGCGCGCACCGCCTCCGGCGTGCCATCGCTCGAGGCATTATCGAGCGCCAGAATATCGAACGACGGATACTCGACGCGCTGCAACGACTCCAGGCATGCCAGCGTGTCGGCGACGCCGTTGTAGCAGAGGATGAGGATCAGGACGCGAGGAGACATCTCATCATTCCTACCGCAAAATCGACGCGAAGAGGCAAATGCTTGCCATCAACCCTACCCGCCTTTGCGACTTCACACCCTTGCGTCAACATTTTTGGCGAAAATAATCCGCTATAGCCCGGTCCAGCCCGCGCAGGCAGGTTACAATGCAGACCGCGCGCATGTTTCAAAGTCTATGAGCAGCATGTCGAGCGATGGCTTCATTGTAAATCTCAAGGATTTGAACCATCTCATCCTCGATGCTACGCGGCTTCTGAATGCCGGATCGCAGCCGCGGCAGCAGATCAGGTTCATTGATCAGGCGCTGCAAGACGCGCGCCAGGTCGGTGGCGTCGTTGAAACGAAAGTGCAGACCATCGACGCTATCGCGCACCAACTCCGCCATACCGCCAATGTCGGCAGTCACCACCGGCGTTCCCGCCGCGTGCGCTTCTAGAATCGCCAGTGGCGAGTTTTCGTACCATATCGATGGAACTACCGCTACATCAAACCCGGCAAGAGTTGCTGGAACAGCAGTGTTTTCAATTCTTCCGTGGAAATGGATGCGCGAGTCCTTCCCCGCCATACGGCGCAGCCGGGTGACATACGCCGGGTTTGCAGTCAGTCCGCCGTAGATGTGCAACTCGATACGTTTGGAGCGCGCCTGTAACTGCCGAAACGCAGCGATGAGCAGATGGACTCCTTTGTGCGGCGCGATCTGCCCAATAAAACCAAGCCGCAGCGCGTCACGCTCACCGTGACGCTGAATGCCGGAAAATGGCGCCAGGTCGAGACCAAGACGCAAGACGTGCAGGCGATCTGGCGGCGCGTAAGCGCGCACCTGATCCGCCAGGAAATGCGAAGGAGCAATGACTTCATCCGGCAACGCTAGTACGCGGAGCAGCGCTTCGCGACGCGCTGCAATGTACTCACGTCCCGGATCGAAGCCGGCGCGTCGCAACATGTTCCCAAACATGCCGCCGGTCGCCCGCTCCGGCAGGCGGAAGCGACGCCGATCAAGATGCAGACACCAGGCGCATTCGGCGGGATCATCAGGAACAGCGCGGCACAGCGCGCCATCGCCGCGCAGCAGAGTCCAGCGCGGACAGATGAACCAGTAATCGTGCAGCGTCAGCACCGTCGGCACACCAGCAGCGACAGCGGCGCGCAGCGGCGCAACACCCATCAGATACCCTGCCTGAAAATGAACCAGATCAGGGCGCGTCTGTTCGAGGTAGCGCGTAAACCATTCGCCGATCAAGGGGTTGTCGTATTCCCAACTGCGCGCTCCCGCTTCCCGGTTGAAATGCAATCGGTGAACCGGAATGCCGTCGAACGTGTCTGATGTCACAGCAAGTGTACCAGGATTCTCATGCTCGACCGACTCGACGGCGACGACTTCCACTGTGTGCCCGTAGCGGTGCAGCCAGCGCGCCAGGCGATAAGTATACAACTCGGCGCCGGCAGTGTAGCGCGGCAGAAAATGATGGACCGGCAGAACAATATTCATTGCTGCTCCAGATATCTCACGAATGTCCTTCCGCCGGCGCGCGCCGCGCCGCAAGGAATCCGCGCACAAACGCCGCCTCGTCCGGTCCGACAACCCGCATCGCCAGCAGCAACCCGCCGTAGAGCGCGCCACCGAGCGCGATTGTCGCCAGGACCGGCAGGCTGCGCGTCAGATAGACCAGCGCCGCCATTGCGATGACTGCCAGCGCAGAGCGCAGAAAGGCGCTCCACTTCATCCGCCCCAACAGGTCGCGCACCAGCCAGACATACTGCACAACCAGCACTGCTTCGGTAATGACCGTGATCACCGCTGCCGCCAGTACGCCGTAGACGGGGATGAAGATCAGGTTGGCAACGACATTGATGCTGCTACTGACGATGATCGACCGCGCCACCAACGCCTCGCGCCCGGCGATGACCACCACGTAGCCGAGAAATTCGGAAAGGAACATCAGCGGCAGCACCCAGACCAGGATGGCAAACAACGGCGCTGCGGGCGCATAATCGGCGCCGAACAGCAACCCGATCAACGGCGCAGCAACCATGAAGCCGCCAACGGCAATCGGCAGCGCCACCAGCATCAGGTAGCGCAACACCCGTTCGTACACCAGCGGCAATGTCTCCGGCGCTGTCGCCGACTGCCGTGATAGCGACGGGTACAAGGCGGTGTTGAGCACATTCGACAGGGTGACGAGGGAGAAGATCAGATTGTATGCCGCGTTGTAATGCCCGGTGACCGTATCGCCGCTGTAGATGTTGAGCAGCACCGTGTCGAAGCGGTACGAAATGCCGAGCGTCAGACCGATGACGCCAAAAGGAAACGCGGCGCGCAGCAGCGGCAGCCAGCGCCGCCAGGTGACGCGACCGGGGCGAACGCCAAGACGCAGCACGGCGCGCACCACCAGCGCCGTCATCAGCGTAACGCCGATCATGGTTGCGATGATCAGACCATAGTACCCGAACCCCAACCAGAGCGCCAGACCGCCAATCGTGACAAACGCAAGTTGATTGATAACCTGCATCCCCGATACCAGATCGAGCCGCTCATACCCTGACAACACCGCTTCGCTGCTGCCGTGAACCGCATAGACCAGGACGGTCAACGAGTTGATCGCAATCGCGCCGATCATCAGCAGCGGTCGCCCCGTCAGGATGGCGGCGCTGACAACCAGGATACCGGCAATTACCGACAGGATCAGGCGCAGGGTCAGAACATCAGCGTACAGCGCCTGAATGCGCTCCTTGCCGTCGGGTTGATCGCGCAGGCGCGCCACCTCGCGCACGGTGTACGGGCTAAGCCCCAGGTCGGCAATGAACAGAAACACGCTGCCAAATCCAAGCACGGCGGCATACTGTCCAAAATCGGTCGCCCCCAGATTGCGGATGATCAGCACCGAAAAGGCGAACGAGAGCAACTTCATCGCAATATGCGCCGCCATGCCGAACGCAGAGTTGCGCAGGACGGTTGTAGCAAGTTGGTGCATCATACCGAAAAAACCTATGCGTAAGCCTCGCCGGAGCGCCGGACAGCGTGACATGCCGCCTTTTCAACCAGCGCCGCTACCCGGTCGAGCCACTGATCGAGCGAATGGTTGCTCACAATCCACTCGCGCGCTCTGCGCCCCATCCGAACAATGCGCTGCGGATCGTTCCACAAAGTCTCAATCGCCTCCGCCATCCCCCGGTCATCGCCAGGCTCAACAAGCACGCCTGTTTCGTCTTCGATAAGATATTCGCTCAATCCAGGACGACGGGTTGCCACAACCGGCTTTCCCATCGCCTGTGCCGCCTGCACCGACGTGCACCCCGCGCTCCACTGGGTCGATGCCTGGATGGGTACGACGATAAACCGACTCTCTTCGTAACACTGCCGCAGAACGCTGGGGTGAACGAACGGTTGCGGGGTGACGTTCAGTGGAAGTATTTCCTGCTCATGACCGCCGCGCCGCGTCACCCACGTGCTGCCCACTCGCAAATGGCAGGAAATGTGCGGCAGTCGCCGCATAGCGCGAATGAGCGTTGGATAGTCACGGTGCGACAGTCCCAGACTCTGGATAAACGCCTCACGACCGGTTGACGGCTGCGATGGCTTATAGAAATCAACATCGACGGGCGTATGGAGCGCAACCACGCGCTGATTGTCAAGACCGAGCGCCTTTCGCATCCCCTCAGCCTCGGCGCGACTGATCGCTGCAATGACATCCCAGCGCTGCTGCAACTTCAACGCCCTGATCAGGCGCAACTTTTGCCGGGACATGCCGTGGTGAAAGATGACCATGTGGCGGATGCGCCGATCAAGCAGGAGCGCCAGCGGAATCCCTACGCGCTCGGAAAGACTCACCACCACATCGTAGCCGCTGCGTTTCGCCAGACGCGCCACTGCCATTGCCTGTTGCACATCAAAGCGGGACAGATCCTCGAGCCGCTGCACCAATCGGTTGGAACGGAGTGCATTATAGTCGTGATGCGCTGTCCTAAAGCGCTGCGCCAATTCCAGGTAATCGACGCGCTGATGCCGACCGGCGCGCACCTCGTCGCTGAGACCCGGCGGCGTTGTGTTGGTAGCAACGACAAGCACGCGCACGCTTTTCCTCCTCCAAACCAGACTCTCCTGGCTGATGATCAGCCGCTTTTGCTCGCCTGCCGGACTCCTACAAATACCGCAACACGCTCTCCGGATACCGCTTCCGCAACGCGCGGTAGACTCCGCACAGTGGAATCAGCGCCAGCATACCGAGCGCCCACAGCGCATAGCCGTATACAATACCCGGCAGCGCCGGGGCGTCGATGGTGAAGAACGCCCGCGCCAGCACGTGATACACGACAATATGCATCACATAGAAGAAGAGCGACGTTTGCCCGATCAGGGTCAGCACGCGCAACAGACCGGTTTCAATTCCCTTTGGGAAGGCGATCAGCGCAGCGAAGATCAACGCCGCAATTCCCAGTTTGAACGCCAGATAACTGAGGCTCGGCGGCGCTTTGCTCATCACCAGGAACTGCGGCAGCGGATCATCGGCGCGGTACGATCCCAGGTCGCCATAGCCGCCGATCAGGCGCAGCGCCAGCCACAGCGCCAGCAACCCCGCGCCGATCCCCAGCCAGGTGCGCGGCTGCCGCAGCGCCGGTCGGCTCAGATTTCGCCCCAGCACAAACCCCAGCCACATCACCGGACCCCACCCCAGCAGCGGGAACCCGACCGGCGGCTGCGTCTCGTAGCTGTAGGTCAAGAACAGCGCCTGCGCCAGACTCTGCGGCGCGCCTGCTTCGAGCTGCGGTCGTAGCGCTTCGATGATCCCCTGGTGCACCAGCAGCGTCCCAACGGCAACCGCCAGGATCACGCGCGCCGGCAACAGGCGCAAGGCTGACAGGACAATCATGCCCAGTCCCATCGCCGTCAGCACGTGGATGTACGGCATCTTCCCCAGCCACAGCCAGGCGCAGATCGTCAGGTCGAGCGCCATAATGACGCCGGCGCGCGCCAGGATGAAGCGGCTCACCGCCCAACTCGACGCGCCTTTGCGCACGCGCGACTGTTCGAGCAGCGCCAGGCTGACACCTGCAAGACAGAAGAAGATCGGCGACGCCAGCGTGGTAAGCAACCCGGAGAGCCAGTAAGGCGGGCTTTGGAGATAGACCGCCTGCCCGCCATACGACTCCGCCTGCATCCCGACGCCGATGAAAAATGCGGCGTGAGTCAGCGCCATGAGCGCCAGCGCCACGCCGCGCAGCGCGTCGATCGCGGTGATGCGGCTGAGCGCTGTCGTTTGCGCAGCAACGCTGGTTTGTGAGAGGATCCCCGCTGTTGCTGTTGCATGTGTCGCCATCAACTGACCCTTCGTGATGCCGGTGTGCCGCTGAAGCGCACTATTGCGAACAACGGACTTTGAGGACTTGTCGCTTGGCGAGAAGCATTCCAACGAGGTCGTTCGGTCTGTGCCACGAATGGCGCTTTCTCTGTCTGCCACGGATCATCACGCACCCCTATGAAGTGATGATGAAGTTCCCCGGCGCCGGATAATGACAATTCTGCAAGTCGAAGGGTGAGGTCCCGCGCCACGCCAATCAATGCTGCTGACTTTGTGAGAACTTGCAGAGCAATCGACCAAAACCTCGACAATTACGCCTGTATCTCTGAAGCGGCTGGCGTCAGCTTTGACAGGCGCAGCCATCACGGGTTGAGTCTGTCCGAGCCGACGCCAATCACAAGACGGTCATCGTGTGTAAGATTGTTCAATGCCTATGACGCCCCGCTGCCCGTCAGGCTGCCGCTCATCCAGCGGATGTGGTTCGTTCCGATCTTCCACAGGCGCCCGAGCGTCTCGCGGTTGCTCGCCGCCTTGAGGAAGGTCATGATCGGTCCGGGGCGCAGCGACCACTCGCGCGCGGCGCGCTTCGCCCAGTACTCCAGGTCCTTCGAGCTCAGGTGCGGGTAGTTCAGCACCGTGTGGTTGTACATGTCGTAATCTTCCCAGCGGTCCATCTGAATCCAGCCGTTCTCGACCGCTTCGTAGTAGAAGGGGGTGCCGGGGTACGGCGTGGCAATGTGGAACAGGGCGATGTCCAGCGGCAGCCGCTTCGACAGCGTAATCGTCTGCTGGATGGTCTCGACCGTCTCGCCGGGCAACCCGATGATGAAGTAGCCCCAGTTCTTGATGCCCACCTTGCGGCTCGCGGCAATCGTCTCCTCGATGCGCTTGACCGTCGTGCCTTTGCGGGCGCGCTTCAGCACCGCCTCGCTGCCGCTCTCCAGACCCCAGGCGATCATGAAGCACCCGGCTTTCTTCATCAGCGCCAGTTCCTCGGCGTCCACGAAGTCAACACGGCTGTTGCACGACCACTGGAGTTTGATGCCGTCCTTGATGATCGCATTGCACAGGTCGTAGACGAACTCTTTCTTGACGGTGAACAGGTCGGCCTCGAAGTGGATGTGGTGCATGCCCATCTCTTTGAGCATGTACATCTCTTCGAGCACATGCTGCGGGCTGCGGTGACGCACACTCGCCTGGTAGGTCACGTGCTTGATGCAGTAGCGGCAGCCGGCCGGACACCCGCGACTCGTCAGCACGAACGTGTACGGTCCGCCGACAATCGGAACCTTGTACTTTTTCCAGGGTAGCATGTGGTGCAACGGCAGCGGCAGGCTATCCAGGTTCTCGATGAACGGACGGTCAGGATTGATCTGGACTTCGCCGTGCTCGTTGCGGAAGGCGATGCCGCGCGTTTCGCGCAGCGCGCGCGCGATAACCTGCGGATACACTCCCAGGAAACGGCCACGGGTCGTCAGGTACGACGCATCCGGGAACGGCAATTTGCGCCATGGCGACGTCAGATCGGGATTGCCGACCGGCACAGTCTCGGTGGCCCTCTCGAGTTCCACCTGGCGGTCGACCGTCTGAATAACATCGAGAATGGTCATTTCCGGCTCGCCGCGGATCACGATATCGAGCGTCGGGTACGATTCGAGCGTCTCGCGGCTCATCGGCGTGACGTGCGTACCGATCGCCATGGTAATCGTACCGACCGCTTTGCCGATGAAGGTGGTGCGCATGTCGTTGGTAAGCGTCGGCGCAGTGGCGTGGATGATCATGTAGCGCGGCTTGTGTTTGTACATGTAGCGCTCGAAATCTTCCCACGACATTTCGAGGCCGATGGCATCGACCACATCGACGGTATAGCCCGCCTGCTGTACGACTGCGCCAATCTGCGCCAGCGCCGTCTGCGGCCAGATGATGCCGTCGCGGGTGCGGCGCCCGACGCGCGCAATGTCGCGCAGGAACAGGTCGCCATCGGGCGATGGCGGATTAAGCACCAGCACGTCGAGCCGCGGCTGTTTCTCACGCGGCATCTCCACAAACTTGATTTCACCGGCGCGCTCATCGGCGCGGGCGGGAGCGACCAGTTTGATGCCCTGCTTCTTGTCACCGGGCGCAATGTGCTTCCCGTTCGTCGCGTTTGTCTCGTTCTCCGACATATGACGTTCTTCCTCCCACGTGGGCAGCGCGCTCATGGCATCGGGGGTCGCGGGGTCTGCCGCCGCGAGGTTCCCCTGCTTGGATCGCGCTGAACTGATACTGCATCATCAGCATAATCGTGCGCCGTGAATGTCTGCTGACAGGATGGTTGAACCGGGGTTACAGAGGTGACATATTTGAGGCGAGAGGGAAGAGGCGAGAGGGAAGAGGCGAGAGGGAAGAGGCGAGAGGGGAGAGGCGAGAGGTGTGAGGCGAGAGGGAAGAGGCGAGAGGTGTGAGGCGAGAGGTGTGAGGCGAGAGGTGTGAGGCGAGAGGTGTGAGGCGAGAGGTGTGAGGCGAGAGGGAAGAGGGGTGAAGGTGGGAAGATTACAGGTAGAGGCGTTGCACCGCAACGCCTGTGGACTGTCACCACTGGACGACGGGCATACTCCTGTTCTTCATCCTGCCCGACGAGTCGCCAGGGTCAGACGCAGAACGCGAGTAGTGACAGTCACGACGGGGCGACAGGGTTCTCGGTTCTCAGTTCTCAGTTTTCGGTTCTCCTACCCCCTGACCCCCTCCACCACATCCACCGGTCCCCCCGCAACTCCAGGCAACCGCACCGCCACACCCCGGTAGAGTCCCGCAGCAACGACGGCAGCGACGCCATAGAACAGCGCTGCACACGCCATGGCAACGGTAAACGTGCTTGCCATGCTGACGATGATCACGAGAGTCGAGCCGACGACCGAAAAGACGCCGTTCATCCCCCATGCCCATGGCACCAGATCCGCGCCATGCGTGCCGAGTTGCCGTAGACCGGTTGGGAACGGCATGCCCATGAGCAACGCAAGCGGCGCAATCATCAGCACGCTCACCGCCATACGCGCGGCGTCCGGCAGGTGCAGCAGCGCCTGGAACAGCGGCGGCAGCGCCGCAATGTACACGCCAACGGCGATGACGACTGCAATCAGCGCCATGCGGAGGCGGGCGGGGCTATCGATCAGGCGGCGGCTGAGCAGGCTTCCCATTGCCGAAAAGAGCAGCATACTGAAGATCGTCGTGGTGATGGCGCTCGTGGGATAGCCGATGAACAAGGTAAACCGCTGGATCAGCACAATCTGCACGAAAATGTAGCCGACTCCCAGGGCGCTGAAGTAGACCAGCATGGGGCGCGCCAGCGGCGACTGCAACCCGCGCCGGTTATGGCGCCACAGCGGCGCCACAATGAACGCTGCCGCACTCGCCAGCGAAAAACCAGACATAACAACCAGGATCAGATTTCCTATCGGGAAGCGGTTGAGCTTCCCCGTGAACGCCTGGTCGAAGGTCAGACGACCCCACTTGAAGTAATTGTAAAAGAAGGGATTGTCATCCGTCACCGGAAAGATGTTGAACTGATACGCATCCTCAAAGGCGCGCACATCGAGTGCGTAAAGATAATCCGTATACACGGTATTGAGCCGCTGCAACGGATCATGCAGCATGATGAATGCATTAGCATCCGCCCATACCCGCAGCCGCTCGATTGCTTCCGGCGAGAACGGCGACGGCGACACCAGCAGCGTCGCCTGAGTATTCGTGTCATTGGCGACAATGGCGATGTGTGCGGCAGGATCGGCAATGCCGCGTCGCCGCAGCGCCTCGGCAGCCAGCGCCGTGATCCGCAACATTTCGCGCGGCGGTTGATCGACATTGCGCGTCCAGGCAAAGACCCCCTGCGGATTGAGCCGGTTCAGGATGAGCGTAAACGAGTCGACGGTGTAGAGATAGGACTCGGAAAGGACGTATGCGCCGCCGGAAAGCGCCACCAGATTATCGAGACCAATTCCCTGGATGAGGTCATAGGTGGCGGCATCGCGCGTCAGGAAACTGCGCCCTTCTGCAACGACAATCCGCGTGGAGGGATGCCCGGCGAGATTGCCGCTGAACTCACGATACGGTCCTTCCAGCAACTTCACAACGTCCGCATTCAATTCGATGGCGGTAATCTGCTGAGTGCCGTACAATCGCGCCAACAGAATATCGAGACCGCCGCCGACGCCGATCTTCAAGGCGGTGTCGTGCTTCAACCCCATCTGGTACGGCGCACTGATGATTGCGTGGTCGAGGAAGCGGAAACGTTGGAGATCTGCGTCCGTTCCATCAAACCGGTACATGCCGGTCATCGAAGTGCCGTCAAGCGTTACCAGTTTCAGGTCGTACAGCGGCGCGCGCTGAAACTCGTCGCTTGCCAGATACACCTTGCTGATGCCGCCGACGATCATCGGCTCCTTCACCTGAATGGTTGGCATCACATCAACGCGCCCCACCGGGTTCCAGCGCGTATACTCCGGGCGCGCACCAAAGTGTTGCTGCGCCCATCCAAGTTCTTTCGAGCCGGGCACCGGCAGATGCAATGGCGTCCCAAAGAGGAGCCAGCCGACCAGCGCAACCTGACCGGCGCTCAGCATGGCAGCGCCAATGCGCCAGTGTCGCCCCAGCGCAACGCCAAACAACCAACTGCCTGCCAGCGTGAGCAGCGCCGTCAGCACAATTGTCGCCGGACCGCCAATCGCCTGGATGACCCACACGATCACCAGCGTCGCCACACCCGCTCCCAGCATGTCTGCGAAGTAGAGGCGATGCGCTTCTTTGTGCCACAAGGTAAACACGCCGGAAACAATCAACCCGCCGAGGAAGAATGTTGTGAACAATCCGGCAAAATAGAGCGCCAGACCGACCAGGGTTTGCACAATCTGACTGCCGCGCAACGGATCAATGGCGACGCTGCCGATAATCGCCAGGTTGAGCAGCACCGCCAGACTATACACAACGACGAGTTTCCCCAGCCGGCGCTCAAGCTTCGCCGCGTCCCACGCGCGCACTGCCAGAAACGTGCCAGACGCGCCGCCGCCAAGCAATGCCACCCCAATGATCAGGTAGGTAAAATGGTGCCAGATCATGATCGAAAAGATGCGGGTGAACGTCACCTGCAACGCCAGAATGCTCGCCGTCACCAGCGCCAGCCCCAGATACCTGCGCCAGGAAGAACTTCGAACGTCTGTCATGCATCGTCTCCTTGATCGTCATGGTGAATTGCTTACATTCCGCGCGCAGGTGCATTCCCAGCGCGCACCGCCCGATGACCGTCATCTGCACCACTTCCCCACCCTCACGTCCAGTCCCCCCCGGTTGCGCATTCCCAGCGCGCACCACCTGCCATCCCCCGGATGACCGTCATCTCCCCCAACCCCCGCCCAGCCGCCCCCTGCCCGCCCCAATCGCCCATTCCCGCCGCGCACCGCCTGCCATCCCCCGGATGACCGTCATCTATAGTTCGCCCGCACCTGCCGCCTCCCGGCAGCCAGCGCCACCGCGCCATAGGCGACGCCCCCGACGCGCTTCTGCTCGGCGCTCGCCGGCACACCATTGATGGTCACCTGGCGCAGGGGGCGCTGGCGGTGCTCCAGCGGCAGCAGCAGCGCCAGCGCATGCTGTGACTCGGTACCGACAACCGTCTCAAACGTCAATGCGCCTTCAGTTTCATCCCACGTCAGGTCGCGCATCTCCGCCCGATCGCGCATCTCGCTGAACGCCAGCCATTGTTCCGCCGACACGATCATCACCCCACGCGACGCAGCATGGTTGAGCACGCGGTCGAACCAGGCGCTCACCATCTCCGCCTTCTCGCCGCCAAAGGCGAACGGGTCGATATGGCACTGCAACCCAAGCGCCGAAGGATACCGCTCCACTGCCGCATCGATCTGCCGACACGCAATGGCAATCGCTTCGTTGACATCCACCCCCATCTCATAACCGGTGTCGAACACTCGCATCAGGTGCTCATCGACAATGTGCGTATGCTGCTGGTAGACGCGCAACAGATTTCCCTGCTCATCGACGAAAGGCATAGACAGTCCGCTGCCGGTCAGATACCCGTGAACCCAGCACCCATCCGCGCGACGCACAAGCGGACCGCTATGGTAGTGGTCGAGGCTCATGCGCAGACCGTACTGCGCCTGCACCCGCGCCGTCTCAACCCATCCCGACCAGAGCACCCGATGGGTGCGCACGGTCGGCTCAGCCGGTCCGTACCCCAGTTTGATGAAGGTGTTCCAGTACTCGTGATACCCCTTGCCAACCCCCTGTTCGACGTAGGGATGCAAGCCAAATCCATGACCACTATCGCGCCAGCGCGCCACATCTTTTGGTGTCGGGTACCCTGAGTCGTCGGTGAAGACCGCGCCGGCGACCGGCAGTTCCGCTGCCCACCAGCGCACCCGGCGCAGCGTCCGCGACCGATTGCTCATGGGCGGCGGGGCATAGTAGACCGAGAGCGCGCCGTCGTACCGATGCACCAGGTCCAGCGCCGCATCGATGTGTGACGCCAGCAGGCCATGGGCATCGCCAGTTGCCACCAGCACCGCAGCAGCGCCAGCCGGCAAATACCACAGACGCGGCAGCGGCGCGTCACCCGCCAGCGCATGCACCATGGTTGCAAGCAACCGCTGCTGTTCGTCCGCCTGTGGAATCTCGATGCGGTCGAGGTCGATCCACTCCACGAACAGGTCAACCGTCCGAACCCCTTCCATCCCGTCGCGTTCCTGGTTTGCCGCTGCCGGATTCCCCTGACGGATGAGGGCGATGTTCCAGGGCAGATCAAATGCCCAGAGCGCAGCAATACCTTTCCCGGCGCGCGTCACCGTGACGGCGGGATAAGATGTCCGGCTGCCGTCACGGCGGGCTATCCAGGCAATTGCCTCGGCGCCGGACAGTTCGTATTGCGCTATCGAGGTATGGACCTGAAGCGCCTGCGTGGTGATGCCCTGTGCGAGCGGATGATCGGCGACTGAGAGCAAGCCATCGGTCACCTCACCCCCCAGCGCACGCACGCCCATGAGGTCGGCGAGGCGCGAATCGGGACGGAACGCGATCAGATGCCCGCCATTCAGCACATACGCGCGAAACAGATCGGCGGCTTCTGCGGGAAGCGAACCGGCTGCCAGGAGCACGAGCGGAAACTGCGCCAGTAGCGCCCGATCAAGAGCATCAAGGCGCGCCATCCGAAACGCCACAAACCCTTCGGCGCGCAGAATAGCGCCAAGGTATGCGCCAAACGACGGCTGCGCCGCCGGATTCGTCACCAGCAGGATGGGCGCATCAGGCGCCGGCGTGCCCACGACCGGCGTATGAAAAACCGACGACCCGGAGTACGGAGGGGGAAGCGGAGCATTGGCGACGACATACCCCGTCGCGCCAAGCGCCCCGGTCGCTGCTGCACACGCACACACCTGCAGGAAGCGACGGCGGGAAATGGATAGGCGATCTGGGCATTTCGTCATAGCAGAACTCATGTGTCAGCGACGGACGGTTGTTGAGTCATTAACCCGGTACCGCCCAATCTAGCCTGCGCAGGCGGGCTTCGCACCCGTAGCCCGCAGCTTATGAAGACTCAGTATTTATTTGGGTATACCGCCAGTAGCGCGCCCCCTGAGCGTGTCGAACGGGGCGCGCCGCCCGCCCTTCGACAGGCTCAGGGTACGGGCGGCAGCGTATGTCGTAATACTTCATGTTCATCAACCGCCGGGCTACAAGGCAGATAGCGGAGTATTCATTCAACGTCCGTCACACCAGGCGCCAGGCGCGTCGGGGCAAAGGTCCTACGACACCGCCGCAGTCTGCACATTCTCGGCGTTCGTGGCGGCTCCCGGCACACCGTTGCCGCTGAGGTCGCGCGCCGCCAGACCCTCGCGCACGCTCAGTTCCGCCAGCACGCGCGCCAGGCTCCAGGCGCTCACCAGTTGCACGCCGGTCAGCACCAGCAGCGCACTGACCACCGGCGCAAACCACGACACCTGCAATGCCGGGTTGGTCAGATCGAAGGCGACCGCAGCAATGTAGATGACGATACCCAGCAGAACCGCCACCATCCCCAGCCACCAGTAGTGCTTCTCGATCTTGCGTCCATTACCGCGCGGACCGAACATGCCCTGCCGGATTGGGCGCTTGTGGAACAGCGCAACGATGTAACTGAACGACGTGCCGGTGGTGTACAGCGTCACACCGGCGACCGCCAGCACCAGCGCGCCGAACAGACGCGGGAAGGAGACGACCGAGTCGATGCCGAGCGCCTGCATACCGAATGCCAGTGCCATCACCAACACGCTGAGCAACAGCAGCAGCGCGCCGATGCCGCCGAAAATGCGCACCGGATTGTAGGTCAGCGCCGTCCACACAATACTCTTGAAGAAGCGCAGCCCGTCGCGCACCACACTGAGTTTGCTGCGCCCCGAGCGCTCTTTGTACGGGATGGGCACTTCGACCATGCGCAAGTTCTCGTGCAGCGCGCGCGTGCTCATCGCCGGGGTGAAGTCGAGCGTATCGGGCAACGGATAGAGGAGCGGCAGCGCCTCACGGCGGATGATCCGCTGACCACTGGCGCTATCGCTGATGCGCACACCGGCGACCAGCGAGAGCAGGTTGGCAAAAATGAAATTTCCGATACGTCGCACCAGCGGCATCTCACTTGTTGCGCCCGCCATGCGGCTGCCGATCACCAGGTCGGCGCCATCGAGCGCCACTTTGCACATCTGCGGAAAATATTCCGGCGGATAGGTGCTGTCCGCATCGAGAAATCCGAGCAGATCGCCGCTCGCCGCCTGAAAGCCGGTCTTCAACGCCCCGCCGTACCCTTTGTTGGGCTGTTGAATCAGACGTACCCGCGGCACATAGCGCCGCACAATCTCTGCCGTGCGATCGCGCGAACCGTCATCGACTACAATACACTCCAGCGCATCGACGCCGTACTTCGGCAATTCAGGCTCAATCGCCAGCACACGCTCGACGATTGCCGCAATCCCATCTTCTTCGTTATACGCCGGGATCACCACCGATAAGGTTGTCATACGCCTGATTCCTCCTCACACGCACCTGTTCCAACGCGCCGTCAACGACGCGTCGCAGGCATATCCACGTTGTCTCACTGCCAGAGATCGTGGCATGGAGATATGACAATCGGATGACGCCGGGGGAAGTGCGGCGTGAGGGGTGCGTCAGATGTCGGATGCGTCACCACTCGATAGAGGCTATAGGCGCCATGTTCAACCACCAGATGAGCACAGGGGCTGGCGATGATGTCGTGATACATGTTTGTCCACGCGCCAAAACCGCCTACCAGGACGTAGTCTGGAGACGTGGGGAGATCATCTCTCACCTTCTCAGGCAATTGCTGGCGGAGGATCAGGTGACGGGTATATTCATTTGCAACACGTGTCGACGGATAGCTGCGAAGACGCCAGGGACGATCACGGCAAGCCAGCCTGCCCTGCGATAGTACAGTCGATCTAGAGCCGGGATTACTCCCAATAAACAGGAATGAGAATGAGCGCCTGCGACTTGGTAATCATCGCCAGGCCCCAGGCAATGCCGCTCAATGCCCAGGCAAGCGGAGCATGCGCTTCGCGCTCCAGCGAACGAAACCAGATCAGAAGCCCGAGCAGCAGGAACGCGAGCGCAGGAACCTCGCCCAATGTCTGGCGCGCCATCGGCACAAAACTGGCATAGAGGTCGTATGTGCCTGCCATCAGCAACAGGGTCGCCAGCACGGCGCCGTGAACCCCGGTAAGCCGTCGCGCCACAAGAACAAACATCACAACGGCCAGCGCTGCAAACGGAAGCATGATCATGCGCGCCAGCCAGATACTCGGACCAAGTATGCGGCAAGCGACAGCGATGGGAATGATAACGGTCGGTCCGGTCTCTGGATCGCCGGATCGAGAGTCCGCAGACTGTCCGGGTCTGGCAATGCGTACAGGCCGCTTTCGCGCAAGCGTAGCGGCTGCGCCTGCATTCAGGCCCTCGTCAAACCAGGGATGGGGGTAGAGTGGCTGATTGATGCACAGAAGGCAAACAATTGCCAGCACGCCAGCAGTCAGCCCAACCAGACGGTAGAATGGTTAAGCGAAGATTGATCGCCATAGCGTTGACGTTACAACGCCACAATGCTGTTGAAATGGCGCCATTGCCCCATCGGAATACGAATCAATACACCGGAACCTTCGCCGGCGCCACCGGCTGGCTGCGCAGGTCGCGGACGATGCGCGCCGGATTGCCGACCGCGACGCAATAGTCGGGCACATCGCGGGTCACGACCGCGCCCGCGCCGACGACGGCATTTTTCCCGATGCGCACGCCATCGAGAATAATCGCGCCGCCGCCGATCCAGGCGCCGTCTTCGACCGTGATCCCCTGACAGGTGATCCCTTGCAGGCTGATCGGTCTGCTGGTGTCGTGGTACACGTGGTTCACCGCCAGCATCTGCACCAGTGGCGCCAGAAAGACGTCGTCGCCGATCGTGATGCCTCCCTGCCCGCGCAGGATGCACGCCTCGCCGATCAGAGACCGGGCGCCGATTCGAATGCCGGCATGCGGCAGATCGCGGAAGTTGTACACGTGGAGAATGGCATTCTTCATCACATAACTCTCGGCGCCAATCGAGATGCCGCCAGGACAGGCATGCAGATAGACGCCGTGATCGAGGTAGACGCCGCGCCCAAGCCGCACATTATCGGCAAACCGGATGCGCACGCCCTCCTCGATGGCTGCCACGCCGTCGATGTGCATTATCGCGCGATACACGACTGCGCGCACCCCAATCCCGACAATCCCCGGAATCCATCCGGCTGCCGCCTGGACGACCTGCTCCCAGACATACCGGCCAAGCGACGACGACTGGCGCGAGAGATACAGATTGACCTGTTTCATGGCTGTCTGCTGCGTTTACGGCTTCTGGCGCTGCGCACACGATGAGAGCGCGCTCCTGTGGAAGACGCCGCTGGCGTCTGATGCCTTTTATGCTCACGTTGAGGCCGTTCAGCCTCCTGTTGTCCAGGTGTCTGTGCTGCGGCAAGCGCATCATCAGCAGCCGTGCGCTCTATCTCGCAGACTGAGCCTGTCGAAGCCCGCCGGTCTTCCGCGCCCGACAGCCCGCCATCAGCAACCGTGCGTTCAACGCCATTCCTCCAGTGCGCTGGTGTGTGATCGTCGCTTTGCGGTGAAGTATCATCGCCCGCGTTTTCGTCCGTTTGCCGCGTGGCGTCATTCAGCGGCGTAACGAGCACGCGCTCCTCGTTCGCATCAGGCACAGGCGGCGGCGTGAGAATCACATGCTCAGCTTCGGGCATGTCGGATGTATCGACATCAAAAACGATCGGCGCTCCGGCAGGGGGCGAGTGCGAAGCCCCACCCACATGACCACGCTGAGCGGAAGCGTCGGCGCCGTTACCCGATAGATCCGGCAACGCAGGAGGTCGCTTCCAGGGCCAGGCGCCGAGCAACGGTCGGCGAACTGTTTCGAGCGCAGCCGGTTCGAGCAGCACTGCGCCCATCAGATGAGAGCGCTGGTCCTTCTGAAGGCGCTGTTTGCTCTGCACCAGTATGTCCTGTTCATCAGCCGCCGGGTCCACAACGACAACCACGCCATCCACGTGAGGCGCCAGCAATGCCGCATCAGGTCCCGCCATCGCCGCCGGTCCATCGAAGATGACAATATCGGCGACACCGGTAAAGAGGTGGGTCAACTCGTGCCAGCGGCGCGAACTCAACATTGCCGGTTGGGCATCGAGGGTCGGCGCCACCGGAAGAAATGCAACATTCGGCATTGCCGAAGGGACAAGGCGCTTCCGCAACTCCTGGCGATCCCCGGCGCCAAGGCGAGTCCACGGATGACCGATGTCGGGATCGGCGCTCAGCAGGCGTGACAGGTGCGGATCGGTCGGATCGGCATCGACCAGGAGAACGCGATGCCCCGAACGTGCGAACAGATCGGCGAGATCGGCGCTGACTGCGCTGCGTCCCTCATTCGGATACGGGCTGGTCACAAGCAGCGCATGGATCCCCTCTTCACGCGCTGCCAGCATCAGGTTCGTCTGCACCCGACGCATGGCTTCGATCCGGCGCTCTGCATGCACATCGGCGACAACCTGGATCGGCGGTCCTTTTGGAACACTTCCAAGCACCGGCAGATCAATCCGGTCACGCACATCACCAGGACCGCGCAGCTGCGGATCGAGCCGGTCCAGCACATACGCTGCCGCCACTGCAATCAGGAACCCGCCAAGACCGGCGAAAAGCACCGTCAGGTTGCGCCGTGAGGGCAGCGGAGCGGCAGGCGGCTCCGCAGGCTCGAACGGCGTCAGCACATTGACCACGCTGCTGTTCTTGAACGAAAGCAGGCGATTGTAGGTCTCCTGCTCCTTGCTCAGGCTTGCTTCAAGCTGCATCAACGTTTGATTGATTTCGGCGAGATCGCTGGCGGAGACAACCTGTTGACGGCGGAATGTCGTCTCTTCGATGCGCGCGCGCAGATCATTGAGGCGCGCTTCGCTCTCGCGCAGTTGCTGCTCGATCGTCATCTGCTCGGCGGCGACTTTGTCGGGCGATGTCGGGCTATAGGCGATCAACTGATCGGCAATCGCATTGGCAATGGCGGCAGCGCGCACCGGGTTCGAGTCGGTGACATAGATTTCGAGCAGGTTTGCGCTTGGCACCACCGACGTGCGCAGCATATAGTTGGCAATCACATCCCAGGAGAACGGCAGATTCAGTTTCTCCTGCACCGGTTGAAGGATGCGCTCGCGTTTTGCCAGTTCCCCGTAGAAACGCCCAAGCGACGACCCCAACTGCAACTGAATCGGGTCCGGTCGCTGGCTCTCGAGCGTATTGCCGATCATGAGCGTGGCGCGCGCAACGTAGTAACGCGTTTCGGAGCGGCTAACAAAGAAAGCGACGCCGCTCGAAAGCGGCACTGCAATAAGAATGATCCACCACCAGCGCAAAACGGGGCGTAGCAGGCGAATCAGTTCTTGCGGGGTTATCATCATGGGCAGTTGCTCCAGACCAGTCGACCGGCGTTTTCCCGCAGGACCTTATTGCAGCGACAGTAATGGCACACCAACTGTGCGCTCGTAGAGCGGTTGCGCCATGCCTCGCCGCGCCAGCGCCGCTTCTTCCTGGTGCATGATCCACGCAACCGCCCCAAGCAGGTCATTGGCAATGTAATCCGGCGGATGTTGCTGCATCTCAGGGCGCGCGATCTGTTGGGCGCCACGCCCCGTGCGCACCAGTATACTACGTATTCCCATTGTGCGCCCGGCGGCGATATCGCTCCACGCATCACCAACCATATACGCATGCGCAAGATCGACGTTCCACCGGCGCGCCAGATCGCGCAACATCCCAGGGCGCGGCTTGCGACAATCGCACTCCTCGCGCTCATCGTGCGGGCAGTAGCGGATGTCGTGGATCTGCCCGCCATGAAGCGCCGCCTGAATCTGCATGCGCGCATGGATCTCTTCAACGACATGCGCAGGAACGATGCCACGCCCGACAATCGCCTGATTGGTCACAACAAAGACGCGAAAGCCGGCAAGGTTGAGCCAGCGCAATGCGGCCAGCGCGCCCGGCAGGAAGACAAACTCCCGCCACGATTTCACGTGATCGACGCGGTTTTCGTTGATAACGCCATCGCGATCCAGGAATACTGTTTGCATGGCTGCGCCTTTCAACCGAACAGGGTTCAGATTGTTGGTTGCATCGTGGTCGTGCGTCGGATGAATGTCAGGGTCGCTCCAACAGCCTATTCATTCCAGTTGTAGGGTGAGTTGAGCAGGTTGGTGTGCAGGAGAATACGCGCACCTTCGAACTCGAAGGCGAACCGCACCTGGATCAACCCCAGACGTTCCAGCGCAGCGTGCACCGCTTCCTGACGCTCTTCACGGCAGTAGATCATCAGAAAGCCGCCGCCGCCGGCGCCGGTGATTTTGCCGCCGCCGGCGCCCGCTGCTCTAGCAGCGGCGTAGGCTTCATCGATAGCGCTGTTGGAGATGCCGCTGGCGAGTTGCTTCTTGTGGCGCCAGCTTTCATCGAGCATGGCGCCAAAATCGTCGAAGCGCCCCTCTTCGAGCGCCGCCTTGATCTGCCATCCGAGTTCCTTGATGCGATGCAGCGCTTCGACCGTTTTCCCGCTGCGCTGCTCGCTGCGCTCCCGCTGCTCGCTGAGGATCTCGCGCGCCTGGCGGGTGGCGCCGGTGTAAAACAACATCAGACGCCGTTCCAGCGTGCGAATGTTGCCGACGCTCATATTGAGCGGCGTGACTTTCACTCCGTCAGCGCTGAACTCGAAGCAATTGAGGCCGCCAAACGCCGCTGCATATTGATCCTGCTTGCCAATCGGCGCCTCGAGACGTTTCGTTTCGATGTCGTATGCCGTCTCCGCCAGTTGGCGCTTGTTCATCCCTTCGCCTGCCAGCGTGCTGCAGATGTTGCACAGCGTCACCGATACGGCGCTCGACGATCCTAATCCTGTTCCAGGCGGCACCTCCGATGCAATAAAAATGTTGAGCGGAACACGCAGGTTGAAGTGCTCGTAGATCACCTGCCCCATGCGCATTTCGAGACTGCTGCTTACAGCCCGACCATCGACCGGCACCTGGAGGATGCTGTTGCGGTAATCCGCAGAAATCACCTGGAACGTGGCATCGAAGTTTTTGGTCACGATACCGTAGATGTACTTATTGATCGAAGCGCTGACGACCATACCGCCAAAACGCTCGTAATACGCCGCAAGATCGGTCCCGCCGCCGCCAAAACTGATCCGTACCGGAGAGCGCGCAATAAGCATTCCCTATCTCCTTGCCTGCAAGAAGCGCCGATTGCAGCCGGGAAAAGAAACGAAAGAAACTGCGGCTGCGCGAGCCGCAGCATCTCCACTGGTCTCCACTGTAGCACGAGGCAATGAAGCCACGGTAAACAGTCGTGCAGCAACGATGACAATTTTCTTACACGCCGTTTGTGGCGCATACCGGGATGTGCTACACTGAGTGGCATATCACACATGTCCCCGGAGGCGGAACGTGGCGCGGGTCGTTGCAGTGGCGAACCTTAAAGGCGGCATCGGCAAGACGACGACGGTCGTCAATGTGGGCGCAGGGCTGGCGCTCAAAGGGGCGCGCGTCCTGCTTGTTGACACCGATGCCCAGGGAAATCTGGCAATGGCATTGGGTGTTCATCCCCGCCGCACGCTCTACGATGCCCTGGTCGATGGCGTTCCCGTCGAACGTTGCATCATCGAGGCACGCCCCGGCCTCGATCTCCTGCCGGCGGACGCGACCCTGCTCGGCGCCCAACCGATTATCGCGCGCCGTCCCGATTGGAGCCGGGTGCTGGCGCAGGCGCTCCAACCGGTCACAGGCTCGTATGATTTTGTCCTGATCGACTCGGCCGGGTCGCTGACGCCGCTCAATGTCAATGCCCTGGTGTGCGCCCACGATGTGATTGCGCCAACAACCGTCGAGCATTTCTCGGTGAAGAGCCTGGAGTTGCTCATGGCGCAGATTGGGCGCATTAAAGGCGGCGCCGGGCATGTGCGCATGATCATTCCCACAATGTACGATCCGCGCGTGCGACAGTCTGGCGAATTGCTCGCCATGCTCCGCGACCGTTATGGCGACCGGGTGACACCGCCGGTGCGCGTGAATGTGCGACTTTCCGAGGCGCCCGCGCAGGGCAAGACGATCTATGAGTACGACCCGCGATCCCGCGGCGCCATCGACTATGCGCTACTGGTCGAACATATCAGCCGGGCGTTCGGCTTCGCTGCTCGCCCACAGCCGCCAGCGCCGCCGCCGGATCCGGCGCCCGCGCCGTATCGTCCGGTTTCGACCGCCGCCCCAGAGACCTGCCCGCACTGTGGGAAGGCGCTGCAGCATACGAGCCTGGCAGGCTACCGGATCAGCTATTGCGCCCAGTGCCGCTACAAGAAACAGGAGTTGGTCAGGGATAGGCAATAGGTGTGAGGTGTGAGGTGTGAGGTGTGAGGTGTGAGGTGTGAGGTGTGAGGTGTGAGGTGTGAGGTGTGAGGTGTGAGGTGTGAGGTGTGAGGTGTGAGGTGTGAGGTGTGAGGCCCCCGTGGGCGCCCAACCACACCATCGCCGTCGTAGGGGCGCCCCCCCCGTAGGCGCCCTCCGCAATTCGCATCAAAAAGGAGTTATCGCATGGGAGTCGACGATTTTCGCGCCGAGGCGCGTCGTGCGCTGGAACGGATGCTGGAAGATGCCCAACAGACCGATGAGCGCGAGGCGCTGATCGAACGGTATACCGATGAACTAACCATCCTCTACGGGCGTCATGCCCACGCCCTGCTGACCGAGGTGATCGAAGATGCGCGCATGCGCCTCGATGCACGCCTCTCGCCCGACCCCATCCGCCAGACGATCGCCACAATGCAGACGACAGTCCAGGATCTATGGAACGCCCTCTGGGGTCCGGGGGATATTCGCCGGTAATCCTCAGATGATGCGGTGAACTTCGATAATCTGATCGTGTCCTGGTCCGACCGACACCATCCCCAGTCGCGCACCGACAAGTTCACATAAGCGTGCCACGTATGCACGCGCCTCGACCGGGAGTTGCTCGAAGCTGCGCACTCCTGTGGTGGACGTCTGCCATCCGGGAAGTTCCTCATAGATTGGTTCAACCTGCCCGAGAATGAACGGGTTTGATGGCGGATGATCGAGTTCGGTGTCGTGACGCCGGTAGCCGACGCAGACCTTAATGCGCGGCAAGGTATCGAGCACGTCGAGCTTGGTGATCGCCAGGGTATCGATGCCGTTGACCCGCACCGCGTAGCGCGCCATAACAGCATCGAACCAGCCAACCCGTCGCAAGCGACCGGTGGTGGCGCCGACTTCAGCCCACGGCGTTCCCATCTGGCGCAGCGTGGCCGCCGTTTCGTCCCCCACCTCGGTAGGGAAGGGACCTTCGCCTACACGGGTGGCATAGGCTTTGCAGACGCCAATGACCGACGAGAGGCGGGCGGGCGGAATGCCGCTCCCCTGGCATGCGCCTGCTGCGCCAGGCGGCGATGACGTCACATACGGGTAGGAGCCGTGATCAATGTCGAGCAGCGCTCCCTGAGCGCCTTCGAGCAGCACCGGCAGATCACGGTCGAGCGCGCGCTGGATGATCGGGTGAACATCCGTGATATGACGCTCAAGTTTGCTGCCGTATTCGAGATACTTCAGAAATGTCTCATGGAGCGAGAGCGGTTGCGCGCCATACCACGTCGTCAACATCTTGTTCTTGACTTCAAGCGCCAGGCGCAGGCGCTGCAAGAGGGTTTCCTCGTGCAACAGATCACCCATGCGAATACCGATCCGCATCATTTTGTCGGCATAGGCGGGACCAATCCCGCGCCCGGTTGTGCCGATTTTCGCCTCACCGCGAAGCGACTCATCAAACCTGTCCTGGAGCACGTGGTACGGCATGATCACATGGGCGCGGTCGCTGACGAAGAGTTTGGCCGTCGATATGCCGCGCGCCTCGAGATTGGCAATCTCTTCCAGGAGAATGGCGGGATCGACCACCACGCCGCTGCCGATGATATTGACAATCGCCGGATCGAAGATGCCCGACGGAACAATATGAAGTTTGAAGGTTCCGTGGCGATTGACAACGGTGTGACCAGCGTTATTGCCGCCGCCATAGCGAATGACCAGCCGTGCACGCTCGGCGAGCATGTCGACGATATGCCCCTTCCCTTCGTCGCCCCATTGGGCGCCAATTACTGCGACGACGGGCATCGGCGAACTCCCTTCTGTACTGTCACTTGCAACGTGTAATATGATAGGCTTCAGTATTGCAAGTTACGCGCCGATCTACCGATAAAGACGCGTTGAAAGCAGATCTTCCCATCCGGTAGTGTCACAGTGCGTTCCTTTGATGTGTGTCGCTGCCTGCTCGTTGATGAGCGCTGCTGCAAGCCTGTCGTTGCTCGAATGTCCGCCATTCGACGATACGAAAGGTTTCTCACGACGCTGCGCTTCCTGTCAGGCAACTGCCCGCATTGCATCGACGCCGTCTTCTCCAGATGCTATTATAGCCGGGTTTCAGAGAAGTGCATATTCTGCGGTGCGGCAGGCATCTGCCATGCGTTGGTTGATGATATTTGTGCGACTCCAGGTTTCCGGGGCAGCGGCAACATGCCCCGTCGGCATTACCAGGCGCATTGGAAACGTGGATAGATCCCATCAGCACCTGTGAACATTTCGCACGTCTAAATATGCCACAAAAGAGAGCGGGCAACCATGCATGTCGCTGCTATCACAATTATTATCCAACTCATCTTCCTCGAGGGCATTCTGTCGATCGATAATGCTGCGGTTCTGGGAGCGATGGTGGCGCACTTGCCGAATGATCGTCCGATCCCCTGGCCTCGCCCACTGCGCTTTCTGGCGGGATGGACGCAGCGGGTGCTGGGATATCAGCGCGAAGCAGCGCTCAAGGTCGGCTTGCTCGGCGCATATGTCGGTCGCGGGTTGATGCTGGCGCTGGCAAGCGTTATCATTCACGTCCCCTGGCTGCGTATCATTGGTGCGGCGTATCTGGTCTACCTGGCGTTCCACCACTTCGCCGAACTGTACCACGCTCACCGCGCCGAAGCCGGGCACGACGAAATCCCTCGTGTGCGCGGCGGGTTCTGGCCCACGGTGCTGGCAATCGAACTCGCCGACCTGGCATTCAGCATCGATAACGTGATTGCAGCCGTGGCGCTGTCGGATCAGTTCTGGGTGGTGATGCTCGGCGTGGCGATCGGCATCCTCGTGATGCGCTTCGCCGCCGCCATCTTCACCCGCATGATTGCCTGGGAACCGGCGCTTCAGACCGGTGCATTTCTGCTCCTGCTGGCGATTGGCGCGGAACTGCTTGCGGAAGAAGTGTGGCGCGTGCATATCGAAGAAATGACCCAATTTGCCATTTCCGCCAGCATTCTGATCCTGACGGTGGTTGTTGCGCGCACGCCGTTGCGGGGTCCGATCAAACTGGCAGCGCGCCCCCTCATCTGGCTCTCGGCGATGATCCAGCTGCGCATCGAGTCGACCATGGCGGCGCTGACAGGTTCGTTCCGCCGCAAGCACTCGACGAAAACAGATTCGCTCTAGCGCGTCATCGTCCATGTCACCTGGACGGTTCCAAACGACGCGCTTATGTCGAAAACGACGTAACGGACGCCGTTCGCATCTTCGATGATGTATTCTTGCGCCGAACCATTCAGTGACACACGAGTCGGTGCAGCGACGCCCTCTGGCAACGGTATGCGCACACGGAAGCGTTCCCCCGATCCAGTCGCCTGTAGTTCAACGCCGCTGCTCATCCGCTGCCAGCGGTAGGCGACATACCCCTCCGAAGCGGCATATCGCGCAACTGCCTGCACGCTGTCCACATCGCGGGTGAAAATCCAGCGCGGGCTGAGCACGACATTGCGATACAGCGCCTCGCGATCTTCGATGCCTGCTGCGCCCTCGAACAGCGCGCCGAGCATCGCCGATGCGCCCCATCCGTCGGTCGGCAGCGTGTCTTCGCCGGAAATGCCTGGATTGCCTGCCGGATAGTACCAGAGATACGTTGCGCCGGTGGTGCTGATCAAAAAATAGTAGCGGTGCAGGATCTCGAAGGCGTAACGCTCTGCGCCATACCGGAATGCGCCCCGCGCCAGTTCGCCGCCGACCAGCGGCATCAACCCGCCGTTGACATACTCGCCGGGGCGCTCGCCGGGACGACCGGCAAGCCCGAAACTTCCCTCTGGAAATGGCGGATCGATGCTGTACCATTCGGCAAATGTCTCGCCGCGCTGCAATCCGCGCTGAAAGTACTCATCGACGATGGCGCGCCCCTGACCAGGGCGCAACACGCCGCGGTTGAGCGCATAGGCGTTCGACAGGCTGAGTTGCGCCGCCTCATCGACGCCAGGAGCGTCGAACGGCGCCAGCGGCACAAAATGGGTGAAAAAGCGTCCATTCCAGCTCAACGCATTCAGCCGGTCCATAATCCCGTTCGCCTCCGCGCGCCACTGCCGCGCCAGCGACGGGTTGCCAACCCGCTCCTCGATACGCGCCAGCAATTCGAGGGCATGCGCCAGACCGGTATTGTCGCCATGGAAGATGCCCCAGATCGTCTGGTCATCAATCCAGTGACGCGGCGCCGGTTTTCCGGTGGTGGGATCGGTCGTTGTGGGACCATAGGAAAAATCCCACGTGTCAATCGTGTACGGACGCTTGATGAGACCCCGTTCGGCATCCCAGCGCAATGGATCGCTCATGGTGTAGCGCACGGCGCGCCGCAGCGCGTCGAGATTGGCTCGCAGCCAGTCGTCATCGCCGGTCATCTGCCAGGCTTCATACACCGCCTGAATGAACAGATACTCCACATCCGCCTCGACCTCTTTGCGCAGGGGACGCATCACCCCGCGTTCAGGACGCGCCAGAAAATCGGGGAAACTGCCATCAGGCCGCTGAGCGCGACGAAATGCGTCGATCAGACTGGTGACGTCGGTCTCGAAGTAGCGAAACCCGCGCGCCTGATACGTATGATCGCGCAACCAGAGCAGTGGATTGTCGGGCGAGCGATACCCGCGCACTGGAACGCCGTCGAGCGTGTATTCCAGCACGCACTGTTCCATGAACCGACGGATCATCGGGTAGAGCGCATCGAAGCGCTCCTGACCGGTCACCAGCATCGTTTCGGCGTCGAGGGTGTACAACCGACTCGCACCGCCGGCGATTGCGCCATCAATAACCACAAAGGCGCTATGGACGCCAAGAGCGCCTCCCGGTAGCGCATCCACGCCTCCCGCACCATCGGCTATGGTGACATCCCAACGCCCGATCAGGCGCGCCCGCCCGTCGTAGAGATGCACAGCGGCATGCCCTGCGTATCCCGGCACGGCGACCTGAATCCGAAGCGGAGTCAATGGCGTCGCAGCCGGCGGCGCCGTCAGCATCGCGCGCCACGCCGAGGCAGGCAGGCGCGCGAGATCGGCTGGCAGACCGTTCGCCCAGCCTGGCGGCAGCGGGAGCGCAGTCGGACCACCCGAACGGAACGCGATCAGGCCACGCTCACAGACTTGCGTCGGCGCTCCGTCGAGCAGGATCGGCTTGCCTACCGGTCTTCCCAGAGCAGCCTCGCCGCCGGCGCGCGCCCAGTAATCAGCGAACGCATCGGCAGTTGGCGGCACGGTTGCAATCGGCGCAGGCGACGGCTGCGGCGTCTCAACAGGCGATTGCGGCGGAACCGAACAGGCAGTGGCGACAACAAAGATGAAGATAGGAAGAAGATGTTTCACGACGATGCCCGAGAACCGAGAACCGAGAACTGACACCAGATTGCGGTCAGTCGCACAAGGGATCACATGTCACATCGAATCGCGCCGCCCGATAGAACAACGATTGTAGCACGTCTTCTGGCAGCAACCGAACCAACCAGGCGCGCAGACTGCACAGAACTGGATTCGCAATCTGCGCACCTGCGCCAAGGCGCCACGAGGTTTTTGTCACCCATGCGGTGCGGGCGCGGCGTTCCGCTTCAAAGCGGCGCAGAGCAAGGGGGTAATCCGTTTCGGCGCGCAATGATCGCGCCAGGACATACGCCGACTCGATTGCCATGCACGCGCCCTGCCCCATGTTGGGAGTGGTGGGATGCGCGGCATCGCCCAGCAGCGTGATGCGGCCCTGCGTCCAGGGTGTGAACGGCGGAATATCGTAAATATCGTTGTGCAGGATCGCTGGTGCGGGTGTGGCTTCCAGCAGATACCGGATGGGATCGTGCCAGTCGCCGAAGATCTTCAGCAGGCGCATTTTCCGCTCCTCTGGAGAAGAGGCGTCTCCTGCCGGCTGATTGTGCGTGGCAAACCAGTAGACTCGTCTGCGGTCGATTCGCACCATGCCGAATCGCGCTCCCCGTCCCCACGACTCGGACGTCAATCCCAGAGCGGATTCATCCGCTGTTTCAACGACGCCGCGCCAGGCAGTGTATCCTGAATAGCGCAACCGGATATTGGGAAACATCTGTTTGCGAACGACCGAGTGAATGCCATCGGCCCCTATCAGGAGATCGGCGCGAGCAATACTGCCATTCTGAAACCGGGCAACGACCGAGTGGGCATCCTGTGTGAAACCGGTGCATGGCGCGCCAAATCTGAGCGTGCCCGGCTTGAGCGCATCCGCAAGAACGCGATGGAGCGCCGCGCGATGGATCGCAATGACCGGTGCGCTGCAACGGGCTGCCAGTTCGTCCAGGTTGGTTTCGTACAGCGCATTGCCATCCGCCGCCCGGATCTGCGAGCGGGTCAGTCGCGCCCCTGCGGCAGTGACCGCTTCCCCCACGCCAAGTGCGTGCAAGACCCTTATGGCATTCGGCCACAGCACCAACCCTGCGCCGGCATCGCGCGGTTTGGCGGCGCGTTCATACACCACGGCGTCAATGCTGCGCTGTTGCAGGGCAAGTGCGGCGCATAACCCGCCGATGCCGCCGCCTATGATGATAACGTTTGTCATGATATTGTCGCCAGATTTTCCTGCGATGTCTGATCTTCGATAGAGATGTCAGCCACGCATGTGTCTTGTACGCATCATACAACGAAATACGCGCAGGGTCTTCCGTCCAGAGCGCACATGCTGATGACGTCGCAACATCAAGCCTGCTCATTCTGCCGGACGGAAAACCCTGGGAACCCAATAGTTGCGAGACGATTACTTTTGGACAGGACACCTCTACTCAAATCACTGGATCAAGGAGTATCATGCAGTGGTAGAGGGATGACTCCGCCTTGAATGCGGCAGGGTCATCCCTCGTGTATCATCACCTCTGACGCAACCGGCGCGGACAGCGATGCGTCGTCACTTTCGGCGACGCTGTGCGGCGGGCAGAGACGCAAAGACGCGCTTACTCAAAATCGGCAATGTTGCCGAGGTGCAACGTCAGCACAGACAAGGAGGCTTTCCCGATGTATGTCGAAGCAAATCGTGCGATCGCGCGATATGTCGCCGAAGCCGCATGGAACCAGGGTCGGCTTGAAGTCATCGACGAAGTGTTCGCCCCCGGATTTGTCAATCATGACCCATCGGCGCATCAGGTGCGCAATGCGAAAGCGCTCAAACGCTGGATCGAACGCTTACGCACCGCGTTCCCGGATATGCACATGACGATCGAAGACCTGATTGCCGAGCGCGACCGGGTCGCGGTTCGCTGGAGCTGGACCGGTACGCACACGGGATTCTATGGGTCAATTCCGCCAAGCTACAATGCGGTCACCCTCCAGGGAGTGACGATCGAGCGGTTTGTGGAAGGCAAGATCGCTGAGGCATGGTGGAGTTATGACGGTTCGGCGATGATGCTACAGATCGGCGCCTTCCCCACGGTGATGGAAGTGGGACGGTAATCGAACCGCAGATGCAAAGAGCCACGCCAAGGCGCTTAGCGAAGTCACGAACATGACCGTCGATGCCAGAGGCCACCAGGAAACCGTATTGGGCCAGACCAGCAGATTGGCAGCCTGAGCAAGGGTCAACAACAGAATAATCCGGCGGACCACAGATGAAGGAACACCAACAGCGGCGCTGGCAATCAGCGCCGCTGCCGTTATCGTCACCATGTACTGCGGGCTGAAGACGCGGTTGAGCAGCAGGAATGTGGCCGGCGCCAGCGCCGCCAGCGCTATCAGCCGCCACACCGGGAGCGACAATCGTAATGCGTTCAGGATCAGCCCCGCCAGCGCCATACCCTGAACAGCAATCGCCATCCCCAGGAACACTCGACCTGTTTCGACCGAACCCCACGGCGCCGGCAGGCGCGACCAGTACTCCGGCGTGCTGAGCAGGAACGCCGGGAACCAGAGGCTTTCCCCGGTGATGGCGCGCCCGCCCTGTAACGTGTATGGCGCCAGAAAACGTTCCCAATTCATCAAAGCAAACGGAAGAGACATTGCTGCAACTGCAACCGCCCCGCCCGCGGCAAATGCCAGCAATGACGCAGGCGCGAACGTGCGGCGTGAGCGCATCAATCCAAGCGCCAGCACAGGCGCTGCCAGCCACGGCGTCCACTTCAGCGCGCCGCCAATGCCAAGCGCCACACCGCTCCAACCCATGCGCCGTTGTGCAAACGCCGCCAGCCCCAGCGCCAGAAACGCCGTTGGCAGCGCGTCGTACTTGCCGTGCCAGAAGGGGAGCAACAGCGGCGACAGCGCATAGAAGCACGCTGGCGCCGCTGCGCTGTCACTTTCTTCTGCTGCACGGCGCTGAACACCCACCTGCCAGATCGCCCAAACGATGAACAGGTCGGCGGCGGTGTTCAAGAGCGGTAATGCCAGCGCAAAGCATTCACGGCTTGCAGGGAGCGCCAGCACTGCCCACGGGATCAGCGCGCCAGAAGGATACTCGACGACCGGCAGACCCAGTTCCAGCGTGGCGCGCCCGTAGTTGTAGAACAGTTCAACGTCCGGGTCGCTGCCGATTTCGCCGCTGAGCAGGCGCGCCAGGAGCGCCAGCAGACGAACCGCCAGCGCGATCCGCAGCAGGTCGGTCAGCGACCAGGAGCGTCCGGCAGCGCTCCCCATTCCCCATACGACGAGCGCCGCCTGTGCTGCAATCACCGGCACAACCCACCAACCACGCGCAATGCCGGCGACAAAGAGCGCATCGAGCGCCACGCCGCCGATGGCCGCCAGCCACGCGGGTTCCCTCCAGGTTCGCCTTTGCCGCTGCGGTGCGCGTCGCTCTGCGCGGATGAACAGGAGCGCCGCACTCCCCAGCAGAAGCGCATAGAGCGGCAGAAATGGCGCGGTGCGCGCCGGCAGCCAGACCCACAGCGCGCCCCATACCCCGATGGCAGCAAGTGCAATGGCGGTGTGCACTGCAGGGCGCACCCCCGGAGGCGCCACAAGCGCAGCCGCAAGACCAATCGCCAGCAACGCGAAGGTGTGCTGCACCGAGGGCAGTACAGGCGCACCGAGCGGCTTCGCTCGCGCCCGATACACGAGAACGCCGAGACTGCGGCGATCGCCGGGCGGCTTCCAGGTATCGCTCTGGATCGTTATGCGCATGGCATCCCCCGCCGGAAAACCGGGTGGATGCATGAGACGATAGCGCCGGGGCGCATCCGACAGCGGAACGATGATCGAGGCGGCGCTGGTCGAGAACAACGTGGACGGTCGGGGTGCATCAGGTGGACGAGGGGCTGCCATCACGACTTCGATAATATGTGGACCGCCATATCCAGCAGCAGCGAGGACCATACCTGCATGTCCGTCCGTCCAGCGAAACGACCCATACCCATCACGTTCGCGCGTCTCAAAGCCACGGGCGCATCCGACATCTTCACCCGCGCCAACGTCGCAGAGCGGCGGACCGGCGCCAATGGCTGCACCCGTGGCCATCAACAGCGCCGCCAGTGCTATTACGAAGAGATGGAACCAGGAAAAGCGTTGGAGAGGCACAGGCGGCGCCTTCACCCGTCCAATGAACTTTTGCGGACACGCGCTCACGCAACAATGCGGTTTCGGAGGGCGCCGAGACCGGCAGCCTCGAGTTCGACCAGATCGTTGGGTTCGAGCCAGGGACCTCGACCGTCGGTCGACTCGAGGAGCGAACCGCCGATCGCACCACAGGCGATGATGTCGCCGGGGTACAACGTGCAATCCTGTGAAGCCGCGGCGATCATCTGCGCGAAGGTGTAGGTCAAGTCGCGGAGGTTGCCGCGCGACTGTTCGACGCCATTGACGCGGGCGATCACGACGAGATTGAAATGCCCGCCGTCAAGCGCGTATTCGTCCAGTTCTTCGGGTGTGGCAAGCCAGGGTCCGAGCGATGTGGCGGCGTCCTTGCTTTTGCTGAAGGCAAACCCTGCAATCAGTTCTTCGTGCTGAACATCACGCGCCGTCCAGTCGTTCAGCAGCATGTACCCGGCGATGTAATCGTTCGCCTCCTCAGGGGAAATGTTACGACCGGCGCGACCAATGACGCAGGCGACTTCGAGTTCGTAATCGAACGCCATCGTGCGCGGCAGCGGTATCTGCGCATCGGGTCCGTAGACGGCGGCGTGGTTGCCGAAGGTGAAGAGCGGGCGTTCGTACCAGTAGTACGGCACGCCGCCCCCGTGAAGACGGGCAAGCGCAGCCATGTGCTGTTCGCTTGCCTCGAAGCAGCGCAGACTTGAAGGGTGCGGCAGCGGCGCCAGCAGGCGCGTTTCATCGAGCGGGATCAGCATCTCGACGCCGCCAATCGTCAGCGGTCCATACTGCGTGGTTCCCATGCGCTCGTCATCAGCGCCGCTGATCTGATCGATCACTGCCGCCGCAATCTCCGCTGCCCCATCGAGACCCATACCATCCGGCGTCCCTTCCAGCACATCGAGCAGACTCCAGGGAGGCGGAGGCGGATCGTCGAACACCAGCGGCGCTGCGGCAGCCAGGTCGATGATGGTGTCGCCCATCACCGCCCCAACGCGTGGTTGCCGGTCAATAAACTGAAACGTGACCAGACGCATGGCTTACTCCTTTGGGATGCACGGTGCGCGGATCATAGCCGCCGCCGATGCGGGTGTCAAGTCGAGGCCAGAGGCGGGTTCGCCGGAAACACGACCAGCCCGCCGTCTACCACCGCCGCCGGTGCGGGTGTCAAATCGAGGCGAGAGGCGGGAGGGGTTGCAGGCGGGAAGATTGAAGCGGTAGAGACGTTGCACCGCAATGGCGCGCCGTGATACAGCACAATGGCGCGAACCGTTGAACGTTGTACGTTCCGGGCGACATAGGGGCGCGCCGCTGGCGCGTCCGGGGACAGGTGCAGGGTGCAGGGAGGGCGCGGGCGCCGTCTGCCAGAACCGCAGTGGTTCCTGTCAAATCATGCCTGCACCCCGCCACTGGCGCGCCCGGACGACGGGGGCAGGGTGCAGGGAGGGGCGCGCCGCTGGCTCGCCCGGGCGACGGGAGCGGCGCCCGCAGAGCCGTTGCGTGCAACGGCTCGCAAAAGAGGTCAAAGACGTCCCCAACCGTTAAGGTCTGCTGGTATGATACGATATGTCTGTACAGAAACAGTGACGAGGAGTTCCCTGTGTTCCACACACACCGACCGATCATCGGCGTTCCGTGTCTGCTGGGCATCGCCTTCTTCGCTCAAAACGACGCCTGGTTTCCCAAAATCTACGGCAACGTCATCGAGTACCTCCAGGCAATCGAAGCGGCTGGAGGCGCTCCGCTCCTCATCCATCTCACGACGAACGGTGAGGTGCTGGAAAGGCTGTATCAGCAGATTGACGGCTTGCTCCTGGCTGGCGGCGAGGACATCGATCCCGCGCGCTACGGCGCTCCGCGCCATCCCAAATTGGGCGATCCCGATCCCTTACAGGACGATGTCGAGATCACATTGACACAATGGGCGATCCGTGATGGAAAACCAGTGCTGGCGATCTGCCGCGGCATTCAACTGCTGAATGTTGCGCTTGGCGGTACATTGTACCAGGATATTCCTGCCGAAATCGAAGGCGCCCTGAACCACAACGAGTCGACCGACCGCAAGGATATGGCGCATCTGGCGCACCCTATCGTCATCGAGCGCGGCGCGCGCCTTGCCGATCTGCTCGGCGCGACAGAAGTGATGGTCAACACGCTCCATCACCAGGCGCTCCGCGACGTTGCGCCGGCGCTGCGCGTGACCGCCCGCGCCCCTGATGGGGTTATCGAAGCAGTTGAGGCTGTGTCACCCGCATGGGTCGTGGGAGTGCAGTGTCACCCGGAGATGCTGTGGAACAACGCCGATCCGCGTTGGGCGCGGGTGTTCCAGGCGTTTGTACAGGAAGCGGGAATGCACGTTGAACGTTGAACGTGCGAACGTTCCACGTAACGACGTTGCACGGCGCCGGCACATAGCGTCGCGCCGCACCAGCGCACGTTGCAGGTGCGTAGGGGCGCCCCCTTGCCCTCACATGCCAGGTGCAAAGGGTGCAGGCGCGAAGGCGCACATTTGGCTCTGTGCCCTCTATGCCTCTGTGGTTCCAACGGCAGGTGAAACCGCGCTCTGAAACATCACCCCCCGCCCTGCGGCGGCTTACCCGCAATCAGGTTCTCCAGCGCCGGGGTCATTTCTTCGCGGGTGATGCCGCCCTCGTACCGCGCCACGATCACGCCGTTCGCATCGATCAGGAACAGCCACGGCTCCGACTGCAATCCCCACGCGATCATCGGGTCGGAAAGCCCCACATTGCGCTCTTCAGGGCGTGGCGCGCGCCCTTCCTGCGCCAGTTTCTGGAAAATTGCCGTCTGCGCCTCGAACGACTCGCGGAACGGATAGCGGAAAACCTCGACGTGAATAAAGTTCATGCGGTCGCCGTAGGTTTTCTGCAACTCCTGCATCACGCTCAGGCTGGGGGCGCACACCGCCGTGCGGCAGAAGGCCGGCGTGGCGAAGAGCAGCGCGGTCGGTTTGCCGTTTTGCAATGCCTCATCGAGACTGATCTGATACATCGAAAGGTCTTCGACGCGCCCTGACGAGAGGTGCGATGGATCGGGCACATCACGGACGGTCGGCGTCTTCACTGAAATCGCTCGATCCCCCACATTGGGAACCTCTGAACGCTCCTTCACCTCAAGGCGCAAGCGCGCGACGCTCGGCTCCGATTGACCGCTGAGCGTGGTCTGTACCTCGATCCCCCAATTGCCCGCCCGGTCGAATGTCGGGTAGGCGACATAGATTGCCGCCGGCAATCCCTGGCCATAGTAGATCGCATCCGCCTCGATCTTGACCGGCGCACTCGTATCGTTCAGGTCGAAGAAGCGCAAATGAATCTTCGCCCCTGGATCATTGACGGGTGAACCGTCACGCACCAGCCCCAGCGCGATGCGATTCGGACCAACCACTGCTTCGGTAAAGGCGAAGACCGGCGTCACCGGACCGCCGGTGCGCGTCGGCTGCTGTCCGCACGCAGCGATCAGCAGCGTCGTCAGGAGCAGTATCAACCATCGAGAGCGCATACGTGTTTCCCTGCTATTGCACATCAAAAATCTCATCAACCACGACGCCAAAACCATCGAGCAACTTCGAGCGCGCGCGCTGCCCCCGACGAAAGACGCCGTGCGGCGTGTACGCTTCTCCTGCGAGCGTCAACACCGTCACCGTCTCATCGAGCGGATTGACAATCCAGTATTCGGGGATGCCCGCCCCGGCGTAGTCGCGCACTTTCTCTTCGGTATCACGCTCCGGTCGGTCGGGGCTGACAACCTCAACCACAAGGTCGGCGCCAGGCCAGAATGCGTCCTGATAGCGCGGATCGTCAGCAGACTGCAACAACACAATATCGGGGTCACGAAACTTGCCGGGTCGCAGGCGCAACCGCAGCGGCGCCACCAGCACTTTTCCTCCCGGCACTGCCGCTTTCAGTCGTTCGTACAGGAGGAGCAGGATCGTCTGATGGCGACTGGTGGGCATCGGCAGCACCTCGATACAACCGTCAGTAAACTCTATCAGGAGGTTGGTCTGTTCGGTGAGACGCAGATACTGCTCCTCCGTCCAGAGACCCTGAAGCGGCGCGAGATCGACTTCCAGCCCGTCACTGCGGGTTATTCTCAACGAATCGGCGTGCGCTTCGACCGTCATACGTCTCCCTCGCTCATCGACAGGATGCCGGCGTCGGGTATAGTACCACCTTCAGGAGGGCGCCGCAAACGATGGTCAGAGGTTCTGAGAACCAGGAACCGGGTTTCTCGCCTCGCGCAACGTTCAACCTTCAACGTTGCAAGACGTTGCGGTGCAACGCCTCTCCTAGAGCCTGTTATGTACTTTCGAGCATAACGGTAATGAACCGCTTTAGCATGAGCATCGCAAAGGCCAGAACATGCAATCCCGCCAAGGTCTCCGGCAACCGCTCATCATCGCGCGCCAGCCGGCGAAAGCGCGCCATCCA